>JASJDD010000057.1 GCA_030065735.1 Crocosphaera sp.
GTAGAATATCGCACCCATCAACTTCAGGAAAAAATAACGGAAGTGCAAGAATTACATGATATGAAAGCGGTGTTTTTACAAGCGGTTTCCCATGATTTGCGTACGTCGATCATGGGACTTTTAATGCTATTAAAAAATCTACAACATCGGCCTGGAGATAGCTTAACTTTATCCCGCTCTATTCTAGATAGAATGATTAATAGTAGTGAGCGTCAACTAAGTTTAATTAATGCACTTTCTGAAGATCATTTTTCTGAACAAAGACCTTTGATGATTCATTGTGAACCGTTATCTTTATCAAATTTTATTAATGAATTAAATCAAGAATGGGAACCATTATTAAAGCAAAATAAAGCTAATTTAGTTCCTAATATTCCCCATAATTTACCTTTAATTTATGGTGATAAAAAGCAACTTCATCAAGTCTTTAATCACCTTGTTACTAATGCTTTAAAACATAATCCTCCTGGTATTAATTTAAGGATTGATGTAACCGTTGAGAAGGATATGATCTATTGTCGTTTAACTGATAATGGGGTAGGAATGTGTGAACAACAATGTGAGCAATTGTTTAAATTGTATCTTCGTAGTTTACACGATCGACGCAGAACCGGTATCGGTTTAGGATCTTATCAATGTCGTCAAATTATTGAAGCTCATGGAGGTAAAATTGGCGTAAAAAGTACCCCCGGTAATGGCTGTCAATTCTGGTTTACGCTTCCTATGGCTAAAAGTCAACCTTCGGCGGTAAGCTAAACGATATTATTAGGCTTTTGATAAGAATTAGAAAGATTTTTTGAGTCCCCTGAAATAGAACCGAAAATCCCTATTGTCTAATTTTCTTAATTAAAGGTTAACAACCTCAGAAATGAGCAATTTTTCTGTAAGAATGGAGGTTGTATTCTCAGTTATCTAATTATGATGAAGCTTCCTCCTCACCTAGAAACCCTACGCAAAGAGTTAGAAGCAACCCAAAAACTCTATCTTAAAATTACTCCTTCTTTTAGCAACAAAATGACTGTATGGGAAAGTAAGTTTGGAGGAGAACCCTATTTTCCTAAACAGTTAGACTATCCCAAGAGTCCCGAAGGAAACCCCTTAATTTTATTGGCTCAAATTAATTTTTCTGAAACCTTATTATTAGATAATTTTCCCAAAGAAGGAATCTTACAATTTTACATCGATAGTTATCATGATTTATATGGTATGAATGATGAAGATATGGCTGAGCAAAAACATTTTCAAGTTATTTATTTTGATAAAATTGATTTAGATGAAAAGAATTTAATTACTGATTTTAGTTTTCTTCCAACTATAGATGATCCCGATGTTATTTTACCATTTATTGGGAGTTTTGCCTTGACATTTGAACAAAAATTTGAACCCATTAGTGGTTGTGATTATCGCTTAGAAAAGATGATAGAAAATTTTGTAAATCGTTCAGAAGAACCCCTTGATTTTTATGATCTTTTAGACGACTATTTAGACTTATATGAAGGAGAAGAACATAAATTAGGAGGTTATCCTTTTTTTACGCAAGATGATCCGAGAATCAATTTTGATGAAACCATAGAACCCTACGAATTACTGTTTCAAATGATCTCTGATGAAGACGCAGATATTATGTGGGGAGATGCGGGTGTGGGTAACTTTTTTATTCAACCTTCTGCGCTAAAAAAATTAGATTTTAGTCAGGTTATTTATTCTTATGATTGTTGTTAATCTACTTTGACAGAAATTGGTAATCTAAGTGGTTAAAATTCCTCTGTCAAACTCCTACCCCAATCTAATTAACAATTAACAGGAAATGATCATCAATCTTACTGCATTCTATCAATGGTTCGGTATTGTATCGCCTCAGCAACATGATAATACCAAATCCGCTTTAGATACCCCCCTTAACAACTTGATAGATTAACAATTGAAAACCCTCCTGCCTTCTGCCCCCTGCCCCTTCTCAAGGATAAGATGGGTCCCGGAACCGGATTTGGTATAACTTTTAACCGTCTCATCATCACCAAGATCGGCAATAGGTTCGAGATACTTTTAACAATTGATTCATTTTGATAAACCTTTTTAGTTCATTACCCATCAAAAGAGTTATCGTGGCCAAACTTTTATAGCGATATCAGCTAAGCGGTTTCCTCTTTCTTTAATCTCATCAAAGTTCCAATCATTAAGATTACGAAAATACCGATTAAGATACAAGTTACTATCTATTAAATATTTTTGTTTATCAGAATAGGGTTTATTAGATAATTCTGAATTATAACCAGTCAGTGTTAAATTTCCCAATGTATGAAGCCAAGTTTTATAATTTCTTGCATTTTTTTCACCTAATGTTTGTCTCCATTTATTACTAAGAGTTTGAGGCATAATATGTTCAACACTCAAGTTTGAAATATCAACAGTTTCTTTACCTTGACTCTTTTCTAATTTTTCTAGAATAAATTGAGTTCGTTCTGCTGTTTTTTGGCTATAAATACTATGTTTTAGAATCCCTTTCCTAAACTCTTCATCTTTTGGCCATCTTTTCTGATTTTCAAACCGATTGAGAATGTTATATAATCTTTGAACAATATTACCAGTATTTTCTTTGCGTATATCCTTATACAAGTTATTGAAAATGCCACCTAATACCCTTGTAGATACTCCTGAAAATAAACGACGAACAAAATAGGATTCTAGATAAATTAATATCTTCTCAAAGTCATCTTTTGAAATTTGACTATTTTGATAATCATGATATACATTCAATAGAAAAATATGTGATGTTGTGAAATCTAATTTCTTTAAGCTATTAAAATAGTTTTTTAGCATAGAATTAGATTCTTCTGTTTCAGGAAAATTTAAACACTCATAATACTGAGAAAATTTCACTAATAATTTTAATTCTTCTTGTAATCCACCTGAGCAATTATCACATTTTTTCTTAAACGATTGATAAATACTATTCTTAGAAACAGATTTACCATCTTTTCTTAAATAGAACCAAAAAGCATTAGTTAATTCTCCAGAATATTTCTCACCTGCTTGTTTTTTAAATCGATTTTCAAGAGGCAACCATAAACGATTATATTGTTTTTCTCTACTTTTAATCGGTAATTTCATAAATATATAGTTACGAACCAAATCAGCTTGAGTTAATTCTTCTCCTTTATTGTTCAAACTTTCAAAAATCAAATAAGGGTTATCATCTTCACCGGATGTAATATTAACAACAACTAATTTCTCCAGAATAATATTTTTAATCTTTTCACAGAAATCAATTTTTTCTTTGTTGAGTTTTGTTGTAAAATATTGATAAGCTTCAGTTATTTGACCATTGGAATCATCTGAATTACTTTCTAGATCAATGATGTTTTTATAAGAGTTGCGATCAGCTTGTGTCGGTAAAACTTTAAAATAGTCATCATTATCTTGAAACTTATTAATCAAAAAATATTCATGCACTTGTTCTGAAAATCTCGGACTTTCATCTTTTAGTTGATCTCTTAAACTGGCTAATAAAATACTTAAAGTAGTCAAACGCTGCTGCCCATCAATAATAAGAAATAGTGAAATTCCATCAGCAGTAGCAGATATAGATTGTGTAACAATTGGACCTAAAAAATAACTTCCGTCAACTTCACCCTTATAAATACTCTTTAAATCATCCCAAAGAGTATCCCAGTTATTTTTTTTCCAAGAATAAGGTCGTTGAAAAAGAGGAACTTGAAACTGTTTTGTCCCTTCTAAGAGATTACGAATACTGGTTTCAGAAGCTTTCATTTTGTTACTATTGATTTGACCTAACTCTTATTAGGGTTCCCAGAAATTACAGAAAAATAACAAAAAAATCTTACTGCATTCTATCAATAGTTCGATACTGTATCGCCTCAGCAACATGACAACTTTTAACCGTCTCATCATCAGCGAGATCAGCAATAGTGCGAGACACCTTTAACACCCTATCCATCGCCCTTGCAGATAATCCTAGCTTACGAATCGCCCCTTCTAATAAGTTACGACTCGACTCATCTAAAGCACAAAAACACTGTAAATGGGAGGTTTGCATCTGTGCATTACAAGACACCGTAGCCTCTTCCTTAAACCGATGTTGGGCGCGATCACGGGCTAACTTTACCCTCTCTCTAATACTACGCGATCCCTCTCCTGTCACTTGCTGTGTCATTTCTTCGGGTTTCAGACGATTAACCGCCACTTGTAAATCAATTCTATCCATCAATGGACCCGACAACTTAGCCCAATATTGTTCCCGTTGACGGGGGGAACAAGTACAGCGTTGGATGGGATCGCCGAAATACCCACAGGGACAAGGGTTCGTGCTTGCGACTAAAGTAAACTGTGCGGGAAATGTCACCGACTGACGAGTACGACTGATAGAAACATAACCATCTTCTAGGGGTTGACGGAGAAACTCCAAAACATTGCGCTTAAACTCCGTTAATTCGTCTAAAAATAGAATACCGTGATGAGATAAAGAAATTTCTCCCGGTTTGGGGTAACTACCCCCTCCCACTAAACTGGGTCCCGACGCAGAATGATGGGGACTACGAAAGGGACGATCTTGGATCAAAGAACCCCTATTTTTCAGCAAACCAGCCACTGAGTGAATTTGTGACACTTCTAAAGCCTCTGAGAAGGATAAAGGGGGTAAAATGCCCGGTAAACGCTTGGCTAACATGGTTTTTCCGCTTCCAGGGGGCCCGACTAAAATTAAATTGTGTCCTCCAGATGCTGCTATTTCCAAGGCGCGACGGGCATGAGTTTGGCCTTTAACATCTTTGAGATCAAGGGGAAAAACAGCGGCTAACTCATCCTTTTGAGGGGGTTGATAGCTGACAGGTTGATAGGTTTGGGGTTGACAGAGGAAGTCTGCTACATCTGAGAGGTGTTTGAAGCCATAAACCGCTAAACCTTTGACCACAGCAGCTTCTTGGGCGTTATCCGCAGGAACCACTAACCCTTTTATTCCTAACTGTTGCGCTTTCGCAGCGATGGGTAAAACGCCAGCTACGGGGCGCAAACTGCCATCGAGGGATAATTCCCCTAAAAACAAATAATCCCCCAATAAATGGGCATCTACTTGCTCTGAGGCGGTTAATACACCGACGCTGATGGGTAAGTCAAAGGAAGGGCCTTCTTTGCGTAAGTCAGCCGGGGCCAAGTTAATAATTATTTTTCGTACCGGAAAAGCAAATCCTGAATTCTTGATGGCTGCTTTCACTCTTTCCCTAGATTCTTGTACTGCTGTGTCCGGTAATCCGACAATTGTTATGGCAGGAAGTCCCCCGGCAACATCCACTTCAACCCCAACTTTTACTGCATCAATACCCACTAATGAAGCACACCAAACCCTAGCTAACATAATTTTTTTATAACTTGATTATTTGCATTAGAATTAGTATTCCCAGAAATTAAGAAAAGTCTAGCAACTTTCTAGAAAATTGGCAAAAAACACAAGTTTTTATGATAGAGGATTAAAAAATAGCAAGATGTAATAGCTTTTTTTCAAGATTAGTAATAGTTTCATTAAATAAAGCATCTTGAAATGTTAATTCATTTGAAAATTTTTGAAAAGCAGTATTATAAAAATTTCGTAAAATAAAAGAGATAAATAAACTAGGTGTAATAGGAGAAGAAACAGGAATTCTACAGTTTTTAAATTGCCCCAAAGTAAGATGACACTTAGGATGATAAATTTCTTGAAAATTATTAGGATCATAATCAAACCGTATCGGTACAGCCATAATATTTTTTTCTAAAATATCAGCATAAATTTCATCATCTTCATAAATCTCTGGTTCATTTTGAAAAGACTCTAAATAAGGGGATGGAAAAAAAGCTAATCTGTGACGAATTAATATCTTTGTTTGATATGTATATAAAAGTTGTAGTAAAGCCCCATCAATCATTTTTATATTAAAATTATTGTTAGACTCTAACTCATCATAAATTTCTTCATATTTTCTATTTTTCAAAACGATAGATAAATCTTGCATATTAGCATAATTAACTTCATATACTTGATTTGGAAAAGATTTACAAATTGGAAAATTTTGCTTTACAGATAATCCAACTCTTATTAGTTGAGTTGTCATATTTTGAATATCATTTAAAATGTCCTGATGATTGATCATGAACTGAATTTTATTCTAGTGATTTTTTTAGCTTTTCCTTATATTCTTCTGATAATTCAGCTACTAATTCCTTTAATTCTTCATCATCTATATCAATTACTTTTCTCAAATCTTTCCTTTTTTTCTCTTTCTTTTTTCTTTCTGCTTGACTCATATCTCTATTAACAAGTTTCATTTTCCTTCGTTCCTCTTCAGTAGGATATGTGAAATTAAGAGAAAAATTGTTTGCTTTAATTTTATTAAATTCTTCTTCTAGTTTTTTCATATTTGAACCATAACCAAGAACTCTTATCCATGCTTTACTTCTAGTCATTGCCGTAAATAAAATGTTTCTTTTTTTATCTAATTCACTACCTTGAAAACACTCTTGTCCATTAATCACATAAATCATAGCTGCTTCATTTCCTTTTGCTCTGTAAATACCAGTAAAAACGATAGCATTGTCTTCAAAAAAAACATCAGGGGTTGTTGTTACACCAGCTAAGTTAGAGTTGATTTTTCTTTCAAATAATAATTCTCTAGCTTTACCTACTGCTGTTTTTGTATCTTTAGGATTAGTATGAATAACCATAATGTCATCATATCTCAATTCATCATTTTTCAGATTATTTTCTATTTTTTTCACTAACCATTCAATTTGCTCTTGATTATTATTAAATGTTTTAAAAAGAATTAAATCATCAATATCTGAGTGCTTTTCTAGAAATTTAGGACTTGTTTCATTGGTTCTAATGAGTTTAACAAATTTCCCTTCTTTTAATTCTCCTTCGTCTATATCATAACCAATATCTAACCATAATTGACTTTCATCAAACATCTGAACTAAACCTTGATCTCTATATATTCCAAAACCCAAAGCATGAGCAGACGCTAAAATGGGACGAGAATTTCTATAACAAGTATTTAAAACAACATCCTGTTTTGGTTCTCCTGCAAGGTTTTCAAGTCTAACTTTTGGTTCTCCATATTCATTATTCCCAAAAAGTAATTCTGGGGATTGCATCATTTTGTCACTTAAGCTTTGTAGTTCATCATAAGCATAGACTAAACGTTTAGGGTCTTTTAATATTTCATAACACAGTCTCAAAAAGTATTGAGAGAAATCTTGTGCTTCATCTACTAAAATGACATCATAGTATTGCTGAATATTTTGAGTATTATGTAAGGCTTTTTCACAAGCATAGTCAAATTCTTTACCATCTTCAAATGTTAATAAAGAGGCTTTAGAAAAATCTAAATATTCAATATTATGAATCTTACAAAAATTATAATAAATTCCTTCAATTTTTGGACTCCCCCAAGCATGAATTATATTAATTTTTTCCCAGTCAGGTTCTTCATTAGTCTGTTCTATTGCGAAATTATTAATCAGTTTTTTAAATTGTCCTTTTAGTGAACGAGTATTAAAAGTTACTGCAATATTCCAATCTGGGTGTTTAGCATGAAGATAAGCAACTTTTAAAGCCAAAACGATTGTTTTTCCTGAACCAGCTAATCCTCTAATTCTTTGAACACCTTCAACAGTTTCAAGAACTGCTGCATTTTGAGTTGCATCTAAATTAGCAATAGATTCTTCTATTTTCTTTAATTTTGCTCCCCTGGAATCTTCTTTTTTTACATAACTTCTCGGATTCTTTTTACTAATTGTTGTTATGGCTTGTATTACTGAATTTACTTTTTCAAAACATTGATTATGTTCCCATGAACATAATTCTATAAAATTATCTAAATCCTCCTTAGTAATTAAAATAGGATATTCTTTAATATCTATATCTTCAGGATATTGATACCAAGCTGGTGCATAAGTGACTACCGACATTTCTACCATTAACTTTCGTCGTTTTAAAAGTTCTTTATGTTGAAGTAATTTAGATTCTAACTTCGTTATGTTTTCATCCTGAATATCTTCAAGATTGAGATCAGTATGAGTACCTTCTACAATATGAAAAATAATAACTCCATGTTGTTTAGAAACTAAAAGTGCATCAATTTGATAACCTCCTTGAGCAGTTCCTATAATCGGATATCCTAAATATAAAGTACCTTCAATGTCATTTCTAGCTTCAAAATATTCACCCAATTTCTTAGATGATACAGGTTTATCTGAAGTTCCTCTAATGACATTAACCATAGTTTTTTTCCTTTTTAAATGAAAGAGTTAATATTTAAAATCAGGTTTTGCTTTATTTCTCTTCTTGTTAATGCTTATTATCTCAGTTAATCCTCACATCTTTAAGTTATAAAATGAATTATACCATAAGTTGTATAATGTTTTGTATACTGAATTAGTACGTTATTATCGTGAAAAAATACACAATTCTCATTCAATGCTCGCAATAGGATCTCTATAAGAAAAATATGTTAATATAAGTAAAAAGGTAATGTTTAATAGGAGTATTTAAGTGAAAATTGTTAAAATCAATCAAGCTAAGAATGATATTGACCAATTAGTCAATCAAACCAATGATAATCATCAACCGATTCTTTTATCTGGAACAAAAGGAAATGCTGTTTTAGTATCCGAAGAAGATTGGAACTCGATTCAAGAAACTCTATATTTACATTCTATTCCTGGAATGGTTGAGTCTATTATAGAAGGAGGAAATACACCCATTGAAGATTGTATAAATGAAGACTCAATTAGAGATATTTTAAATGGATAATTGGCAGTTAATCTTTACTAAACAAGCGGAGGAAGATACAAGAAAGCTTGTAAGTGCAGGGTTAGGAAAACAAACAAATAAGTTATTAGATGTTTTGAAAGAAAACCCTTATGAATAAGCTTTTTGTTTGCCAAAGTTTATAAAAATCGTTGGTATTATTTTTCTAAATTTAGATCAGAATCTAATTGATCAATAATTCCTAAAAATAATTTGTACTGATGTGAAACCTATGACTGTTATCCAAAACTCATCTTTAACCTTAGAAACATTTTTGAAACAACCAGAAACGAAACCAGCTAGGCAATATATTGATGGAGATATTATCCAAAAACCCATGTCAAAAGCTAGACATTCTCGACTTCAAGGTAAACTAATTTATCATATTAATGAAGTGACAGAAAAAACACAGCTTGCTTATGCTTTTCCAGAACTACGCTGTACTTTTGGGGGTCGTTCTATTGTTCCAGATATAGCCGTTCTTTATTGGCAAAATATAGCGGTTGATGAAAATGGAGAACCGAAGGATAATATATTAATTGCGCCTAATTGGACGATTGAGATTCTTTCCCCTGAACAGAGTTCTAATCGAGTCACCAATAATATTTTACATTGTTTAAAATATGGCTGTCAATTAGGATGGTTAATCGATCCTGATGATCGTTCAATTCTTATTTTTCAACCAGAGAAACAACCAGAATATTGTCATCGAAATGACTCAATATTAGTTCTTGAGGAGATTAATCTAAATTTAACAGGAGAACAGATATTCGATTGGTTAAAAATGAACTTAAAGACTTAGAAAAAAATCACATTACAGGGATATCTAAAACAAAATCAGGTAACACATCTTCCCCTGATAAATTAGCAGGAAGGGATATAATTTCTTTATCTTGATTTTGGCGATAAATTTCTACTTGTTGCTGTTGAGGATTAATGAACCATCCTAAGCTTAAACCTGCGTCAAGATATTCTAGCATTTTCTCTTCTAAGTCTTCTAATTTATCGGTTCGAGAACGTAATTCTATGACAAAATCAGGACATAAAGGTGGAAATTTTTCTTGATCTTCTTCAATTAAACTATTCCATCTTTCTAGTTTAACCCATGCGACATCAGGAGAACGTTTTCCACCATTGGGTAAACGAAAAACTGTTGAAGAACTAAAAACAACCCCTAATTGAGTTTCTTCATTCCACACCCATAATTTACTAATTAATCTAGCCTCTCGTGTACCACTTTTTCCACCCAATGGAGGCATAATTAATAGTTCTCCTTTTGCAGTTAATTCTAGTCGCCATGCTTCATTAACTTGGCAAAGTTGATAAAACTCTTCATCTGTAAGTTGAACGGGTTTAACATTGAGAGTTATTGTATTCATGGTTTAAACTCCTAAATACTCTGGTAAGATTCACAGTGTAATCATTTTTGAGGGATAAATGAGTGGTCGTTATTCAAATTGTATTTTATCTTAAAATCTTGTGTTTCCTATATCTGCAATTTTTTGGACAATTTTTATTAAATAAGTTTCTCTTTGATGATTAAGAATCATTTGCAAACTTAGATAAATACTCAAAATTAAAAATATTACTAACCCGACTAAAGAAAATTGATTAATAAAAACACCACCCCCGACAAATATTCCTGCAAAAACTACTGTTAAACTCCAAGAAAAAACCCAAGCTACAACCCCTGCAATAAGAAACGAAACTGTCCAAATCACCGTTAATACAATGACCCCTAAAACACCTCCCATTAATAAAAAAGTAACCCCCAATAATCCTATTAAAGTAATAGTAATACTTACAGTTACCATGAGCATTCCTGATATAGAAAATATTAAAGCTATCGCATAAGTAATAGAGCCTATTATTACTAATATTCCGCCGAGTATTAAAATTAATAAAAAAGAAATTAAAGCAAACTTAATAGAATTTATTAAACCTTTCCATAAAACAATTATTAACCAAATTATCAAGAATATAATCCCTAACCAACCTGCGAGTTGATTTTCAGCATATAATTCAAATATCAATGAACAAATATAAGCACCAAAAGCAAAAGTGAAACCCGAAAAAGCAGAAAATAACCAACATAAAATAATCAAAAAGATAGTATATTTAGGTTTTTTACAAATTTTACCTAATCTACTAATTCGATGTTCTAACCCTGCTATTTTGAAATATAAATCATTAATCTTTTTAGGGTATGACATTTTACTAGGTTTAAAATTTAAAGTTATTTTAAGTATTTTCTAGATGATTTTTGCCCCAATAAGTTAGCTAGAATACTACGAAGAAAACGACGAATTTTTAACCCTATTTTCTGCCCAAAATTCCTTAAAACTTGAAGGCGATGACGCATAGTTGGTAAACGAAAAATATACGCTAACCGTCGTATCATTCCCCCTAATTGTCCGCTAATATTGATACCATAACTAGAGATAATAGCGGTTCTTCTTCCCAGGGTTAACATATCTCCTAAATGAAGATATTTAAAAGATTTTAAGGGTTTACCTTCGATGATAGCAGCGATATTCTTAGCTGCACAACTGGCCTGTTGATAAGCAGCTTGTGCAGTAGCAGGAATACTCGTCTTTTTATTACTTATTTGTGCTAGATCACCTAAAGCAAAAACTTCAGGATAATCAATTAACTGTAAACTAGGATGAACTAATAATTTGCCTAGGTTACTTTGTTGACAATTTAGGGAATTAACTAATATTCTTGACTGAGTTCCTGCAACCCAGATAACCATATCTACAGGAACATTAATCGTTTGTTCACCATGCTTTAAACTAATCGAATCGTCCTTAATTTCTTCAACATTTGTGTTTAAATATAGTTGTACGCGACGAGAACCTAATGCACGATAAGATGCTTTACGAACGCCTTTAGAAAACCCTTTTAAGATTTGATTTCCTCGATCAATTAATAATACTTCTGATCGTTTTCCTAAACGATCAGCTAACTTACAAGATAACTCTACACCATTGGGTCCGCCACCAATAATAGCTACTCTTAAATGTTTTCTATCTAAGGTTTCTAAGTAGTGTATTTTAGCTTGTAACTGTTCTAAATCACGTAATGTTCTAAAGGTTAAAGCATAATTTTTTAACCCTGGAATATCCGCCCAATAATTTTGAGTTCCTAACCCCAAAACGAGATAATCATAACTTAAACTATCATCATTATCTAGTTTCACTTGACGATTATTTAAGTCAATTTTTTTTACAATATGTTGACAAAATTTAATTGAAGTACCTGCTAATAATTTTTGATAAGTTGGGGCAATTTCCCACCGTTGTAATTCTCCTGTAATTAACTCATATAATAGGGGAGTAAATAAAAAGTTATCATTGCGTTCAACTAAGGTAATTTTCCAGTGACCTAATTTAACTTGAGGATGGTTACTGAGGTATAAAGCAGTGTATAAACCGCTAAAACCGCCTCCCAAAACACAGATATTAATAGGATTTTTAGTATTCATTAGAATTCAAAATAAATAAACTCAGATGGTGTATTAGCAGCTAATAAAATAGTTAAAGCTAATAAAACAGGGGACAACCAACGGGATAACAACAAATCATATTCAAATTTACCTTGCCACACCGCTAAATGTTCCATTAAAAGGACAAATATAGATAAAGCAAGAACAAATAGCAAGGCTGATGTTTCGTTAATACTATACGATCCAAACAAAGCTTGCAAATTGTCCCAAGAATAAGCCCCAGGTGTTATTATCGTCAAGAGTTTAGTGAGTAATCTTTTGCTATTGGTTTCCATAAAGAAAAGACACCCTAAAGTAACAGACGTGAAGGTTAAAAACCAAGAGACTATTTGAGGACGAGGAAGATAGTTTCCCATGAACCCATAGAAAGGACGACCTAAATATCTTAATATTAATAATAGCGCACCGTGATAAGCTCCCCAGATAATAAAATTCCAAGCTGCCCCATGCCAAAAACCTGATAAAGTAAAGGTTAAAAAGAGGTAAAAAGCTGCCCATTGTTTATTCGATCCCATCAAGGGTAAAAAGACGTAATCTCTAAACCAGGTACTTAACGTAATGTGCCAACGTCGCCAAAATTCATTGATACTTTGGGAGGTATAGGGGGCTAAAAAATTGACCGTTAATTTAACCCCTAAAAAGCTGGCGATACCGACAGCAACGAAACTATAACCAGCAAAATCAAAGTAAATTCTTAAAGTAAATAATAAAGCAAAAAACCAAACTGTCCAAGCATTATCAGCAATTCTTAAATCAATATAAGGGGCAAGATTATCTGCTAAGACAAACTTCATAAATAAGCCTAATGAAATCCATTTTAACCCCGTTTCAAAGTTTTCTACCCGAAATTTAAAACGAAAGTCCTCAATCTGGGGAAATAAATCTTTTCTTCTTTCAATGGGTCCGGCAACAATTTGGGGAAAAAAGGCAATAAAATTCAGATAATCTAGAAAAGCAACCGGTTTCTTTTTTCTAGCGTTCAAAGAATCTACCACAAAAGCAACCATTTGAAACGTATAAAATGATACCCCTGGCGGGATGGTATTTCTCACAGGAATGGGTGATAATTGTTGCCAGTTGGCAGGAATATTAATGAATAAACCGATTACATCTTCAACAAAGAAAGATAAATATTTAAAATAGGCTAAAATGGAAACATTAATAATAATAACAACAGTGGCGATCGCTTTAGCTTTCCAACCCTGCGATCGCAACATCCATTGCACCATCAAATAGTTAAAAATCAGTTCTCCTAGAAAAATAATGAAGCTAGAACGACTTGCATGAAAAAACAATAAAAAAGATAAGGCTAATAAACCAATACTATCAAAAACCCCTCGCCATAAATTAGCTGATTGAGCGATATAGCGAACGGTAAAGAAAGGAATACTAAATAAAATTAAAATCCACCAAAACGAAAAATCAGAGTAATTCATAAATATAAGTTGTCAATCAGAATTTAGAATTTAGAATTTAGAATTTAGAATTACCGACCCCTGAAGTTGGAAGCTTGAAACCCTTTTTTTCGGTCAAACATCTAAATACGTTAGTTAATAGAAGAGTAGGCAATACAACTAGATTCTCATATTAATTTTTAATACTATACCAGAAATCCTATATATTATTTCCTTCACACCCAAAAAATTAGGGTTAGTGAGGTTTTATCCTTGACTAACCCTAGGGAGATTTTTATACTTTATTTTTTATTGAAATCTTCCAAAAAGATTGCCCCATCCTTTTTTATCGCTATTATTATCTTGAGTTTGATTAACGGGTTCTGCTGTTTCGGTTTCTTCTGATTCAATATTACTCAGAGCATCAGCAAGATCATATTCTTCTTCAAGATACTTCGCTGATTTTTCAACGGTGGGATAGTCCCAAAATAAAGTATCGGGAAGGTCTAAATCTAACCAGTCCTCTAAATCTCCCACTAACGTCACAGCATCGATAGAATCAAGACCATAGCGGGTAAAGGGTTCAGTAATTTTTATTTTATCAGGGTCGAGATTTAACTGCTCAGCCAACTGCTTAATCAGCCAATTTTGAACAGTTTCGACTGGTGTAGTAGCTGTTGCTTGGTCATCAAGCTTGTAGCTGGAGCTTTGAAGTTGCATAAGAGCGATCCTCGTTTATCGGTGAATGAGCTAATTGAAAAGGAACGATTGAAAATAGTTTATCTTCTTTATACAGTTTTAGCAGTTCTTGAGCGGTGTTTTCCACATACACATCAGAAATGCTATAGGGTAGGGGTCGAAGGGTGCGTAAGAGTCGATGTAAACTTAATACTAACCATTCTCCTTTGGAAAAAAATTCCCCTAAAATTGTTCGATTGTATAACCACATCTGTAAACAACAGGCCGCAGCATGAAGGGTACAGTATTTTTTGGCAACTTCAAACAATTCTGGGGATTGATCATGGCCATATTCAAACTTTGAGTTAGCAATTAACTCATCGTGAGCGTTTAATTCCTCTAATACTAAACTACCCAAAACCATGAGCTTTTCTAACAGTTCCTCATCTACATCGGCTATCTCTTTTAAAGCTTCTAGCTGTTGTAGGGCGATTTCTAAGCCTTGTAGGGGATCATCCACCCCTCGACCAAATAATTCTAATTTCTGACCCTCGAATTGAGGTAAGGGCTTTTCTAGGGAGAAAATAGCTTCTAAACGTTTCTGTAAATCGGCGATCGCCTCTGGTTTACGGCGGGCCCGTTGCTTAGTGAGTTGACGAAACTGTAGCATCAGTGCGTGTAAATTAACCACTGTACTGCCATCAAACATACTAATGATGGAGTTATCCCGTAGCAGTTTTTGGAAGATCCCCCAGTCGTGTTCTTCGCGCATATAGAACCGTGATCCTAAGACAGTGTAAACGCTGTTAATCATGGTTTCTATTTGGGTGGTAACAAAGTATTTTGTTACTGAAGCCCAAACGCTAAACTGTTCGGGGATAATATGGAACCCTCTTGCTGCGCCAATGGTTTCGCAATCACAAATTAAGATATCTAAAAAAGCATCTACCAGGGTTTTACGGGGTTGGGGAATATCGATTACTTTTTTCCCATACACAACCCGTTTAACCGCAAAATTTAAAGTCGTTCTTAAAGCCGTATCCGCTGCACCTAAAGAAAAAGCAGCGCAGAAAGTCCGAGTGACTTGAAAGCCTTTTAACGCAAATTCTAAGCCATCTCCTTCCTCTTTAATCCGCATGGAGTCAGGAACAAAACAGTCCTTAAACCCGATCCCACTCATATCAGAGGCACGAATACCGTGAGTTAAAATTTTGGGTAAATTATAATAATGATCGGGGTTGAGTTGACGTTTATCCACCATAAACAGGGTTAAACATTTGGGACCCCCTTCTGGGTCAGTTTTCGCCAAAATGTAGGATATTCCTGAAATAGTCGCCCGATTAATCGGCCATTTTTCCCCATTGAGAATGTAGCCTCCTGGCACCTTTTTTGCCGTCAAATCACCACCAATTAGATCACTCCCATGTTCTTTCTCAGAATAGCCTAAACAGATAGCCCCGTTTTCGTTTTTGATGTATTGGGCTAACTGTTGCTTTTGTTCGTCTGTTCCTGCCATCCAAGTGATAAAAGACCAAAATAGGGTGGTAAAAGCAATCCCTATGGTTTGATCTCGACGACATAAAACACGAACAAACGCCAAAAATTCCTCAAAAGAGGTAAACTCCCCACCACACTCCGCCGGAACATAGTAATGTTGCAGTTTCCAATTGTAAAGCCATTCTATCTCTGAGTGAGGAAATTCCTCTGTCTCATCGATATCAACGACTTGCTTGAACGACATTACGCTCTCAGGAGTCCAGGGATCTCCTAAGTCTTTGTCAAGTCTTTGGGCAACCCAATACTGTTTGAGTTGGTGCATGACGCGCCTCCTTAGGTAGTTTTGTATAAGATCATTTCCCTATGGTAAATAACCTTCACAAAAATTGATCGTCATTCTAACTGGTTTATGCAAACTAAGCAAGTTTTTTGAACAAAATCGTTTCGCGCAGTCCCCATCTAAAATCTGTGATTTAGATGGGGTTAGCGAAACCAATAAATAAAGGCGAAGCATCGTTATTCTGGTTATTCTTGATTATGTTACTATCTTTCTAAGTCAACAAACTTTTTAGTCATTATGGGTAAGTCTCAAACCAAACGTAAAACCAAAAAGAAAAACTCCGACTCCATGATCCGTACAGATGTCTGGAATCTTAAAGTGACATCATCGCAAAAAAAGCTATTATTGTTGACAGTTACAGAATATAGGAGATTCCTAAAGCCGTTAGTTTTTATTGTCAATGCAGAATGGAAATTAATGGGTAAACTAACAGATAAAGAGAAAATAAATTATCTAGAGAAATCTATTCATTCAACTAGGAGAAATCCTCATCCTAAATATTCATACTATCAAAAAGTCATTAATAAATATCCTTCATTTCGTAAGTTTCCTAGTTATTTAAGGAGAGCAGCCATAGCTGATGCGGTGGGGATTGTTTCTAGTTTCCAAACTCGTTATCGAGAATGGCAATCAGGGGTTAGAAAACACAGAAAAGTAAGACCGCCTCGCTTAACAGCTATGTGTCAATCTTATCCGGCATTATATAAAGGTCAACAAATCAAATATAATGATGATTATCAAAATATTGACCTCAAAGTTTGGAATGGTTCAGATTGGGTTTGGTTAAAAGAAATCCCAGTAAAAAGTCACGGACTTAATCGACATAAGGTGATAGGGAATCAACTAAAGTCTCCAGCTTTAGTCGTTAATTCTAAGACTTGTCAACTGTCAATGCCAGTTAAAATTAAACCGATAAAAAAGGAGGATTCAGATTATGTATGCAGTGTAGATTTAGGCATTAATAATGCTGCAACTTGTTCAATTGTTGGACGAGACGGTACTGTAAAAGCTAGAAAATTTATCAATCCAGCTAGAGACATAGACCGTCGAAATCAACGGAAAATGATGATTACTAAAAAGTCAAAACAGACT
>JASJDD010000058.1 GCA_030065735.1 Crocosphaera sp.
GGAGATGCTGATGTCAATGGCGCGTTGATGATAGCTTTAGTGGGGCGTTCTGTAAACACGCCTGGAGGTTCAAATTTATTGGCAACTCCAGTCAATTTAGGGCTACTAAAAGCCTCGCACATAGCGTAGAGACGTGCGTGGGTAGTTTACTTCTCAAAAATAGATCCTTATTTTTTTCCCATCTAGCTGATAGTTTAGCATAGTTTATATTGTAGAGCCATAAACGCTATAATATAATTCCCGATGTCGTCATTAATATGATGACGGATTAGATTTGGGAATAATTAATTCATCTATTAAGCTAAGAATATTTTACTATGTCTTTCGTTGGTTTACATATACACAGTGATTATAGTTTACTCGATGGTGCATCCCAATTAAATGCTTTAATTGAGCGTGCGGTAGAATTAGAAATGCCAGCGATCGCTTTAACGGATCATGGGGTGATGTATGGGGCGATTGAACTGATTAAAGTCTGTCGAAATAAAAGTATTAAACCCATTATTGGCAATGAAATGTATGTGATTAATGGGGATATTGAAGATAAGAAAAAGTATAAAAAGTATCATCAAGTTGTCTTAGCTAAGAATACTCAGGGTTATAAAAATTTAGTTAAATTAACGACAATTTCTCATCTCAAAGGAATGCAAGGAAAAGGAATTTTTGCCCGTCCTTGTATCAATAAAGAACTATTAGAAGAATATCATGAAGGGCTAATTGTTACCAGTGCTTGTTTAGGAGGAGAAATACCCCAAAGAATTTTAGCAGGAGATTTCAAAGAAGCTAAAGCAGTAGCAAAATGGTATCAAAAACTATTTAAAGATGACTTTTATTTAGAAATTCAAGATCATGGTTCTGTTGAGGATAGAATTGTCAATGTTGCTATTGCTAAAATTGCTCGTGACTTAGGGATTAAAATTGTCGCAACCAATGACTCTCATTTTATTTCTTGTTACGATGTAGAAGCACACGACGCATTATTATGTATTCAAACAGGAAAACTAATTACTGATGAAAAACGGCTTAGATATAGTGGCACAGAGTATTTAAAATCGGCTGATGAAATGCGCTTACTATTTCGTGATCATCTTTCCAATGAGATCATAGAAGAAGCTATCAATAACACTTTAGAAGTTGCTGAAAAAATTGAACCTTATAAAATTTTAGGAGAACCTCGCATACCTGATTATCCTGTCCCTGCTGGACATAACCCTGATAGTTATGTAGAAGAAATTGCTTGGGAAGGATTAGTAAATCGTTTAAAATGTCGCTCTCGGAGTGAGATTCCTGATGAATATCGGGAACGGTTAGAATATGAATTAAAAATGTTGCAAAGAATGGGTTTTTCAACCTACTTTTTGGTAGTATGGGACTACATTAAATATGCCAGAGATAACCGCATTCCCGTGGGACCAGGAAGGGGTTCAGCCGCGGGATCTTTGGTAGCTTATTGCTTAAAAATAACCAATATTGATCCGGTTCATCATGGTCTATTATTTGAGCGATTTCTGAATCCTGAAAGAAAATCAATGCCTGATGTTGATACAGATTTTTGTATCGAAAGACGGGACGAAATGATTAAATATGTTACCAGAAAGTATGGAGAAGCCAATGTTGCTCAGATTATTACGTTTAACCGTATGACATCAAAAGCAGTGCTAAAAGATGTAGCCAGAGTGTTAGATATTCCCTATGCTGAGTCGGATAAAATGACAAAAATGATCCCAGTTTCAAGGGGTAAACCCACTAAATTAAAGGTCATGGTTTCTGATGAAACCCCAACCCCGGAATTTAAAGAAAGGTATGAAAATGATCCTCTTGTACGTCGTTGGGTTGAGATGGCTATTCGTATCGAAGGAACTAACAAAACCTTTGGGGTTCATGCTGCGGGGGTGGTTATTTCTTCTGAACCTTTAGATCAAGTTGTTCCCTTACAAAAGAATAATGATGGGGCGGTTATTACTCAATATTATATGGAAGATTTGGAGTCCTTGGGATTATTAAAAATGGACTTTTTAGGGTTAAGAAATTTAACCACGATTCAACGTACGGCTGATTTAATTAAACAAAATCAAGGGGTTGAATTAGACTTAGACCAACTGCCTTTAGATGAGAGAAAAGCCCTAGAAATTATTGCCAAAGGCACTGCTAAAAAATTACCACCCGATGTAGAAAAGACTCATAAACTGTTAGAAAAAGGAGATTTAGAAGGGATCTTTCAGTTAGAGTCATCAGGAATGAAACAGATTGTAAAAGATTTGAAACCATCAGGAATTGAAGATATTTCTTCTATTTTAGCCCTCTATCGTCCCGGACCATTAGATGCAGGATTAATCCCTAAATTTATCAACCGTAAACATGGAAAAGAAGCCATTGTTTACCAACATAAACTATTAGAACCCATCCTAAAAGAAACCTACGCGGTATTAGTTTATCAAGAGCAAATTATGAAAATGGCGCAAGATTTAGCCGGTTATTCTTTAGGAGAAGCCGACTTATTGCGCCGGGCAATGGGTAAGAAAAAAATTTCAGAAATGACCAAACATCGAGAGATTTTTATTGATGGGGCAACCAAAAATGGAGTTTCTCAAGCCATTGCAGAAGATTTATTCGAGCAAATGATCAAATTTGCGGAATATTGTTTAAGTTATGACACAGAAATTTTAACCGTTGAATATGGACCGATGCCTATTGGTAAAATAGTCGAAGAAAACATTAATTGTACCGTTTATACAGTAGATAACAATGGATTTGTTTATACTCAAACTATTGCCCAATGGCATAATAGAGGAGAACAAGAAGTGTTTGAATATTATCTAGAAGATGGGTCAAAAATTCGAGCAACCAAAGACCATAAATTTATGACAATGGAGGGTGAAATGTTACCCATTGATGAGATTTTTGAGAAAAATTTAGACCTTAAACAAATTAGGATATAATTTTTTTAACGATGAGTTACTAATAAAATAAGATCAGCTAATCTTGGACTCATGAGGTACACCTTACTCCTGCCTCCTGCCCCCCTGCCTTCTGCCTCTAATTATTAAGTATTTTTGTTCTGATGCAAAATGTGAGTATAACATAACTCCACATCAAAATTATCTTTTAGAGAAACATTACTTAAAATGTCTCTCTTTATGGTACACAAATCAAAGTATAAAGGCAAAAAGTCAGTTTAATAATTGACAAAATACGGAATAGACAATGATAAGTTATTCACTTTTTCTAGCTGAGAAGCTAAATAAATTAAGGTTAACTCATCTGCCGGTTTTCCTACTAATTGAATCCCCACAGGTAACCCCTTTTCATCCTGTGCCATCGGTAAAGTCATCGCCGGTAAACCACTGGCATTAAACGCAGGACAAGGAGCAACCCAATTGATCATTTTTTCTAAGGTTTCTTGAGGTGATAAATGCGCCCATTGTCCTACTTTGATCGGTTGATGTAAATAAACCGGTAACAGTAACACATCAAACTGCTCAAAAAAGGCCACTAATTGACGGGAAAAAATTTGCATCTGATGAACGGCTTGCAAATATTCCCCTGCGCTTACCCCTTGTTCTTTGAACCAATTATTCATCGGACTTAATACCGTTGAAGGCAGTCCTGATGCCCCAATTCCCGATTGCCAAACTTTGGTAAAGGGTTCAATTAATGACTCTACTGAAGGACATTTCATTTCTAAAGAATGACCCAACGACTCTAATAATTTAGCGGTTTTGTCTACCGTTTCTTTAACAATTGTTTCGCTGTCGGTAAAGGGAGGAATATGATCACAAAAGGCAATTTTTAATGAGGAAAAAAGTTGTTTTGTTGCGTCTAAAAAAGAAATTTCAGGAGAAGGCAACCAATAGGGATCACCAGGGATATAACCCGACATAACATCTAATAACGCTGCTGCATCAGCTACCGTTCGCGCTAACGGTCCGTTACTAGAAATCCCACTTTGATAGTCTCCCACCGGCGCATTAGATATCCTTCCCCTTGTCGGTTTTATACCCACCAACCCACAACAAGCCGCCGGACCGCGAACGGAACCCCCACCATCAGACCCTTGGGCAACGGGACACAAACCCGCAGCCACCGCCGCCGCAGCCCCTCCACTGGACCCCCCTGGCGTATAATCTAGATGCCAAGGGTTACGGGCAGGAGAAAAGCCTGGAGGTTCCGTGTAAGGAAATGATCCCAGTTGGGAGGTGGCAGTCTTGCCTAAAATGATAAATCCTGCTGCTTTCATGCGCGTTGTCACCCCGTCATCATAGTTGGTGATATTGTCTTTGAGGACAGCCACACCATAGCTTAAAGGCATCCCTGCCACTGCGTTGAGGTCCTTAATAGCAGTGGGAACGCCAAAAAAAGGAGGAAGAATACTAGGATCTGATGTATTCATTAATTGTTCGGTTTTTTCTTTAGCTTCTTGGAGGGCCGTTTCAGCAGCAACAAAGAAAAAACTGCCCAGTTGAGGGTTATATTTTTCGATTCTCTCTAGATAAAGTTGGGTTAATTCTAGAGGAGAAATGGTGCGATCGCGGATTAATTGAGCTAAATCTAAAGCAGGAGTAAAAGCTAAATCAAGGGAGTTCATAGAAATAAATAAAAATAGAAAAGCTAAACCTTTTATCTTATCATGTTAGTTGAACTAATAGCTTATGTCAGAACAAATAGTATCAAATGGTTGATAAGAATTAATAAGATCCTAAAAATTTTTCGCCATCAAAATGAATAAGATGATCGGGAGATTGTGCGATCCATACTTCTATTTCCCAAGCAATTTCACTGACAAACTTACGAAAGGTCTTTTTATCTAAAAAAGCAGTAACAAAAATTCAGTCAGCTTGACAATTTTCAGTTAATTTCTTTCTATTTCAGAATAACACTAAGACTATTATAGATATAAAATAAAGACAAAAAAATAATAAATATCATCATTTATCTATAAATTGCCCCAAGTTCTCAGTTCCTTGCTAACCTATAAAGATATGTAAGGAGTGTAACAGAATTATTAGCAATGCAAACCCGAGATAGACTAACTCAAAAACCCGCTTTATCCCTCAATGATGCTATCACTGCCAGCCAAAATTATTTACTATCCCGACAATATCCTCAAGGCTACTGGTGGGCCGAATTAGAGTCTAATATTACTCTAACGGCTGAAACGGTGTTAGTCCACAAAATCTGGGGAACGGACCACACCCGTCCCTTACACAAAGTTGAAGCTTATTTACGTCAACAACAACGGGAACATGGAGGATGGGAACTCTTCTATGGAGACGGGGGGGAAATTAGTACCTCTGTCGAAGCGTATATGGCCCTGCGTTTATTAGGGGTTCCCCAAGATGACCCGGCCTTAATTCGTGCGAAAGATTTTATTATTAGTAAAGGGGGTATTAGTAAAACTCGTATTTTTACTAAGTTTCATCTTGCTTTAATTGGTTGTTATGACTGGAAAGGAATTCCTTCGATTCCACCCTGGATTATGTTATTTCCTGATAGTTTTCCCTTTACTATCTATGAAATGGCAAGTTGGGCAAGAGAAAGCACAGTTCCCCTGATTATTGTCTTTAATGATAAGCCTGTTTTTGCCGTTGATCCTGTCTTTAACCTCGACGAATTATATGCAGAAGGTGTCGAAAATGTCAAGTATGAATTGCCTAAAAATAATAATTGGGGTGACATTTTTTTAGGCATAGATAAAGTCTTTAAATTTGCTGAAAAATTTGACTTAGTTCCCTTCCGAAAAAAAGGACTCAAAGCAGCCGAAAGATGGGTGTTAAACCATCAACAAGAGACAGGAGATTGGGGGGGAATTATGCCTCCGATGTTGAATTCTTTACTAGCTTTTCGTACCTTGAATTATGATGTTGCTGATCCCTCTGTTCAACTAGCTTTTGAAGCCATTGATCGCTTTTCTATCGAAGAAAATGACATCTATCGTGTACAAGCTTGTGTCTCTCCCATATGGGATACGGCTTGGTGCATACGGGCTTTGACGGATTCAGGTTTGCAGAAAAATCATTTTTCTTTAGTAAAAGCTGGAAAATGGTTATTAGATAAACAATGTCTCGAATATGGAGATTGGGCGGTTAAAAATAAACGAGGAAAACCTGGTGGATGGGCATTTGAATTCACCAATCGTTTCTATCCCGATATCGATGATTCTGCTGTGGTTGTTATGGCTTTGAATGGGATAAAATTACCCGATGAAGCTCGCAAACAAGCAGCCATTAATCGTTGTTTACAATGGATAGAAACCATGCAATGTAAACCAGGAGGGTGGGCAGCTTTTGATATAGATAATGATCAAGCTTGGTTAAACGAAGTCCCTTACGGTGACTTAAAAGCGATGATCGATCCTAACACCGCCGATGTCACCGCTAGAGTAGTCGAAATGTTAGGAAGTTGCGCTCTAGAAATGTCAAAAACTCGCCTCAATAAAGCCCTGAATTATCTCTATAATGAACAGGAAAAAGATGGAAGTTGGTTTGGTCGTTGGGGGGTAAATTATATTTATGGAACCAGTGGAGTATTATCGGCATTAGCTGTTATCAACCCAGAAAAACATCGACCCCAAATAGAACAAGGAATTAACTGGTTATTAAGCTGTCAAAATAATGACGGAGGTTGGGGAGAAACTTGTTGGAGTTATAATGATTCCAGTCTCAAAGGAAAGGGGGTTAGTACCGCTTCCCAAACCGCTTGGTCCCTCATTGGTTTATTAGATGCAGGAGAAGCATTAAATCACTTAGAAACCGATGCTATTGAACGAGGAATTAACTATTTATTAGAGACTCAAACCAAAGAAGGAACCTGGGAAGAATCGGAATTTACCGGAACCGGTTTTCCTTGTCATTTCTACATCCGCTATCATTTCTATCGTCATTATTTCCCCTTAATTGCTTTAGGACGCTATCAAAAATTAATGGAAAATGAATAATTGTCTTTTCTTCCTTCTCATAAGAAAACCGAGAAAATATTAGGTTTTTTAGACTCATAGGGGTTTAGCATGGCTAAACCCTTAACTATTATCATAATTAATTGTTTAACATATTTAGGAAAGCCCATGACAGCAACCCTATCGCTTATTAACAATGGTTTACAGTGGTATAGTCCATCGCTGTTAGCCACCGCTACAGAAGGAGAGAGTTATGGAAAAGCCCTAGCTGTCTCTCTAGCTTTAGTAAGTCTTTCGATTTATGTATTTAGTCGTTTTTTTGAAGAAATAGCAGCGAGACTGGCTTTACCATCGGTGCTTGGTAATTTAGTTGCAGGTGTAGTAATTGGGGTTTCAGGATTACATCTTGTGGTATTGGATGGAGGGGAAATTAATCCCTCTTTGAGCCATTTGATTGAGTTCCTTGCCAACAGCACCCCAGAACAAGTTCAAGCCGTTTTTGAGGAACCTGTTCCCCTGATCATAGAAGAATACGCCGAATTTGGGGTTGGGGTTTTATTATTTCTCATTGGTTTAGAATCTGACTTAAAAGAATTGCTCAAGGTAGGCTTTCAATCCGCCAGTGTCGCCATTGTTGGAGTAACGTTGCCCTTTATTTTAGGATTTTTGGGACTAACTTATCTTTTTCACATTCCTACCTTACCCTCATTATTTGCAGGAGCCGCTTTAACAGCCACCAGTATTGGCATTACAGCCAAGGTAATGCAAGATATTGGGGTTCTCAAATCCAAAGAAGGTCAAATTATTTTAGGGGCAGCCATTCTCGATGATATTTTAGGTATTGTCATCCTTGCTGTGGTCATCAGTATTGTCCAGACAGGAGAGATTGATGTTGGTAATGCTGTGAGATTAATCTTAACCGCAGCTGCATTTATGATAGCGGCCGTAGTAATGAACCGGTTTTTTGGGCCTTGGTTTGTCACTCAGTTAGAGAAATTAAAATCCCCCAACCGAGGGATGGGTTACTTTATTCTGTTTATTTTCCTCAGTTTTCTGGCAGGAATTGTTGGCTTAGAGCCGATTCTCGGAGCATTTGCTGCTGGATTAATTTTAGGGGGAACCAAAGCACAAAAACGCTTAATTGAGGCGATTGAAATCCTCTCAGTGGTATTTTCGACGGTGTTTTTTGTCTCCATTGGGGCAAAAACTGATCTCAGTTTTCTTAACCCTTCGGTTCCGGCCAATCGAGAAGGCTTAATTGTGGCGGGTTTTCTGATTATTGTGGCCATTGTCGGGAAAGTGTCTGCTGGTTTCTTTGCCTTTTCTGATGAAAAAATTAACCGACTTGGCATTGGCACTGGGATGATTCCTCGTGGAGAGGTGGGGTTAGTCTTTGCCGGGTTAGGCTCCGCCACTGGGGCTTTACCCCCTTCAATTGATGTGGCTATTGTTTTGATGGTTATTGCTACCACCTTTTTATCGCCCCCCCTATTACGACTGGTGTTCGATACGTCTGAGTCCCAAACCCTACCAGCCAAATCGGACATGGATGGCACTATTTGACCGACAGAAATTAAAGGGTGGGAAGATAGGGAGGAGAGCATTCCCCTAGTCCCTTATTTGCGTGACAAAATGGAACAATGCGGTAAAACGATCACCACAAATACTCTTCACCTTGAGTCTGTTATAATCGAACTACCTGAAACTTTTTAAGAGATGCTATTAGGTTTTAGAACTAAGCTAAAACTCAATAATCAACAAAAAACCATCATGGCTCGCCACGCAGGTTATAGCCGTTGGATTTTTAATTGGGGGCTAAAAGCTTGGAGCATCACCTATCAACAAGGATTAAAACCCACAGCTAATCAACTTAAAAAGTTCTACACTAATTATGTCAAACCAGATTATCCGTGGCAATCACAATTATCCTCAAGGGTTTATCAATATGCCTTTGTGGATTTAGATAAGGCTTTTCAACGTTTCTTTAAAATAAAAGGAACGGGTTATCCTAAGTTCAAAAAAAAAGGAATTAATGATAGTTTTACTCTGGATAATTGCGGGAAATGGATACCTTTAGGGTCAACGAAAATCAAGTTACCCTTTATCGGCTTCGTTTCTACTCATGAAGCTCTCCCGGATTGTCAGGTTAAAAAAGTCACTTTAACGAAAGTGGGAAAAGATTGGTTTATATCTTTTGCTTATGAGCAAGAAAGATTAATCACTGACAAAAAAGCTGGCCTAGTGGGAGTCGATTTAGGAATTAAAACCTTAGCCACTTTAAGTAATGGTGAAGTATTTCCCAACCTAAAACCCTATAGAAAAGCTGCCAAAAAATTAAGCAGACTTCAAAGAAACCTCAGCCGTCAAGTCAAGGGGTCAAAAAATCGTCAGAAACAGAGAATTAAACTAGCATCTCAACATGAGAAAGTGGCTAATTTAAGGAGAGATTATCTTCATAAAATCACCAGTTATTTAGCCAAAAATTTCTCATCTATTGTCATAGAAGACCTGAATGTTAAAGGGATGTTAGCTAATCACAAGTTAGCTAAAGCCATCTCGGAACTAGGCCTTTATGAATTTAGAAGACAACTAGAGTACAAATGTAAGCTTTATGGGTCAAAATTGACTATAGTTGACAGATGGTTTCCTAGTTCTAAAACTTGCTCTAGCTGCGGTTCAATTAAGAAGGAATTATCTCTATCAGAGCGCATTTATCGTTGTGAGTGCGGATTAGAGATAGATAGAGACTTAAATGCAGCTAAAGTATTAGCCAATCAAGCGGTAGGCTATACCGTGTTAGCCTGTGGACAGAGTGCCGCCGACGGTTCTGGTTGAAGCAGGAAGTAAACCTCAATGTGTCATCATGTGTCGCGTTGTATCAGTTTTATGTAGCAGAAACACTTATTCTAGAGTCCCTAACCTTAATAATGCCTAACAGCAACCTTCCATCAGAAAAGAGAGTTTCTGAGCAAACTTGTACCTTAGCAGCGATTGATATTGGAACCAATTCCATTCACATGGTAATTGTGGAAATTGATAAAACCTTACCCGCTTTTACCATTATTTCACGGGAAAAAGATACGGTCCGTTTAGGAGAGCGAGATCCCCAAACTGGTAACCTAACCGAAGCGGCCATTGCTCGTTCTTTAGCTTCTCTAAGGCGATGTAAAGACTTAGCGGATAGTCTTAATGTAGAACATATCATTGCGGCCGCCACCAGTGCTACCCGAGAAGCTCCCAATGGGTTAGACTTTATCTGGCAAGTACAAGAAGAAATTGGCATCACCATCAATTTAATTTCGGGGTATGAAGAGGCCCGTCGCATCTATTTAGGGGTGTTATCGGGGATGGATTTTCAGGAAAAACCCCACGTTATCATTGATATTGGGGGTGGTTCAACGGAAATTATCCTGGCTGATGCCCAAGAACCTCGATTTTTAAGCAGTACCAAAGTAGGGGCTGTTCGTCTGACCAATGAGTTTATCACGACTGATCCCATCGATGAGACAGAATTAACCTATTTACAGGCTTATGTGCGAGGAATGTTAGAACGGCCGATTGATGAAGTCAGACGCAAACTGAAACCAGGAGAAACCCCACAAGCGGTCGGGACATCAGGAACCATTGAAACCTTAGTGACTATCCATGCAATGCAAACCTTGGGGGAACTTCCTAGTCCCTTACAAGGGTATCAAATGAGTCGTAAAGACCTCACAAATATGGTCAAACAATTTGTTTCTTTGACCTACGAAGAACGGGTTGAGATATCAGGAATGTCGGAAAAACGGGCTGAGATTATTGTCGCCGGTGGGGTCATTTTATTAGAAGCTATGACCATGTTAGACCTGGAGACAATTACGATTTGTGAAAGGGCTTTACGAGAGGGAATGATTGTTGATTGGATGTTAACCCACGGATTAATTGAAAATCGACTCAGTTTTCAAACGGAAGTTCGTCAAAGAAGTGTGTATAAAATTGCTCGAAAATATCAAGTTGATCTCGGTTATGCAGAACGCGTTGCGACTTTTGCGGTTAGTTTATTTGAGCAACTATTGGGTATTCTTCATAACTGGGGAAAAACAGAACAGGAATTATTATGGTCAGCAGCTATTTTACATAATTGTGGTCTTTATATTAGTCATTCAGCCCATCATAAACACTCTTACTATTTGATTCGTAATGCAGAATTATTAGGGTTTACAGAAATCGAAATCGAAACCATTGCTAATATTGCTCGTTATCACCGTAAAAGCACCCCCAAGAAAAAACATGATGCTTATAGTAAATTACCCGATAACTATCGTAAACAAATCAAACAATTAAGTGCCATTTTACGAATTGCTGTTGCTTTAGATAGACGACAAGTTGGAGCAATCAAAGCAATTCATTGTAAATACGATAAAGAATATAAAAAGCTCCATTTACATTTAATTCCCTCTAATTCTCAAGATGATTGTGCTTTAGAATTATGGAATTTAGATTATAAAAAAGTGGTTTTTGAAGACTTATATGATCTAAAAATCGTGGTGACTTTAGAATCAAAAGTATAGAGGTGTGTGGAAATAGCAGTGATAAGGTGCGTTCATAGCGCACCTTAAACATTCCTAAAATTCGCCAAATAAAGCAGTATTACACTGTTTAGAAATAAGCGTGGGGTGAAGGGATAATTTTTATAAGTTTACTATTTCATGTATTTAATTTGGATAAAATTTCATTCCATTTTATTTTGTGGATGGCTTGTAATTCTTGATCAAGTTCAATTAATTTTGAGTAATTGTCTAAAAACTTTTCAATAGATGTGATTAATCTTAAATAATATTTTAAAGTAGGAAGAGTTCCATTGATAATAATCTGACATCTTTGATGATGAATTAAATGTTTGACATTTTCTAAGATAATAACAGGTGGTTCTTTAACTTCTATGATTTCACAAATATGGAAAAATAAAGTGCCTCTAGTGTCTTTAAATCCTTGTTTTTTGCCAGAAATACTAAAAGGTTGACAAGGAAAACCTGCGGTTAAAACATCAAAATTTGGTAGATTATTAGGACTTATTTTGGCAACATCTGTATCAGGAACTTTCCCAAAATTATTATAATAAACTTTTTGACAAGCTTCATTAATTTCACAAGAATAGACGCATTGATATCCTACTGGTTCAAAGGCCAATCGAAACCCACCAATACCGGCAAATAGATCAATAAATTTTAAAGATGGAGTTATTATTGTCATAAAATCTAACTAAATATAAGGTGCGCTATTAACGCACCTTTAAACTTCCTAAAATTCACCCACTAAAGCAGCATTACACCTTTCACAAATTGTCGGATCATCTGTAAATTCTCCTACTTTTGTAGAATAGTTCCAACAGCGATCGCATTTCTTTCCTTCTGCTTTAATCACCCCCACAGAAACTAAGTCGGACTCACTTTGATAGTCTGCTTTTTTAATGCTGTCTAAACTATCAACTAATTCCACTTGAGACGCTAAGACAAAATAGCGTAATTCATCCACTTGATTTCCTGTTAAACTATCAGTAGGATTGAATTTTTCTAGTTGTTGTCTTAAGTCTTGATCTGGGAGATAAAGTAACACTTTTGCATCTAAAGATGAACCGATCGCTTTCTCTTGTCGGGCTAATTCTAGGGCGTTATTAATTTCATTCCTGATTGCCCGAATTTTTGCCCAGGAAGCCCCTAATTCTGGGTTTTCCCACTGTTTTGACGTTTTCACCCATCCTGCCTCAAAAACGGATTTATAAGGGGTTTCGTAGGGTAAGAATTGCCAGATGTCTTCGGCCATGTGACATAATACAGGGGCAATAGCTTTAGCTAAATTTTCAATAGCAACAGCTAATACGGTTTGACAACTACGACGACGGATAGAGTCAGGATAAGAAATATAGAGTCTATCTTTAGCAATATCTAGATAGAAATTCGATAAATCCACGACACAGAAATTTTGTACCGTTTGGAAGAAACGGAAGAATTGATAGGTTTCAAACGCATCAGTTATCTCTGTAAAAACTTCAGTGATACGATGCAACATATAACGATCTAATTCGGGTAATTCTTCATAGTTAACTGTATGTTGCTTGGGAGCAAAATCATGTAAGTTACCCAATAAAAATCTGGCTGTATTACGAATCTTACGATAGATATCAGATAACTGTTTAAGGATGGTTTTTCCCACAGGAACATCTGAAGAATAATCCACCGATGACACCCATAACCTTAACACATCGGCACCATAAGCAGGCTCTTGTTTTTGATTTTTTCCTCCATTAATCACAACATTTGGATCAACAATATTTCCTAATGATTTACTCATCTTGTGTCCTTTTTCATCTAAGACAAAACCATGAGTCAATACTGTCTTATAAGGTGCAATTCCATTTACCGCCACACTGGTTAACAAACTAGACTGGAACCAACCTCGATGTTGATCACTTCCTTCTAAATAAATATCAGCAGGATACTTTAATTCTGGTCTTTGCTTTGCTACTGAAGACCAAGAAGATCCAGAATCAAACCATACATCCATTGTATCAGTTCCTTTGCGATACTTGTGGGCCTCTGCTTTATATTTATCAGGTAATAATTCTTCTACAGACATTTCCCACCAAGCATCAGAACCTTTTTTAGCAAAAATTTTCTGAATATATTTGATACTTTCTTCTGTTAGTAAAGGTTCGTTGGTTTCTTCATTGTAAAAAACTGGAATCGGTAAACCCCAACTCCGTTGACGAGAAATACACCAATCTGAGCGATCGCTGACCATTGGAATGATTCTATTCTCTCCTTGTGCTGGAATCCATTGTACTGTTTTAATCGCCGTTAAAGCAGCTTCTCGGAACCCTTCAACTGAAGCAAACCATTGTTCTGTAGCACGAAAAATAGTCGGTTTTTTAGTACGCCAATCATAAGGATATTTATGTTGATAGGGTTCTTCTTTTAATAATGAACCTTTTTCTTGCAACTCATTGATAATGACTTCGTTGGCATCTTTTAGAACATTTAATCCTGCAAATTGTTGGGCTTCTTCCGTAAAATTGCCTTTAGCATCCACAGGAGACAAAACTCCTAACCCATACCGTTGTCCCACCATATAGTCTTCTTGTCCATGACCCGGTGCAGTATGAACTAACCCAGTTCCTGACTCAGTGGTAACATAGTCACCTCCGATCAAAATTTCACTTTCTCTATCGAATAAAGGATGACGATAAATGGTATGTTCTAAAGCTTTTCCTGGAATCGTTTCTTTTACCGTCAACTCTGTTTCAAAGGTAGTTGATAATCGCTCAACTAAATCAGCAGCCACAATTAAATACCGATATTTACAAACATCAGAACTCTGTTCCACCACAGCATAGTTGAGATCAGGATTAAGGGCAACCGCTAAATTTCCAGGAAGGGTCCAAGGGGTAGTCGTCCAGATAGCAACTCCCAAATTATTTAAGAAAGCTTGTAAAATTTCTTCTGTATCTTTTGAAGCTTTAATGATAGGAAAAGCAGCAAAAATACTGCGAGAAGTATGACCTTCAGGATATTCTAATTCAGCTTCAGCTAACGCAGTTTGAGAACTAGGACTCCAATGAACCGGTTTGAGTCCCCGATAAATATACCCTTTTAAGGCCATTTCCCCAAAGACCCCAATTTGCGCTGCTTCATACTCAGGTGTTAGGGTTAAATAGGGATTTTCCCAGTCTCCCCACACCCCGAACCGTTTGAAACCTTTTGCCTGTTCTTCTTGGGTTTTAAGGGCAAAATCACGGGCTTTGCGGCGTAATTTAAGAGGGGTTAGACCCTCCCTCTCTTTGGACTTCATACTTTGTAATACTTTGAGTTCGATGGGAAGTCCATGACAGTCCCAACCCGGAACATAACGAACTTTATGACCTCGCAGTAGTTTATATTTATTAATAATATCTTTGAGGGTTTTATTTAACGCGTGGCCCATGTGCAGGGAACCATTGGCGTAGGGTGGACCATCATGAAGAACAAAGACATCTTCAGGGTTTTCTTGGGATAATTTTTCATAAATTTGGTTATCTGCCCAAAATTTCTGTAATTCGGGTTCTCGCTTCACCGCATTGGCCCGCATACTGAAATCAGTCTTGGGTAAGTTTACGGTATCTTTGTAGCTTTTGGGTTCTGTCACAGTGGTTTCTGCCTTCTCTCAACTGTAATTATTTTAATGCTAGATTAATCCCCGATATAAATGTTCTTTAATCCATTGCCATTGAGGAGAAATTGCTAAAAAATTGGAATATTGAAAATATTCTCCATACCAACTATAATTGAGAGTATACAGACCATCGGACTTCAGCAATAAAACCTCATAACCAAAAGACTCTAAATAATTCATGGCAGCCTTCAATGTACTACTTGCTGGAATCCAATCATGACTATACTCAAATTGAATCAATCCAATGGCTTGTTTTTTTAGTAACTGAGCAGCTCCTTTGATAACTTGAAAATCATATCCTTCTGTATCAATTTTAAGAAAATCTACCTTTTCAATACCAAGATTAACTATGTCTGTGTCTAGAAAAATCAACTCTACTTCTGTGTATTCTGTTGAGCCTTTAGAATAAACAAGGGAACCTAAACTGGGTGATTTTGGATTCTCATGTAAAATTGCTTTCCCGTCTTTTTCTCCCACGGCAACTTGTCTAAAAATTAGCTTTTCATGATTTTTTATGTTTTGATTTAGGGTGATAAATACGGTAGGACTCGGTTCATACAAAACACCTCTAACCGGAGCCTTTAAGTATTTTTTCAACATATTAGTCCATCTCCCCACGTTAGCTCCTACATCTACAAAACAATCAATTTTATCGGCCACTAAACTAATAATTAATTCTTCTCCATTTTTGTGCATTGTCGATGTATCGGAAAGACGATATTTTAACAGGTGCCGAGAATGAAAATAAAAGCTAACGGCTATTCTCGTCAAAATTTTGCTTTTTGCTATGAGCTGCTTTGTCTTGTTAACTAGCTGGCGATAAGGTGTGTCAGACATAATTTTATGGAACTTTTTTACATAGTTTTTATATCTTACACTGATTTCTCGTCCTATTTCTGCTTACCTTAGCCTAAAATTCGGCTTCCCACAAGTTATCAATAAGAGTAACAGAACGAAAAGAACGACCTAAATGATATTGAGCATAATTTCTTAATAAATGTTCCACTTCTAGCCAAGGAACTATAAAATTGCTATCTAGAATACTCGCAGGTAAAATTTTACCTGGATGGGGTAAAGATGATTGATTTAAGTGCTGCAATAAAATCAATTCTGGGGCTTTTATTTTATGATTAATAATCGGTAAAACTAGAGGATTAGACTTATTTTTTTGTTTATCTTTAATGCCCAAATTAATTAATCCTCCTGCATCAAAACTAAAGCCAATACACCAGTTAGGATCATTAAAATTAGGGTTTAATTCTTCTTGTGTAACGCAACACCGATGAACTTGGGGACCAATCCCTGCGATCGCCAATAAATGAAACACAGCTTGGGCTAAATATCCATATAAACTCTCGGCAGTGGACATCTTTTCTAACCGTCGTAAATGCTCATTTAAGAGTTCATACAGTTCTATTTGAGGTTGATCATCTAAGGCCAAATTCAACACCAATTCTGCTAAATATTGGGCAGATGCAAGCTTTCCTAAATCTTTACTTAACCCTGGATAAGATTCGAGGGTGTTAGCCTGGGTAATTTTATCAAGCGATCGCCCTTTAGCAATGAGTAACTCATTGATGACAAATAATTCACACCGTCCCCTCAACCGTGATTTTTGTTTCCTCGCACCGGGTACAATCGCCCGAATTAACCCATAGTCAGGAGATAAAAGAGTCACTAAGCGATCAGCTTCTTGAAACGGCATCCCTTTCAATATTATGCCTGTGGTTTGATAGGTGCGACTCATTTTTTTCAGTTATCAGTTTTTCAGTTGTCAATTTTAGTGGGTTTAATGGTGTTAAACCCCTAGAACAGTTCTTCTAAACTGTCGATAAGCCTAACATGGCCTTTAACGTGAAATAAAGGAGAGAAAAGACCCCAATGCCAATGCCTCCAACGGCGATCGCACTGACAGGATTTTTAAATAATGGTTTAATCCAGTCAAAAAAGGCTAAAAACACCCCCAAAGTGAAGCTAATAAGATAACGGGGGTAGCGTGCCACATTTTCAAAAAATTCTCCCATTGATTCACCTCCCTGATCAATAATCCTTTATTATCATATAACACGAAACTTCTGTGCGATAGCGCCGGAACGCAGTGAGGAACTTCTGTGCGATAGCGCCGGAGCGTAGTGAGGAACTTCTGTGCGATAGCGCCGGAGCGTAGTGAGGAACTTCTGACTTCTGACTTCTGACTTCACCGAAATGTCGCAAGGAAGCCCCGAACAAGGCACGAAGTTCGTGGGAGGAATTGCGACCAATAAACAAACGTGCTTTGCACACGATATTATGCTAAACTTACGTCTGTGAATTTTTAAGGTCGATGAAACAAGTCTTAACTTTAGTTGTCAAGTTTCAAC
>JASJDD010000059.1 GCA_030065735.1 Crocosphaera sp.
GATCGCAATAAATAAACAGTTTCTACTAAACTCCTCAAATCAGATTCCGCAATTAAAGCTACATTTTCTCCATTACGACGATTAATAATGAATACTTGATGATCTTCTGCTACTTTCTCTAATAACTTAAATAGGCCATTTCTAGCTTCAGTTGGTGATGTTATTTCATAACTAAACATGATGTTGATTATTTCACTTTACTTTGATGTACAAATTTATGTACATTATACTAATTTCCAGTAAAAAAGTTATATGTAGATTAACTTCACTTGCATCCCTGTGCTTTTTGCTTAACCCAATCTACTTATTTTCTTTGAGACGGGAACTTTCTCTATGGGAGCATTTCAATTAGCACCTTTCGCTGAGTTTGGGTCAGAATTTGGCTTTATTAAAGGCGATCACCGTTTACGTTGTGTGTTACTCTATGATCGTCAAAATGAGTTTTCAAGTATTACTTTAATTCGAGAATTTTGTATTAGAAGTGGGTTGGTTAGTTAATGAAAAAGAACGTCAAAGATTAATCCGTAATTACGACGCAACCGGCGCATGGACGGGTTCAACTTTGGTAATTGAACATAAAATTGATTAATATTAATGTCAATTTTTCTAGAGGCGTTTCCTGAAACGTCTTTACATCAATTTAAAGCTGATCACGTCACCATAGTTGTTGAGCATTTACCATTTTGATGCCAATTTTTGCTATCTAGACGAAGCAACCGGAAACACTTGAGCAGACTGAGACGTGATCGCTAATTGAACTTTAGTTCCAATAGGTAATTGAGTCTGTAAGGTCGTTCTTGCATGAATTTGACCACCAGAAGGAGTAAGTAAACAATAGCGGTATTCCCTCCCTAAAAATTGGCGATCGCAGATCACCACTTTGGCTGTGTCATCGGGTTTTAACCTAATATCTTCTTGTCTCACCATCAAGTCTCCTTCAGGAACGGCTTCTGAAGAGGAAGAGAGTTCCCATTGTCCTATTTCTGTCGTCCAGAGTTTTCCTTGTCGTTTGGCAGGGATAAAATTAGCCTGGGTGACAAATTCAGCTACAAACCGAGACGCAGGACAAGTATAAATAGCTTCAGGGGTTCCCAGTTGTTCGATTTTTCCACAAGACATGACCGCAATTTTATCGGAAATGGCTAAGGCTTCTTCTTGGTCGTGGGTGACAAAAATAGCCGTTATGCCTGTTGCTTTGAGAATATGACGAATTTCATGGCGCAGTCTAATGCGAACCTGTACATCCAGGTTACTGAGGGGTTCATCGAGTAAAATCAACGCTGGTTGAGGGGCTAATGCTCTAGCTAAGGCTACCCGTTGTTGTTGTCCCCCTGAGAGTTGATGAGGATAGCGTTTTTCTAGGCCTTCGAGTCCCACTAGGGTTAATACTTCGGCAATACGATTTTTTATCTCTTTTTTGCTTAATTGTTTCTTATTTAAGCCAAAAGCAATATTATCAGCGATGTTTAAATGGGGAAACAGGGCATAATCTTGAAAAACCATTCCTGTATTGCGCTGTTCAGGGGGAAGTAACTGAGAAGAACTAGCAACCAGATGGTTTCCTAGTTCTATAGTTCCAGTTGAGGGTTGCTCAAACCCAGCAATCATCCGTAATAGAGTGGTTTTGCCACAACCAGACGGTCCCAATAACCCCAAAATTTCTCCTTGGGCTAATTGAAAGCTAACCTGATCGACTGCACGAACCTGATGATTAGTAAATTGCTTAATAAGTTGATTAACCTGGAGAATGATAGAGTTTGTCATAGTAAAAAGGGTGGGAACAATAAATTATGAGAAATTAAACTAAAAAATAATCGATTCAATCCATTAAAGGCGATGAGAACTAATTTGGGTAAACAACTAGCTTTAGGTTTAAGGTATGGTTGAGCTATCTTTATGTAATATGCCCAATTAGCATTAATTTTCAATAAGTACCTTTACTTGTTATATACCATTTTTATCATTTTTCAAATAGGAAATATTAGCAAGAATCACCAATGTTATCTAGAACACACTCCTATTATAACTCTAATCCGCAAACCCCTGGTTTTGATACCCTTGTAGTACCTCAAGGGATGGAATATAAAGCAGTATGTAAATTAATCGCTAAAAATCAATCAAAGCTCAAAATTATAGCTATTCCTGCGGGAATTAAACCTTTGAGCAACTTTCTGGAACAATGGCAACAAACTCCAGACTTTCTTCATCAATTACCCCAAGGATTAATTCTGATCGGGTTAGGGGGAAGTCTGTCCCCAAATTATTCTGTGGGGGATGTGATTTTGTGCCGAGAGTGTGCTTTAATGGATAATAGTCAGGAAAGTAAGGGGCAGTGTGACCAATTTTTGACTGATACCCTATTTCAGCAGTTAGGAAAGAGGACTTTTTTAGGAAAAGGAATAACCAGCGATCGTGTTATTTGTTCTGCTCAAGAAAAGCTGTTATTAGGAAAGAAATATCAAGCTGATGTGGTTGATATGGAGGGGTACGCGCTCTTGCATTGGAGTCAGAAGTTAGGCATTCCTGTGGCTATGATTCGGGTCATTAGTGATAGTTGTCAGCAAGATTTACCTGACTTAAGGGAAGCTTTTAGAGAAGATGGAAGCCTACAGTATTCAATTCTAGCCCGTCAAATGCTGAAAAATCCGTCAAATTCCATACATTTAATTCTTAGTTCTTTGAAGAGTTTACAAGTATTAAAGGAAGTTGCTAACAAGATAGCTAAAGTGGACAAAATTAAGTCTTATTCTTGAATCATTACCGAAGAAAGACTGGACGAAGGGCGAACGATGGGACTCGAACCCACGAATGGCGGAACCACAATCCGCTGCCTTAACCACTTGGCTACGCTCGCCATACACCTTTGTTATTATAACATGGTTTTTTGCGTCTGCACAAAAAAGCGTAGAGTCAATTCAACTGGGGACTCTTTCTGGTGCGCTCAAAAATGGTTGGTGATCTGTTTTTCGTGAGCAGAGGGTGCAGGGGGTGCTTCCGATGGCAGGGGAAGAATTTTCGAGAAAAACCCCCTCTGCCTCTTCCCTTCCTCTGCTGCCTCTGCTCGACTAAAGGAAAGAACAACTGGTTTTGACCACACCCGACTCTTTCCACACCTCCCACACTCCCCACACTTACTTAACGTTTGGATAAGCTTAAGTGACATCCTCCCACGCACGTCGCTAAACTTTGTGCGGGGAACCTCCCTAACTCACGATAGGGCATTCCTGTTTATTCTCGTTTATACAAGGTTTCGCCACGGCTCTGCTCAAAACCTGTTGATCAAACCTTTAGTCAAGCAGAGGAAGCGGAGGAAGCAGAGGAGGGAAACCTAAGATTGATTCTTTTTCTTGGAGGATTTAGCTAATTTTTTCTTAAATAAACCGCCAAAACCCACCGCAGCTGCAGAGCCTAAGATGGTTAAGGGTTCAGGTACGGGTTCACCACCTTGAGGTGATGTATCATCGGTTGAATCGACAATTTGGAAATCAACACCGTCACCGGTTCTACTTCCGTTAGGATTATCGAAGCCTAACTTGAGAGTAATAAAGTTAACATTTTGCCAAACTTGGAAACTAATGTTGCTGTCTTCTCCTGCTAGGATAGGGTTGTCCCCAGATATGAGGGTTCCGTTGGTTTGTAATACGGTTGCATCAGCGAAGTTTAAACTATCATTGGTGGGAACACCGGTATTATTGCCTCTTTCTGTGTCAAAGTAGAAAATCGTTAGTTCAGGAATAACTTGAGCAAAGTCGAATCGGAAAGTTCCTACTTCTAATTGTCCGTTTTCTTCATTGACTTCTGAGGGACGAAACCAAAATCCCTCGGGATTGGTTCCCGCATCTCCTGCTGCAAAGGAGATCGCACCCCCGTTATAAGTACTCTGGGTCATTAAGTTATCTACAAAAAGACGACTTTGTTCACCAGTAGTGTCATCTAAGAGACTAACAACCGAAGAAATAAGTCCACTGGTGGAATCACTCAGATCAATACAATTATTGACATCGCCAGCTAAGGCCGGTAAACAGCTAAAATCACCACCGTTAAAGGTTCCTGGAGCATTATTTAGGAAAATTTCCCCTTCTTCTTGAGGAACTAGAGAGATTTGAGCAGAAACTTGAGCAGCGACAAGAATATTAACACCAATAGTGGTGACTCCCGTGACGGCTACAGGGAGTAAATACTTAGATAAATGCTTGATAATTTGACTCATGATCCCAACTCAATGTGTTAAATTTATTTGTTCTTCAATTGAATCCCAGGATCAAGCAATGCGGTGTTAGCGCAATGTATAACTTTATGTATAAGTTGTGAACACTGTAGCACTTTAGAGGGTTTCTTTTAATTCTAGGTGCTGTTGAATCGTGGTGCGATCGCGCCAAAGAGGACGCATTTTTCCTTGTCCGTATAGGGATAGTTGATCTCCTCTGTGGGGTGAGTTGGGTTGCGTCGCATTACCATACACCGTTAACCCTTGTGCTTGAATGGGGTCAGAAAATTCTACGGCCATCATGAAACTGTCTCCAAAAATCACTTGAAATTTCTTGTCTTGGGTTGCTTGTATCCCTAATACCTGAAAACTCCCTAATTCTCCAGGTCCACCCCTAGCGGGTATATCTTGGTCTCCTACGCGCATTCTGACTACTTCTCCCCAAGGAATATCTAAGGAACCGTATAATAATTGTACTTGTGCAGCAATCCCTTCTAAGACAGCTACTGCGGTATTAATATCAGCTAACCCTGTGGGGGTATTGAGGGGGGTTTCGGGGTTCCAGGGTTTGGAAAATAGTCCTTTGGATTCTAGGGTAGTGGCCCATAACATAAATAATACAGCACCACGACTGTCGGGGTTGGTTTGACGATCCCATTTTTCCAGGACTTCTGCTGCTTCGATACCGATGGGGTTGGCTAATGCTTTGCTGGTAGAAATAAGGATATCTAAAAGGCGATCGGTGATCAATAATTTGGATGAGAATTTTTTATTAATTACCTCGTCTAAACTGAGTTGATCGGACTCAGTTAATAATTGAATCGAACGCTGCGATCGCAAAATATCTCTTACCTCTCCTAAATATTTGGGAGCAAAATAGGAGGGGAAATCTTCTGCTTTTAAATTAGGAGGATTGGTGCTAGTCCAAGGGGGATCGTTGGTATTTTGTAACCAAGCACTTTTCGGATTAACAATACGGGGTAATTGTTCATAAGGATGATAATCTTTCCATAAGGTTTCTGAGGTATCTCCGACAATAATTCCACCCCAATTTTCCCAATTTCCTTGAGACCGAATAGGAATTAATCCATTAAAAAGATACATAATATTTTTGTCTTTATCGGCATAAAGGATATTAAACAAGGGGAGTTGTAATTGTTTTAAAATTGTTTGAAATTCGGTTAAGTTTTGGCCCCGTCCCATCTGCCATAATTGTTCTAAACTTCCGGGGCGATCTAATCCTGCTACTCTTAAAGCATAACCAATGTCTTTTTGTTGTTCAATGATCACACCATGAATCGATTGTTTAACTCCCATTTGTAACTCTGTAAAGCTTCCACTGGATTGCCGAATTTTGATGGTTTCAATGTCTTGTTTTAGGGGTTGTAATTTCCCATCAAATAAATAATTTTCTTCTTGTAACTTTAATTGGTAAATATCCGCTCCATCGATGGGATTAATGGTAAAAGTCCAGCCTAAATTATCGTTAAAACCAATCGCTAAAACAGGCATTCCTACGAGCGTTGCACCATATAAATTGATTCCAGGAGCAATTAATTGTGCTTCGTACCAAAGATAGAAATCTGACCAGGGTAAATGGGGATTGGCTAATAAAATTGAATGATTATTTAAGGATTTTTGAGGGGCAATTACCCAAGCATTTGAACCAGCTTGGGATGGGAGATTTTTTAAAGCTTTTAGATTTCTGGGATTGATTAAAAAATGGAAATAAATAACCCGTTGAAAATGGGCTAAAATATCGGTTCCTGTGATGGGCAAAACGACCTTTAAATCTTCTGCTATTTCATCGGGATGTTGTTTAACATAATCATTAATTCCCTGAGCAAAACTATCTAAATATTGTTGCATTTCTGGAGTTTGTTCTTGATACCACTGTTGCGCTCTTTTGGGAATACCCATTGTTCTGACATATTGATCAGACTCTAGATAATTAATACCCCAATATTCTGCTGCTTTTCCCCTTGCTTGTCCATATAATTTTAATAGTAAATTACCATGACTTTTTGTTTGTGACCATCCAAATGCTTTAAATAGACTGGTATTATTTTGGGCATAAATATGAGGAACTCCCCAAGTATCCCAAAGTATTTCTGGAGAATTATTACTGACACTAGGAAAATTAAACATCAGTAATGTTAGCAAGCAGGTTATGAATAAAATCGCTATAAATTTCTTCATTATTTTCTATTTTTAGCGTGTTTATTAGATAAAGTTTCTTGTAATCGTTTCAATGTATGATTGTTTATGCTCCCATTCCTGAATACTGTTTTAATCCTTTTTTCCATAACCAACGATTGAGTACAAAAAATATTATAATCCAGGTTAACATAATAAAAAAACTGAGAAAAATATTTAAAGAATTGTTAATAAATAAAGACGCTGGAAAATAGACAGTGTAAGGAAAAGGTGTTAATAAAACTAGATGACGAACGAAAGAAGGAAATACATCTAAAGGAGCAGTTATTCCTGATAAAAATATATCAAATAAAAACCAGAATTGTTGAATAGAACTTGCTCTTTCTATCCAAAAACAAAACATGGCTAAAGTATATTGTATAATAAACCTTAATGTAAAAGATAAAACAATAGCCATTAATCCTAATATGACATTCATTAGTGTAGGTATCCAAACTGCTTCAGGATACAAGTAAAAAAATAATAAAGTAATCAAAATAGCAATAGGAAAGCGAGTCATTTTTTCAGCAATATGCCTAGCTACATGATACCAAGCTGGATCAACTGGATATAATAATTTAAAAGATAATTTTCCTTCAATTACTTCTTTTTCAAAATCCCAAATAACCCAAACATTCGTAAATTGACGAACTTGAAAAACACAGAAAAAATAACGAGCAAATTCGACAGAACTTAAAGCAAAATTCCCCCCTTGAGCAGCTTTTATCCACACTCCCATTAAAATAATTGGTAAAGAACCAGAAAGCATCCAAAAAAAGATTTCTGCTCGATACTCTAACATATGAGCATAATATACCGAAAGAAAAGAAATAACTTTTTTAATTAACCAGCGCATAAGTACACAACAACTAAATCATACTCATTTTTACTTTAATTAGGAGAAATTTTCATTGGTTTATGAGAAAAATTGGGTGAGATAGAGAGTTTGCGGTGTGAACTGGGTATGTTAAGACTAGGGTAAACAGGGGTTGAGTATCTCTAGGTTGCATCTACATCTTAAGGGGTTGACGAAATCTCTATGATAGAAGCTTTCGGATGCTTTGACTACCTGTTTGTAATAAATAGAATAAATAGTTTAGGATTAATTGTATGTCACAGTCAGTTTCTTCTTCATCCAATAAAATTCTTTTAGATAAGTTTTTAAAAGCAGTTCAACAGAAAGCAAAAAATAGTGATGATTATGATAAGACTCATACATTAAATCCTGATCTCTTATCAGATATTAAAAACTTTCCTCAACTGTTAAATGATATTATTGTTGAATTAAAAAGTAATAAAACCCATGTTTCTCATGCTAGAATTATTGCTGCTACTGCTTGTGAAATTTTACAATTTTACACCTTAAATCGTGTTTATCAAAAAGGAGAAGAAGAGAACTTAAAACAGGTAATTAAACTATTAGGATTTTTAATTGTTGGAGCCATTAAAACCCCACTTATTCAAGCTCAACCTTCTCAGCAAAGTGAACCTACTTCTCAAAACTCATCTTCTGATAATTTAATGTCTGAAGATAGGCTAGAGAATTCTCCTAGTTGTTCTTTTATAACAACCCAGAGCCTACCAAAACCTAATGAACAATCAGTAATTAGTGATCTTGAAAATGAAGAAAAATATAGTGTTATTGCCTTAAAAATTGTCAATCAAATGCTTTTAAAGAAGAATTTAGAATTAGCTACATTATTAAGAATTTCCTCTTTTTATTGTGTGAATTGGAACCATATTCAAAGTAACCAAGAAACTAAATCCCAAAGTTTTGTCCGTTTACAAAAAGTATTACTTTCCCTTGATTTTGATGATAATCAACCTACTTACAAAAAAGCGGTTAAAATTGTAGATAAATTAGGATTAAGAGAGGTGATAGGATTAGCTGAGTTTCAATATCGTAAACAAAATTATATTAAATTAAAATCAAAACTCACAGACAGTAATAATTCCTTAGAATCATTGGAGCATTTTTCCCCCTTAGAATTGCTGAAAAACCATCTCTTAAATGGGTACCAAAAATTAAAAGATGCTACATCTTCTATGGTATTTCTAGAGAATAGTAAACTCGATTTTGATTCTCAGGAAGTGATGTATTGGGATTATCCTAAAGCACAATGGGGAACCTCTGAAAAATGTTTGATGGTCTTCCGTGCATTAGTCAATGTTTGTTGTGATGGAATGTACCGAAACTATCGCGTTAAATGTAATATTGCCAATAGTGTAGGAGCAAGAGGTAAATCTCAAGAGCGTTTTCTAGAAATCCATAATCAATGGATTCATGACTTAAGTTATATTACCCGATTAAGTACCTCCGCAAGAACCATTAGTAACTCACAAGTCAATCAATTTAAAAAAAGTATTTTAGATTGGCCATTAAGTAGCTTTTTTCTTGCTAATGGTTCAGAACCATCAAAAATTGCTCAAACTGTCCTTAAAGATAAAGTCGAAAATTTAGCTTTATCCGATGCTGCTAATTTGCTGATTCTTCTATACGGAAATATTAAAGAATATGCCAAGCCTCTCGGACAAGTTCAAAGTTTATATGCTATTTTGACAGACTGTTTATCCTTCAATAAAAAGCGGCTCGAATGGTCAAAAACCTATCTCAAACAACATGGTTTAAGTTCCATTGAAATCGCTTCTATTTTAGAATCTCAAGAAGATATTGAACACCGTTAAAGTCTTAAGATTTTCTGATGATTTTCTGCTGAATCACTGTTTCACCAATTCCCTTGAATTGTGGTGAAAAATCAGCTAGAATGATAATAAGTAAAGAAGCTGATAAGGTAGTCAGATATACGGTTGGCCTTTGCTGATGGCCTTTGCACTTCATCAAGATAGCAGATTCCTAAAAATGAGCAAAAAAGTTCAAAAAAAAGTTCAAAAAAGTAATAAACCTTAACCGCAAGTTATCTCAATCAATCCCTTAAGATCATACCCTAGCCCAACCCGAACAGATGAAATCATCCTTACTTACCCCCACCGGTAACAACAACGAACAAAATCAGTTACCATCGACTTTAGGTCAAACAGAAGGTAATATGGGGGCAGATACGGCATTAGAAAGAGACACAGGGAGTCAATATCTGTCCATAGGAAAGTTAGCGCAAAAACTTCAGCAAACCCTAGAAAATCATCGTGGTGAACGTCATATTGTGGTCATTCAGGATTTTCCTGATCCGGATGCTCTTTCCAGTGCTTGGGCTTATCAGTTAATTGCCGAACCCTACGAGATAGAATGTGATATCGTCTATGCAGGTACTCTATCTCACCAGGAAAATATTGCCCTAGTTAGACTGACTGGTCTACCAGCAACGCGGTGGAGTACCAACACCCTCAAGGATCAGGATCTCTCCATTTATCAAGGATGCGTGTTAGTAGACTCTCAGGGTAACACCAGTCAACTCATGCCTTATGTTAAACAAGAAAAAATTCCCATTGTGATTATTATTGACCATCATAGTCAACAAGGGAACATCCAAGGGGAATTTATTGACCTAAGGCCCAAAATTCGAGCAACGGCCACTATGCTCACCCAATATATACAAGCGGGATTATTAGATTTCAACAGTAATAATACCACTCATGTAAAATGTGCTACGGCCTTAATGCACGGTCTTCGTTCTGACACCAATGGGTTACGACAGGCCCAAGAAGAAGACTTGCTGGCGGCCGCTTATTTATGTCGTGTTTACGATCCCCAATTACTCAACGCTGTCCTACAGTCAGCGCGATCGCGTCATGTTATGGATGTCATCGAGCGATCGCTAAAAAATCGCCTGATTAAAAATAACTTTTCTATTGCCGGTGTCGGTTATTTGCGTTACGAAGATCGAGACGCTATTCCCCAAGCGGCCGACTTCTTGGTAACAGAAGAAAATATACACACGGCGGTAGTTTACGGCATTATTCATGATGAAACCCATGAAGTTGAAGTGGTAATCGGTTCCTTACGAACTAATAAATTAACCCTTGACCCCGATGAATTTCTCAAAGAAGCGTTAGGGAAAAATCCTCAAGGTCGTTACTATGGAGGTGGCCGAGAAATGGCTGGAGGGTTTGAGATTTCTATGGGATTTTTTGCTGGTGGTAACGATAATAGCGACTACACCAAACTAAAATGGGAATTAGTGGATAGACAAATCAAGCAAAAACTCTTACGGTTAGTTAATCCTAAAAATGAAGTGGTTCATGCGTAATTAACCAATAATTAACCTAAGTTTGAGGAAAATAAGTGATTGTAGAGTCAGTTATCGGTCACTGGTAACTGGTAACTGTTCACTTTTATAAAGTCAAAATAGATTGCAGACGATGGCGAACCCAATCAACAATATTAGTATCTTCTTCTTCGGCTTTTAATAAGCCTTTTTCCTTTAATTCTTGGCGACGTTGATGTAATTCTTCTTGATTTTTTCCTAATTCTTCGATAATACGTTCAGATAATTCTGGATAATCTTTAAGTAGTTTATCAAATTGTTGATTATTAATAGAAAATAAGATAGTTTCTTGTTGAGATTTCACACTAGCAGTACGAGGTATTCCTAACATTAAGGCTAATTCTCCGAAAAAATCACCTCTGTGTAAAATAGCCAAGGTTTTATTCAAGGTTTCGGTAAAAATTTCTACTGATCCAGATAAGATAATATAAAAAGCGTCTCCCGGATCATTTTCTTTGAATAAAATTTCGTTGTATTTGAGTTGCTTTAATGTACCAATTTCAATCAATTTTCTAATATGTAAATCATCTAATGTTTTAAAATATTCTACTTTACTCAATAATTCTTTAATAGATAATAAACCTGATGGGGTTAATGTATCAGTTTGTGTATAATGATTTTTTAACCCTTGATTCGTAGCTAATGTCATCCTATTTTTTGCTTGTTCTGTGGATAAAAAATTAATCATTTCATAATTTTTAAACCAGAATTCTCTTTGTGCTAACGGTATTTTAATATTACGTTGTCGTAAATTATATTCAACAGCAAAATATAAAGAACTCATAATCTCAAAACGAATTCCCATATTATCACTATCTATCCAAACCCAGAGTTCAAAGTCTAGACAGCTATCACCAAACCCTTTAAAAATAACTTGAGGAGAAGGTATTTTTAAAACAGAATTCTCAGAATAAGCAGAGATCAATAAAGTTTCTGTCACTAATACTAAATCACTATTATAGTCAACTCGAATAAATAGAGATAAACGAACATGATCGGTTTTGTAATGATAGTTAGTTAGTTGATTTTCCATTAATTTGCGGTTAGGAACAATCACAGAAGATCCATCTTCTAGTTTAAGAGTAGCGGAACGAGTTGAAATTTCAGTAACATAACCTTCTACGTCATTAAATTTAATAAAATTCCCTATTTTTATCTTTCTTTCTAATAATAAACTGAGTCCACTGACCAAATTTTTTGTCATTCCTTGTAACCCCAAACCAATACCAATTCCAAGACCACCCCCTAAAAAAGCAAGTGCTGAAACATTAAATCCTGTAGTTTGTAGAATAATAATAAAACAAAAAGCCCCAATTCCATAACTAATTAAACTGGCAAAAACGTAACGAATTCCATATTCACTAATTAGTCTTTTTAGTAATCTTCGTCTTAAAATTTTATTTAAGTAATTGGCTAAAATAGCAATAATAATTAAATAAGCAATAACTTGAAATAAATAAGTTAAAGTAACCTCATTCTTGCCAATGGAAAAGGTAATGCTGTCTAAAATACCAATTAAATGCTTGAAAATTTCCTGTAACTTAAACATTAGTATAGTAAGATATTCAGGGTATCCCCAACCTAAGTTTACCCAAAAATCTACTTTTTTATGTATTTTTTTATACCTAGGTATGATGATATGTTAACTTAATTTAGATGCGTTTCCCCTGAGTGAATTCTTTTTGATTTTAATTGTTGGCTGATTCTCTTCTCAAAACCACTAGATTCCATATATCCTTTGTTGAACATAATTCGTCTTAAAGAAGTAATTCCCACTCGCTCATTATCCTCTAACTCAAAATATAGCTTGAGATATTGCCCTAAATTCTTATTAAAATCACTGTTAATATTTTTTCTACTATGATTAAATATATTAGCTATATCCTCTGATGAATAAAAGCCAGTTGTAGCCAAATAGAAGATAATTTTGTATTTCTTAGATATAGAACAGTGAAAAACCTCTTCTATTGCTTGTAACAAAATTTCTGTCTTTTTTACATCTATGCCGTTAATATTTGCTAATTCCTTTGCTTGTTCAAGTTCTGAGGTCATTAATCACAATCTAAATATCTTAATTAATTTTAAATCAATTTTATATGTTATCAAGATTTACAAATATCCATAATCTCTTAGCACACCAACAAATGTTGGTTGTTACAACCAATATTTATTGGTTAACGTAGGATTGTAGGTCAATCTAAGTCAAGTAAGATGCCAGACGTAACATATCCTATAGAAAAAAAAACGGAAAATAAATCACCTGCACTACAAAAAGCCATTCGTAGGGGAGAATTAGCAAAGAAAAGATTTCTGTCAAAAGAAGGTGGAACACTAAGCAGTAACGACGTTTGTCAGAAATTGAATTGTTCACCTCAAGATTTAGACCAAATGCGAGATAATAATCATATTCTTGGCATTGAAATTGATGACGAATATGTTTATCCAGCTTGGCAATTTGTTGATGGTAAAATCATATCAGGTTTTGATAAAGTCCTCTATGAACTAAAACGTGATGGAGTTTGGACAGTCATGATCTTTATGCTAACCGGTGACGTGCGCTTAGATGGCAAAACGCCTCTAGAAATGCTTAGACAAGGTGAAATTGATCAAGTGGTTTGGGCTGCTTCTTGCTACGGAGAGCATTCTGCTGCATAATTATAGAAGAATTTAGAACAATGTCTTAAGCATTAATCTCTATTTAACCTTGAGTGTATCCGATTTTCCTCTACCTCCAAGCAACTTCGATGCAGTTTCTCTTCCTCATATCATAATTCCAGCTAATAACCTCTTATATAGATTAAATCTTACAGAAAATAGCAGGGGAGAACCTTATACTTCTAGTCTTTATTTCGATAGAAGCGGTAAAGGTCGCTTTGATGGTCCTAAGCAGAGTTATGGCATACTATACACTGGTATTGATATTTACTGCCCATTTATAGAATCATTTGGTCGTGAATTTGGTCGTGAATTTGGTCGTGAATTTGACGGTGTTGCTGGGTATTTACAAGAAAACAATCTAGGTAACTTAATAGATAATAACCCTAATTTATTAGATGAAATATTAGAACGCTATCAATATGATCTTCTGCTCTAACTTTCAAACGATTACTAACTTTATGGTACACTGTTGATGCTAATATTAAAATCAATATCAGATTGACTTGATAAGAATTATTATAATTAAATAAAACAATATATGACCGAAACTTCCCGAACCCTTCAATTACCCAGTCATGAAAGTGCGATCGCCCTAGCTGGAGTCGCCGAAGAAAACTTAAAATTCCTCTCTCGTCACACAGGGGCAAATTTAGTCTTACGGGGTCAAGAATTAAGTGTTTATGGACAAGAAAAACCCGTCGAAAGAGTAATGAAAGTCTTGCGATCTCTAGAACCTTATTGGCAAGAAGCAAAAACCATTTCTCGTCCTGATTTAATGACGGCGTTTCAAGCATTAGATACGGGACGCATGGAAGAATATCAAGATTTACAGAAGTCCGTTTTAGCAAGGACTCGTCGAGGGGAAGTCATTCGGGCGAAAACCTTTCGACAAAAACAATATATTAAAGCCATAGAGAAACATGATGTGACTTTTTGTATTGGACCGGCGGGAACTGGAAAGACATTTTTAGCTGCTGTTTTAGCGGTTAGGGCCTTATTAAATGATGAATGTGAACGGTTAATTTTAACCCGTCCGGCGGTAGAAGCTGGGGAAAAATTGGGGTTTTTACCTGGAGATTTACAACAAAAGGTTAATCCTTTTTTAAGACCCTTATATGATGCGTTATATGAGTTTATTGATCCTCAAAGAATTCCTGATTTAATGGAAAGAGGACAGATAGAAGTCGCCCCTTTAGCTTATATGCGAGGACGAACTTTAAGTAATGCTTTTGTTATCGTTGATGAGGCACAAAATACCACTCCGGCACAATTAAAAATGGTATTGACTCGGTTAGGATTTGGCTCAAAAATGGTAGTAACAGGAGACATTACTCAAACTGACTTACCGGGACATCAAGAGTCGGGTTTAGTGGTTGCCACTAAAATTTTAAAGTCAGTAGAAGGTATTGCTTTTTGTTACTTTTCTCAAGCAGATGTGGTTCGTCATCCTTTGGTTCAAAAAATTGTGGAAGCTTATGAGACGTTTGAACCTTCTTAATTCATGATTAGTTCTGGTGTCACTAAAGAAAGATAAGGGGATAATAAATAATCTTTAGCCACTTTTTGCAACATCTCAGCACTAATATTATTAATCAGGTCTGGAAATTTTTGGTCAAATTCAATCCCTAACTCTAAGGTTTCATACCATCCGTATAAATGAGCAACTTCTGAATTAGTTTGTTTTCCTAAAGCGTATTGTCCTAGTAACTTATTTTTGGCAGTTTGTAGTTCTTCTGGGGTTAATTCTACTTCAGATAATCTCTCGGTTTCCTGTTGTAATCCCTCAATGGCAATATTAGTATTATGAGGGGCTGTTCCTATATAAGTAACGAAATGAGATGGCTGTAAACGAGTGGGAAAAAAGGCAGAAACATCGTAAGCAAGTCCTTGTTTTTCTCGTAATTCCACAAACAAACGACTTGATAACCCGTTCCCTAAATAGGTACTTAATAGTTTCAGAGCGGGATAATCAATATGATCAACCCCAACGGTTAAATAACCTAACATGATGATAGCTTGTTGCGTTGCTTGATGGGTAACCATTTCACAGGGAGAAACCCTTAACATGGGAAGAGAAGTAAGGGTTAAACTATGACAAGGATTTTGCCAAGTTCCAAAGGTTTTCTCAATTAATTTAACAGCCTGATCTAAGGTAATATTGCCCGATAAACTAATAATTAAATTATCCGGCCGAAAATGTTTAAAATGACACTCGTGTAAGTCGTCTCGACTCACTTGAAAAACGGTTTCTTCTGTGCCTAAAATTGAACGTCCGTAGGGATGTTCCCCATACATTTTTTCCCGTAATTGCTTAAACGCAACGTTAAACGGTTGTTCTTGTTGAGAACGAATGGTTTGACAGATTAACTGTTTTTCTAGGGCAATTTCTTCTTCTGGAAAAGTTGGCCATCGTAGGATTTCTCCTAATAGGTTTAAGATGTCTTCAAAATCCGCTGAAACGGTTTTGATACTCATCATAAAATAATCTGATGCTGTATTTCCTCCTAAACTAGCACCTATGGATTCAATGGCCTCTGCGATGTCAAGAGAGGACATGGTTTGAGTTCCTTTGGTAATTACGGTAGCTAATAAATGAAAAATACCTGCTTTTTCTCGTTTTTCCCACAAATTACCCGCTTTTTTCCAGAAAAAACGACCAGAAACTAAGTCTGCTGTAGGATTTTCACGGACAATTAAAATAATGCCATTATCTAATTGCAAACGATGAATAAATTGGGGAGAGGAAACGGGAGAAGATGGTTGCATTATTGATCAATTATGTTTAATTAATTAGCAGGGTTCCAGAACGGTAATAGCATACCGTTCTGGGGACAAATATTGATAAGCAAGGTGTTGTAATTTTTCTGCACTATATTGTTGAATCAAGGTAGGATAACTTAAGGCCAGTTCAGCATGGGCTAAGGTTTGATAATAACCATATAATCCTGCTAATTGACTGGGGGTTTCTGTGGAAAAAATATAGTCATGACAGAGTAATCTTTTGGCTTTATTTAATTCTGGTTTCGGGATAGGTTCTTGTTGCAATTGTTTTAAGCGATCGCAGATAATTACCTCAACTTGAGACAAATATTGAGGATCTAACCATGCCGTAATAGTAAACAAACTGGAATCTTCTTGCAAGGAAAAAGAACTTTCAATATCCATCAACAGTTGCTTTTTCTCCCGTAATTCCTGAACAAGACGAGATGTTCTTCCTCCCCCTAAAATCACTGATAATAAATCTAATCCTAACCCATCTTCTAATTGATTAATACCGGGTCCTATCCATCCCATTAATAAGCGTCCTTGGGCTACTCTAGGGGAGTAGATATGATTGCGCCGAATTTCTTTTAGAGGGGGTTCTGACTTAATTTTATGGGGAGGACATTCCCAAGGTCGATGGAAGTTAGAAAATGCTTTGTCTACTGAGGATAAGGCTGCATTTTTGTCAACATTCCCCACTACGACTACTGTCATGTTCTGGGGTTGGTAATGGGTTCGATGAAAACATCGTAACTGATGGGCTGAATATTGTCTTAATTGGGTTTCCTGGCCCAAAATTGGTCGTCCGTAAGGATGATCTTGGTATAACGTTTCACAGAGAGTTTGAAAGCATACCCAGTCAGGATCATCGTAGGATGACCTGATCTCTTCTAGGATAACATCCCTTTCTCGCATCAATTCTTCATCAGCAATAACCGCTTGTAGCAGAATTTCCCCTAGATAGGGTAAGGTTTGGCTTAGACGATTCCCCGGTACGGTTAACAAAAAATGAGCGTAGTCATGACTAGTAAAGGCGTTGGTGATACCTCCATTCTGTTCTATGATCTCATCAAATTTGCCTGGTAGAATCTCTTCACTTCCCTTGAAGATCATATGTTCTAGAAAATGAGCAGTACCTCCCCAGTCTTGGGGTTCAACCCTTGCCCCTGCTTTGACCCACACATCCACCACTGTTACCGGGGTAACAGAAAAATTTTGATGGACAACCGTTATCCCCTGATCTAGTTTGGTAACACTAACGGGTAAACCAAGAGTTTCGCAACGATGTGTTTGTTGTCTCAATGCCTAAAATGGTTAGGGTTTCCTTAATTTTAGGTTAATTTTAAGATTTTGTCTTGCTGTGACAGTCTAAATGTCTAGAAATCCTGACATTTAGACCTATCCCGAAAAACCACCGTGCCGTTTTACCTCAGTTTATGACCTGGAAAAACCAGGTGGGTGTCGACCGCTTATCGTTTCTGTTTCCGAGTACAAGCTCGGTTTACTACCAC
>JASJDD010000060.1 GCA_030065735.1 Crocosphaera sp.
GCCCCCTCTGCCCCCTCCGCCCCCTCTGCCCCCTCTGCCCCCTCCGCCCCCTCTGCCCCCTCTGCCCCCTCTGCCCCCTCTGCCCCCTCCGCCCCTGACCCTTCCAAAAACCATGATGAACCCTGACATCCGCGATCAAGCCTATCAATTTTTTATTGAAGAAGCCCCCGAACTTCTGCACATCATTGAAACTGGGTTGCTCACCCTCAAAGAAGAGCGTGATACATCAACCGTTCACGAGATCATGCGGGCTGCTCATTCCCTTAAGGGTGGGGCTGCTAGTGTAGAACTCAATACCATTAAAATTATCTCCCATCGTCTCGAAGACATTTTTAAAGCCTTGTACGATGAGACGGTGATCATTGATGATGATTTAGAAAGCCTGTTGTTAGAGGCTTTTGATCGCTTGCGTGATCCCTTAGAAGAACAAATGAATACAGGGAGTTTTGATCAAGAGCAGGCCATTGAAACCGCTCTCCCTATATTTGAAGCCATTGAAGCTATTTTAGGGGATAGTATGACTCAAGGAGAACAGTATATTCCGTCTTCGGCGGATTTGGGGATTGATATTGTTTCTTCCTTGTTTGAAGTGGATGTGGCTCAGGGTTTAGAGGAAATTGAAACGGCTTTGGCTTCTGGAGACAACGAAAACATTGCTCAAACCCTACGTAATCAAGGGGAAGTCTTTAGTGGGTTTGCTGAACTTCTTGGCTTACCAGGGTTTGGAGCGATTGTGCAAACAACCCTACAAGCTCTCAAACAGTTGCCCTCAGAGGCGTTATCCATTGCTCAAGTGGCCTTAGGGGATTTAAAACAGAGTCAGCATTTAGTGTTAGTGGAAGGCGATCGCACTTCGGGGGGTCAACCGTCTCGGGAGTTGTTAAGTTTAGCCAGTGGGAATTTACTGGAGAGGACAGTCTCTCCGTCTGTCGCAGAAATCTCCTCAGAAATGCCATCAGAACCGTCCCTAGAAGCCAATTCTGTTCTCTCCTTAGATGATCTGTTCCAAGATACAGAAGAGAAAGAAGCACAATCCTTATTGTTCTCTGATGATGCTTCTGTGAATGAGGTGGAAACTGTTGATGATGAGGCGGTTCAAGAAGAGACTGCAGCTACCACCCTAGATTTTAGCAATGCGCCCCCATTGGATGATATTTTTGGGGCGACTGTAGGGGAAACAGAAGAACCAAACTGGGAAGGGGTTCCGGCTTTAGATGATGTTTTTGGAGAACCCGGTGAGGAGGCATCTGAGTCAGTTGAGGAGGTTCCTTTTGCTACCTCTCTCAATGATTTATTTGGAGAAGTAGCAACCCCAACCGAAGAACCATTATCTTTAGAAATTGATGAAAGAGAAATTCAAGAAAATCTCAACACTTTTGTCGAGTCAGTAGAAGATATTTTTGAAACTTTACCGACTGTTGAAGAAGAGAATAATCAATCGGCTTCAGAAAAACCACTCTCCCCCGAAACCGTCAAACCATCTTTTCATGATAGTCGTTCGACTCGTTCGACTCGTTCTTCTAAACGTCGTACAGGAACCCGAAGTTCAAGTCAACAAGAGGGATCACAAACACAAAAAACGGCTGCCCCCCTATCCGTTAGGGTTGATTTTAACCGATTGGAAAAAATGAATAATTTAGTAGGGGAATTAGTAATTAACCGCAATAGTTTATCCCTACAAAATGATCAATTACAAAATAAAGTCAAAGACTTACTCAATCGATTCTCTTACTTTCAAAAAATCACAGAAATCCTCAAACAATTATCGGATCAAATGGTGGTTGCTCCTGAACATTATGGCCCTATAAAAGTGACTGGAAATTCTCTCAAAGAACAAAATTCCTTTGCTGGTTCTCCTTTTTCCACTCTTTCAGAATCGACTCATTTTGATTCTTTGGAACTGGATTCCTATGGCACCGTTTATTCGATTGTGCAGAGTTTATTAGAAGAAATGATGCAACTAGAGGAATCAGTGGATGATATTGTTCTGTTTGCTCACTCCTCTAATCAAACCTTAGAACAACAAAGACAAATGCTCAACTTACTTCGCGATGAATTAATGTGGGCTAGAATGTTACCATTAGGAGAAGTCTTAAACCGCTTTCCTAGAGTTTTACGGGATTTATCTAAAAAGTATAATAAACCAGTTAAATTGAAGTTGACGGGTAGTTCCGTTTTGGTGGATAAAGCAGCTTTAGAAAAGTTATATGATCCTCTGCAACATCTCCTCAGAAACGCCTTTGATCATGGCATTGAACCCCCAGAAATTCGTCGCAAATTAAGTAAACCGGAACAAGGACAAATCGAAATTCGAGCGTATCACCAAGGGAATCAAACCTTCGTTGAAATCCAGGATGACGGTGGAGGATTGAGTTTGGAGAGAATTGCCAAAAAAGCTGTTGAAGCGGGGTTAGTGACCGCAGAACAGGTGGCTATGATGACAAAAGAAACCCTACAGGATCTTATTTTTGAGCCTGGGTTTTCTACTGCGACTAAAGTCAGTGAACTCTCTGGTCGTGGGGTAGGTTTGGATGTGGTCAGAGAACAATTACGCGCTTTAAAAGGAACGGTTTCGGTGAGTTCTATTGCTGGTAAAGGAACCACTTTTACTCTCCGTTTACCGTTTACTTTAACCATTGCCAAACTATTAGTCTGTCTGATTCAATACGATAATTATCATCAAGGATCAGCCATTGCTCTGCCTTCTGATAGCATAGAAGAAATTATTATGCCCGAACCAGAACAGATTAAAATGTCTGGAGAACAAAGGTTTTTGGCTTGGCAACGACAGATTATTCCGATTCATTCGGTTCAACATCTACTTGAGTATCGTAGTCCTTTCACTCAAGGGTTTGCCTCTCAGTCTCTTCAGGGAATCTCTGCCCCCGATCATTGGGGTTCACCTTTATTAATTTTACGTCGGGGTGAATGTTTATACGCCCTAGAAGTCAACCGTTTAGTCACTGAACAAGAATTAGTCATTAAACCCTTCGGTAAAGCTTTAGCCGCCCCTGCTTACACCTATGGTTGTACCATTTTAGGGGATGGAACCCTAATTCCTGTAGTCAATGGCACGATTCTCTTGGAAGAATGTTTAGAATCCTCGGAAACTTCAGGAAAATCCCCTGGCATTATCATAGAAAGCTCTGAAGAGGACTCCTCCCCTGCTATGCCAATGGTACAAAATTCCACTGTTTTAGTGGTAGATGACTCAGCAGCTTTACGACGGACCTTAGCATTAACCCTACAAAAATCAGGGTATCGGGTCATACAAGCTAGAGATGGACGAGAAGCTTTAGAACAACTGCAACAAAGTTCAGGGATCAAACTGGTGATTTGTGATGTAGAAATGCCCAATATGAATGGATTTGAATTTTTAGGGCAGCGTCGTCGTGATCCTGAACTAATGAAGATTCCTGTGGCAATGTTAACCTCTCGTAGCAGTGAAAAACATCGTCACTTAGCAACCCATTTAGGGGCAAGTGCTTACTTTACTAAACCCTATATTGAACAACAATTCCTCGAAACCATTAAAAATATAATGACTACTTAACAGTGAACAGTAACCGATGAATTCAATTGGTAACTGATAACTGGTAACTGGTAACTGGTAACTGCTCACCGAATTATCTATTATTTATTGCTTTAAAAACCTATGACTACTAAGACAACTTCCTATTACACAGCTAGTGTTGACCCCTATTTAGGACAACAAGAATCCCGTCGTCGTAAATTGTTGGTCTTTCAAACAGGTACCCTTAACTTAGCTTTACCGATAGAGTCAGTCAAAAAGATTACTCACTACACTCCCATGCAAGGTAGTGGCACCACTGCAGTTGGACTCATTCATATCGATGAAATGGAACTTACGGCTATTGATCTTCATAAACGCCTTTTTAGAGTACCTCAACCGCCAAGGGAAGGGCGACAATTTCTTATCTTAGCGAAAAATAGCATTGATGAATTGTTTGCAATTTTAGTCTCTCAAACCCCTTCTATGCTTGAGTTACCTCTCAGTCAGATTCGTACTTTACCTGATTCATATCGTCGTGGAGATACCCTAGAGATAGCCAGTCATGTGACCAGAGTGCAAGAAAATAATCAATTACTAACTATATTCATCTTAGATGTGGATCGTTTAGTTCCACCTATGGGTGTGGGAGACTTTGTATTTTAGTCTAGCGTTAAAGTAAAAATAGACAGATGTAGTCAAATCTATCCAACCTCACCGGCTTGTTACCCCATGCGGTTATTCTCAAAGAATCTGGTTATTTTTTAGCACAAAAAGATACTCATCATATAAAATGGCTTTCTCTTGTCTGATCGCCATGATTTCATTCCACTTCTCTTTTACGTCAATAGGAATATCCTGTTTCTCAATTCTTTTGACAAAACTCTGTTCTTTTTGTAACTCTAAATTAGTCAGTTCTTTTAATTTTATATTAAATTTTTTGAATTCTTCCTTTAGTTTTTGTTCATCATGATTATTCATTAATTTCTCCGTTTATGAAAACTTGGTAAGACTCAGTAGAAAAAGTATTAGCAATCGGTTTCCCCTGTTGATCCAACCTGAATAAATCGAAGCGTTTACCATACAAACTGGAGATATTTCTTAGTAGCTTTTCCCGAAAACTATTGTAGGTTTTAGCAATCAAAGGAGAACTATTTTGGCTTATCCACGACATGAATGGTTTTTGGGTTTCAGGAATAGCTAAACATCTTAATGTTAATAGTTTGATGATCATCGGTGGGCAAATTTCTTGTTTCAGTGCCATACTCGCTCCGAACTCATCAAAAATTTTGTGCCAATATTGATCGGGTAAATCACTTTCTATTATTCCTTTCATGAAACTACTTAAAGCCGTTAAACTAAAAGCTTCTTGATTAATTAATCGTTGAATTGATACCTTAATTCTCTCTTCATCAAATACAATACTATTAGGATTCACCGCCTTATAACCTAAAGTAACGGGATTTACAGTTATTTTTGCTAAGTATTGAGCTTGTTCTTCTAACCTTTCTCGCAGTTCTTGTTTAAACTGTTTTTCTAATTTGATTCGTAGAGAACGTTCGGCCTCAATTTCTTTGTCTTTTTGTAAGAGTAGCCATTTAGTTTTTTCAGTTTTGGCTAAAATTCCGAGAGGATCACACCCGACAAGCTCTAAATAATAGAACATCTGTTCTGTTAGAAACTTTTTTTGGCCATGGTGTTCAAGAACTGTGTTTTTGAAATTCTCTAGATCATTTTCCTCAAAACGGAATTTTCTTCCTACAATCTCAAAATCATCGTCTGTAACCGCTTCACCGAGTTTCAGGGTCGATTTAGGCTTAACTGGTAGTAGTGGGGTGGCCACCCGTTTAAGGTCAGATGCTAGTAATCGGCCTTGTTTCTCTAGCTTAGCGTTGATTCCATCGAACCATTGGCTGAGTTTGTCTTCTGAAAGTTGCGTTAGTGTTACCCATCCATCTTGCTTGATGAGTTTGAACGGTAGTCTTAAAATTTTGTCTCGCCAATCTTCTGATAATTTTTTCCACCAATCGGCGATCGCCAGAACTTTATCAACAAATCCGTGGCCTCCCCATTCGCTCTTGATCAAATTAATTTCTTTTTTTTTCTCTAATGGGGCTAACTCATGTTTAATCGCTTCGGCTAAGGTGAGGTACTGATCTATGGTAAATATCACCCTACACCTCCTCTATCACTGAAACAACATCGTTTTGAAAGTAGCTTAAGGAAGCGCAACTACAATGTAGTTGTTCGGGATTTGAGGAGAGAGAAAATCCTTGAATATCTGCGCCATAGAAACTAAGCGCAGCAAACGGCATGGTTTGTGCTATCATGAATCTACTTATATGTTTTGGGTTGAGGTATATCTTACCTCATTTTGCTGTAACTTTCCAGATTTATTTCAAAATTTTAGTTGTTAAATTGATATCTCCTCATCATTTTGAGAATAGTTGTAGTACCTAACATGGTACTCTTCAAAATTAGATGAATCTGGAGAGTTAAGGAATTTACTGGGTTCTCGTAATTCGATTGGAAAATATTGACGAGCGATTTTTTTGCTTATATATCTCTTGTAATCATGTCCTTGATGCTTCCAATGAAGATGATAGTCTATATATCTCCTTTCTACGATTTCTAACCAAGGATTGTGTAACTGACGGGCTGGTGGAATATCATTAAGTAGATCGGTTTTTTCTTGTATTTCTTCTATTAAAGCAATTAATTTGTTTCTTTCTAGAGAAGCTTTATAAATTTCATCAATCTCTTGAAAAATTTCTGTTTTTAATTTTGTTAATAAATTAGGAGGTAAAAACCGAATAACTTCTAAAATTAATTTATATATTTGTTCTCCAGGAAGCGATTTGACTAATTGTCTTATAGCTTTATATCCAATCATTTTTGTTTTGGTTTTGAATCCCTCTGTTCCAGGGGGTTCTAATTGCTGAGCAAGCATAAATGTATCACAAATATCTTTAAGATAACTGTAAGAATAATCGAAGCGATCAAATACTTTAATTATAAGAGATTGTGCTGATTCACTAAAACTACTTTCCCATTCTGGATATCCCGTCCAAACGATTATTTTTTTATGAAATTGAGTTTTAGCTAATTTGTTGGCAAATTTGATTCCATCTAACTTGGCTCCGTCTAAGCGTAAATCTAAAATAATCAAGGCGATTTCTTGTTTTTTATCTTTTTTGATGATTTCTAATGCTTCTTCCCCACTAACTGCAAAGATAAGTTCATACCACTCTTCATCTATAGATTTTTGATATATATGTTCATATAACTCTTTTCTTTCGTCTAACTCATCATCAATAATTAGAATTTTATCTGACATTGGTTAAGTGTGTTGCTCTGGAATAATTGTGCTTACTTTTATTGTAAAATGATTTGTCCCTTGATAGATAATTAAAACCTGTTTTTGGGCATCTCTATAACAAAACAAGTAGATTCGGTGGATTCAAGATAGATTTTTCCATAATATTGTTGTTCTAGTATATCTTTGGTCAGTGTTAGCCCTATTCCACAGGTTTTTTCAGGACTCTTTTTTGTCGAGTAAAATGGCTCGAAAACTTTTTCTCTTAGGTGTGGGGGGATTCCTATACCATTGTCTTCAATGAAGATTCTTATTTTAGCTTTTGTCATTCTTTCTGAACGGATAGTGATACTACCTTGATAATTAGGGTCAGTTTGAGATTTCTCCCATACTGCATAATATGCGTTTTCTATGATGTTTAACAAAATAAATCGTACTTCTGATGGTAGTCCATAAATTGGGGGTAAATTTTCATATAAAACTAAATTGACATCAATGACAATATCTTGGTTGATTAGTTTAAAGTCAAACAAGACAATCTTGTTACTTTCGATGATAAGCTCATTTATATCAAGCCATTCAGGCTCTAAGTATTCTGTTCCTCCTATTCGTATTCGAGGTAAAAAACGTTTGAAGAGTTCATTGACAGATTGAAAAATTTGTGCCTTTGAAATAAATCTTTCATTTATATTTTGAAGCAGACCAAAAACCTTATTTTTCCTCTCATCCGCTTCGTCTTCATTTAAAATAGTCTCCATCATATCTAAAATTTCATAGAGTTCTGTTTCTAAATCGTTTAGATCAATTTTACTAGCTGTTACGTTTAATTCAAAATTTGAATATAAATTCTTAATTTTATGATGTAAAAAAGGAGATAGTCTACCAATAAAAGCTAATCTTTCTTGTGCAAGTAAAGTCTTTTTCAATCTTTCTATTTCTATTTTTTGTCGTTTTTCTAATTGTTCTTTTTCTCGTATTCTACGTTGTTGCTCTTTGACAAGTTTTTTCTGTTTATTTAATCTTTTTTCTTGTTCTTCTCTTACTTTCAACTCAAGGCAGACTAAGCTACCAAAAAAGAAACTGAAGGTTACCCCTCTACCGACAAACACAGAAGGAATCCAGGTTTTCGGGAATGCAGCTAAACTTATTATATAAATAGATAATAAAAATACTCCCCCAGTAATAGCGATACTTAATAAATATTTAGCCCATTTTTTAGCTGGATCTAGTTCTTCACATAGCCAGAAAATCATTACTCCTGAAGCTATCATCCAAGCATAAAAATATAAGTATTCTATTGGGTCACTCCACACTTGGACAAAAGGAACTTCTGCTTGTTGGAGGATATTACTTGTTATTATTCCTACTACTTCGGAACTATGTAAAAAGCTATACCTATCTTCTGTATCATAAATAATAGGAGCTTTAAAAATATTTCGATCCTTTATTTCTCCTACAATAACAATTTTATCTAAAAAATTTGGAGGAGGATTATTGATAAAATAATCAAATGAATATATCTTAAAGCCTGTTTTAGCAGAAAACGGCCATGAAATTAATACTTGAAAATTTATGATATTATCAATAGAAGTATTATATCCACCATCATTTAATAAGGTTAATGGTTTAATAGTAGCTTGTTTTCCATCAGGATAATCAATAATTATTGAACGATTAGTAATTTCCTTATGCTCTTTAATAGAGGCTCCTGTATTTTCAAGATAGTGTTTAGCGATGCTCCAGACGATATGAGGTTCGGTAGAAGAATGCTTATAAAGTGTCATTTTCCGTGTGATGTTGTCTGGTTCCCTAGGTATTTTATCGTCATCGTCAGATTGGATTAAATAGGGCATGGATTGTATCTTTGTCGTTAATAGTTCCCTCTGTGTTAAATCATCAGGTTTACTATTTCTATTGAATAATAGCCCCACTGTTGTTGGTCGAGTTTTTTGTACTTTTTCTAACACTTTTCTAAGAATTTCATCGGAGGGTGATTCACCATATTTTTCCGCATCCTTTTCTGTGTATCCCACGATAACGATCCGTTCATCCCACGTGGCGATCGCCCGTTTGGTGAAAAAGTAGTCATATCGTTTGATTTCTAAGGTTTCAAAGCCCCCTGTAAAGCGAATAATCGTCGTTACAACAGCCACCATTGCTGTGATTGTTGCGATCGCTATTTTTCGATTGAGCCACCAAGGGGTATTGATTATCACAGTATTTACTAATATACCTGTTCGGCTTGAAAAATTATGAAAAAGTGGGTAAGCTTAAGTATGATTATCCTTTAATTTTACCTTAAAACTATTAGAATGAATACCGTAATAAAACTTATTAATTTTTCCGTAATTTCAACTATTTCTCTATCATTAAATTTAGAAGCTCAAGCAATTTCTATCGGTTATTTTAATAGCTCAGTCTATACTTTTCCCAATGATGCGGCCAACTTAAGAAATGTTTTAACAAATGGAGCAAATACGGTTACAGATTTTGATAGTTTAGAAGCCTCGGTATGGCAACAAATAGCTGATAATAATCAAGTTATTGTTATTCCTAGTCTGTCTTTTGATTCTCTCGCTCCTGATCTTTCTTCAGAAACTCAAGCGGTTATTAGCAATTTCGTTGACAACGGAGGAGGTTTATTGATGTCCGGGGAAGTACAAGAAGTAATCCCCCTCTTTAATGATGTATTTGGGTTTAGTTTTGCAGAAGATTTCTGGGCAGGTAGTACATTACTCACAGATGAAGCAGAAGGAACTATTTTTGAGTCTGCTCCTGGTACTTTAGGAAGTCCTTTACAAACAACAACAATGGCTCTCAACTCTTTACCACCAAACAGCATTGTTTTTTACGACAATTTATTAAATTCTCCTCCAAATGAGCAAAATTCCACTAGCGTTTTTGTGACCCCTTTTGGAATGGGAAATATTGCTTTTAATGGATATGACTATAACAATACAGAGGATGATACCGGTTGGGCAGAAGCCACTACCCTTACTGTCGAATTTATTGCGAGAGAAACTAATGTTGAATCTGTATCTGAGCCTTCAACTATTATTGGCTTAATGATGACAATAGGAATAGGGTTTTTATCTTTATTTAGAAAAGTTAGTTAAGGATTACCAAGTTCATCGTCAATAAATACAGGAATACTGTTAGGAGCAAGAGATGAAAAAGGGTCAAACCTTACTCTACTACCAGATTCCGATTTAATAACTGTATCATTAACATTTGAAAATTTTGAAACTTCTGTTATTTTTGGATAAGGAGAAAGTATTTGAAAATCACGAACAATTTGTTTAAATGTTAGTGTTGCATATAGTTCTATATCCTTTCCACAATCTCTATCTGAAATCAGTTCTTTTGTCCATATAGAGCCTGAAATGAAAATTTTTGATCGCATTTGTTTTTTTTCAGTAAATCCCACACCAGAATTAGGAGAAAAAATAAAAGCACTTAATTTATCGGTTACAAAACACATTTGATCATTAATATTAGTAGCATGATTAATAAAAACCAAGTTTTCAGCAGGGCAATTAGGTAAACTTCCGCAAGTATGAGTAATCTCTCCTTTTTTAATCCCCTGTTTAGTATTAAAAATAACGATAACCGGTTTTTCCTTAACAACTGTTTTAATTTCTATGGGTTGATTAGTATCAAAATTGTCAATAACATATTCATAAATTGTATATCCTTTTATAATTCTTGTCGGGGAATCGTGAGAACGAGGAAATGAAGTTTCTCCATTATAGTTTTTATCTAAATTGATAATGTGTGATTTAGGTATGCGGTTTATTATTTCATATAAATCAGGTAAATCTGGAAATTCGTGACCAACATGGATAGCTTTATATTTTTCTTCAGAAAGTCTAATCCCATCCGTAGGCAACTTACAGTTATTAAGCCAAACATTTCCAAAAAATTCACTTCTTATTCGTTTTTCTGATGTTGTCCATAAAGCAGGAGCATTACCTTCTAAGTAGTAAAACTCATATCTAACTTCAGCTTGTAAATTAGCCGTTGCGCCTTGTAAATTTTGAGCTTGAATAGTGATTAAGGCTTCATTATTTTCAGGATGAGTAATATTAATTAATCGAAAAAATGTGTTATTTTTTATCTTAATATCGTCGGATCTAGCATATTCTAAGAGCATATCTCTTGTATTTTTCCAATCCTGATTCGACTGACAAAGCCGGGTTAAATTAACAAATTCTCTAGTTTCAGAAGAATAATTAGGATTCAGCAAAGCTGTTTCCCAGAAATCAGGTGGATACAGCAATAAGATGGGATATTGTATGAATAGGGATTCCATTCTGTTTTTGGCGATTTCAGCAGCATTCCGAATTTTCGAGATGTCCAGAGAATCTTTCACGGATTTTTGTTGAGCTTGAGATTGTGTGAGCATCATTGCACCAACTCCCATCATCAAAGAACCTATGAGCAAAACAAATGTTAATGCTTGGCCAGCATTCTTATTAAATCGTTGACGCAGAAGAAAGGGAAGAAAGCGCACGAGGATTCGGTGATAATGGTACTATTCTAAGTTAGGGGAAAATGAGGTTAATGCCCGTGATGAGAGTCACCTGGACTATCAATACTCTGTCTGAAAAATTAAAGAGGTTTAATGATTTTTTGGAACCTTTTTTTATTTTTGTTGTTAGTGGTATGTTTTTTTGTATTTTAATCTATTTTTCTAATTGATTCATCCGTTTTTCTAAGTCGATGACTCTTTCTTTTAATTCTATGACTAAGGTAGATAACCGTTCAAATAAGGGATCACTTCGTCCAATAAGTTCACCGTCAACTATTTGAGGTGAAGGGTTCAACGAAGGGGGATTATAATTATTATTTGAGTCTTGTCTTAGGTTAGTAATTGCACTTTCTAAGCGACTGACTCTAGCTTGTAGACGATTAATATCTCCTCGCAAACGATTTTCAACACTAGCTGAAACAGGGTTACTTTGTTTAACGAAGATAAGAATGAGTAAGCTAATTACAATTAATAATAGTTGAGTGTGTTTGATCATTTTTATCAGTTTTTTACTTAATAGGAAATTAATCAGGAATAGTTCCATGTAGCTAAATTAACACTGCGCTAGAATTATCAGTGCTGCCTGTGCTTTCCCGTCGAAGACGCGCGAAGCACCCCAATTCTGACCTATCGGTACAAAACGGGGCTTTTCCCAGGGTAAGCTAAAATCTGAGTAATCTGTGTGTGGTGTGAGTAAAACAATGGTCAATCGTCAAAAGGGATCTAAGCAACCCCGAAAAACCCCATTGAAGTTATCTTTGTTGGCTTCAATCTTTTACAGTTGTTCTCAAGGAATTGTGGGTTGGAGTCTCATTCAAGGGTTATCAATACCTGCTAGTCTTGCCCAAGAAGTTAACCAAGAAACTCTTGATCCCTTGGGAGTTCCCCAGTCTCCTCCAAGCACTTTCCGAGATCAAGATATTTCCTCAGGTACAGACCAACCTCCTTTGTTTGATGTCAGAACGTCAGAACAGTTTAATCTCTATCGTTTAGCGATTGGAGATTCTGTTACTGTTACGGTTCTTGACTTTCCTGAATTTAATTTTGGAGGGGCCATTGATCCTGAGGGTAAAATTCGTGTTCCCTTTTTAGGAGAAATTTCTATTGTGGGACTGACTTTAGATGAAGTAGAGACAAAGGTAGCCTATGAATTGGGACAGCGTTATTTACAAGAACCACCGGAGGTTATCGCTGTTCTGGCCGGGCCACGTCCGGTACAGTTAACCATTTTAGGAGAAGTAAGTCGCCCCGGATATTACTTTTTTGCCCCAGGAATTACGTTAAATAACGTGATTACAGGGGTAGGAGGCAGTACGCCCCAAGCTGACTTACGGTCTATTGTGATTCGTCGCCCTTTAGTGGATGGAACGGTACTCGAAGAACGGGTTGATTTATATACCCCATTAATCGAAGGAACCCGCTTACCGGAATTTCGTTTACAGGGGGGAGATACGGTGATTGTTTCTAAACTCGATCCAACCCAAAAAAATTATGACCGAACCTTAATTTCTAAAACGAATTTAGCACAGCCAACTATTATCGTTCGAGTCTTAGTGCCAACTAACCCCATTGGTTTAGCGGTTCGTAACTTGGCACTTCCCAATGGTAGTACCTTTCTAGACGCAGTGGCGACTTTACCCCCTAATATTCCTTTAATCACCAAAGAAGAGGTGACGTTACTGAGATTTGATCCTGAACAGGGTAAAGTGGTAACACAAGGATTAAACCCCATTAAAACTGTAGAAAACCTGGATGTGACTCAATATGTTACCCTACAAAATGAAGATGTGATTGTTGTCAGTCGCACCTTATTGGGTAAGGTATTGGCAGCCTTCCGAGTCATTACTCAACCTATTCGAGATGTGTTAGGCTTGAGTAACTTTATTATTAGTTTACCTAATAATAGACTCTTTAATGGTGGTGGTGGTCGTGGTAATAACAATAACTTTAGATTTTAGATAAGTAGCAGTCTATGGAAACAACAGAACTGAAACGAGAAATTGAATTAATTGGTTCGCGCCTGGGGCAAACCCAGGACTACCTTTGACTTGCCTGCTCTGGAAGCAGCGATTAAAAACCTCGAAAATACCGCAGCACAACCGCAGTTTTGGGATGATCCTGAAACGGCGCAAACCACCCTGCAAGAATTAAATGACCTCAAATCCCAATTACAACAGTATCAACAATGGTGTCATCAGTTAGAAGACACTAAAGCGATCGCTGAATTACTAGAATTAGAGGATGATTCGACCCTGCGTCAAGAAGCCCAAGCTAACATTATTGAACTTAACCATAATCTTGATCGCTGGGAATTACAGCAGTTGTTATCAGGGATTTATGATACAAAAGGGGCGGTGTTAACCATTAATGCCGGTGCGGGTGGGACGGATGCTCAAGACTGGGCGCAAATGCTGCTGAGAATGTACACCCGTTGGGGAGAACAACAGGGCTATAAAGTCCATTTAACGGAACTATCGGAAGGGGATGAAGCGGGTATTAAGTCAGCTACGTTAGAAATAGAGGGTCGTTATGCGTTTGGCTATTTAAAGGGAGAAAAAGGAACCCACCGACTGGTGAGAATTTCTCCGTTTAATGCTAATGGGAAACGTCAAACCAGTTTCGCTGGAGTGGAAGTGATGCCGACGTTAGAAGAGGATGATCTTAAGGTGGACATTCCGGATAAGGATTTAGAAATTACCACCTCTCGTTCTGGAGGAAAGGGGGGACAAAATGTCAATAAGGTCGAAACGGCAGTGCGTGTTGTCCACCTTCCTACGGGTATTGCGGTTCGTTGTACCCAAGAACGTTCCCAACTACAAAATAAAGAAAAAGCCCTGGCGTTATTGAAGGCCAAATTGTTGATTATTGCCCAAGAACAACGGGCCCAAGAAATTGCCGAAATTCGAGGGGACATGGTGGAAGCAGCTTGGGGGAACCAAATTCGTAATTATGTTTTTCATCCTTACCAAATGGTGAAAGATTTACGAACCAATGTGGAAACCACCGATATTACTGGGGTGATGGATGGCAATTTAGACCCCTTTATCGAAGCGTATTTGCGTTATGAAACTGCCTCAACAGCGTAGATAAGTTTGAAAGTTTATTACATCATATTTTATCCTTTAAGTGTTCTAATTCTTCTCTTAAAGATGAGGGTTCATAACCTAATTGAAACGCCTTTGAACTGTCTAAAGAAGTATCGGGTGATCGCGGGGCAGCCATTACTACCTCTTTTTGTAAACAAGGAGTAATTAACGCTTGAGAAAAGTCAAATATTTCTGCTATTAAATGCCCAAATTCATAGCGAGAAATCCTTTCTTTTCCTCCTAAATGTATTATCTCTCCTTCTCCCTTTTCTAAGGCTAATAATAGCCCTTTTGCTGCGGTTAAACCACTAACAGGGGTTCGGTATTCATCAGTAAATAAACTCAGTTTTTTTCCTTCTCTGAATGTTGTTAAAAAGAATTGAATAAAACTGCTTGCATGGGGGGATGGAATACCAAACATCAAGGGCATTCTACAGATAACCGTTTTTGGATGAATAGCTAACATTTCTTCTTCTGCTTCCACTTTTTGTTCTCCATAATAACTAATAGGAGAAACGGGATCGCTTTCTTTATAAGGAGCATTTAACCCATTAAAAACTAAATCAGTTGAGGTAAAAACACAAGGAATATTGACATCAGCAGATAATTTAGCAATATTTAGCGAAGCATTTACGTTTATTTTATAAGCAGCTTCTGGATTATTTTGACAATAATTAGGTTTTGATGCTGCTGCTAAATGAATCACTGCATCGGGTCTTATTTCATTAAAAATTGTTTGTAATTCATCAATATTTGTTACATTAACCTTGACAATATTTACATTATCTATGTTAATTTTATGACTATAATAAGTACCATACACTTGCCAACTTTTTTGAGCATATTGACAAACATTATAACCCAGAAATCCGCTTGCCCCTGTAATTAAAAGTTTTTTCATTTTATTTGTTTAATCATTAATTAATCTTGCCATTGAATCAATAATTGTGTAATCTGATCTATCAATTTCCTCATTTCTTTCTAGTAAAAAAGGATTAATTCCAGCATATTTTGCTCCCTCATAATCCTCTTTTTTACTATCTCCAATATGCCAAGTTTCTTCCGGCTGACAATCATGTTTTTCTAAAGCTTCTATAAAAATATTACAATCAGGTTTAGCTGTTCCTGTGGTAGAAGAAATGGTAATGGTTTGAAAGAAATCAGTTAAGCCAAAAATATCCAGTACCTCATAAATTCTAGTATCAAAATTTGAGATAATTCCTAATGCTATCCCCTGTTTTTGCCAATGTTGTAAAGCGGGGAAAACATCGGTATAAAGAAACCAAGGATGAGGAGTGGCAAAATAATCATAAAGTTGCCTAAAAAAGCCATCAAAATCACTAAATTGATCAATGACTTTTGCTTCTGTATAGGTATCATAAGCCACCTGATACCACCATTGATATTCTAAGTCTGGAACAGTCATTATATCCACCCCATGAAAGGCTAAAGGTGGGGCTTTTTTAAACTGTTTATAAAAGGTGGTTTCTAAGATCGAAGCATCACACTGTACCCCAACCTGTGCAGCAAGATAGCTATAAATTTCTCCCACACTTCCCTTAACCCCAAATAAGGTGCCAACAGCATCTAAAAAAATAACTTTTGGTTGTTTCATAAACTCTGAATTTTTTATCCGATTTGATAACAATTATAAAAATAATTCAGTTAATGGTTTCGTGATCCAATTAATCCCTACATTGATTTGATGTTTTAAAGTCGGTAAACGATATAAATAAATTAATCGTCTGGCAATATAACCTAACGAGCCATCTAAATTGATTCCTAACCCTGATAAAGTGGCATTATCTATTCCTAAAGCCATCATTTCTCCTAATGGTTGATAAGCAAAGGCTAATAGAGGACGATGGGTAATAGAAGCCCAAAGATTCCAAGCACAATAATCTGATTGTTGGAAAGCTGTCTGCGCTGTTGCAGGAATTCGCTGCTCTGATTCATCGTAACAAGCAGCCAAATCACCAATAGCAAAAATTTCAGGATGATCAATAACTTGTAATTCAGGGGTTATTTTTAATAGTCCTTGGGAGCTTTTTTGCAGTGGTAAGTCTTTAACCATCTCTCTGACCTGAGTTCCCACAGTCCACAATACCAAGTCCACAGGAATCGCATCAATTTTCCCTTTATAAGCTAAGGAAATACTATCAGAACTAACCTGAGTTATTTCTGTTTCTAGATCAACAAAAACCCGTCTAGCTTCTAACGCATTTTGAGCAACTTCTCGGTTAAATTCAGGAGAAGTGCTGAGTATTTTGTCCCCTCTTTCTACTAATCTTATCCGTCCTCTCTCTCCTAAACGATCAGCTAATTTACAAGCTAATTCTACACCACTATATCCTCCGCCAACGATGGCAATACGGATTTTTTCTGCTTCTTTTTCTTCTAATAATCGTAATCTTTCTTTGATCTGATAAGCATCTTCTAAGGTACGAAATGGAATCGCATAATCCTTAACCCCACTAAAATTATCTAAGGGGGTTTTCCCGCCCATTGCTAACACTAAACGGTCATAATATAGGCTATTATGATTATCTAATTGTAGTTGTTGGTTTTCGATATCAATACCGGTGACACAACCCTGATGAAAGCGAATCGGTGTATCTGCTAAAAGTTCTTCATAAGGAGGGGCTATTTCCCAGGTTTGCATCTCCTCGCTAATTAATTCATAGAGAAGAGGGGTAAATAAGAAGCGATCGCTTTTATCAATTAAAATAATTTCAGGAGTTTGATCCGCTTCCCAAGGAAACTGGGTAAGACGTAAAGCAGTGTATAGTCCCCCAAACCCTCCCCCGACAATACAAATGCGTAATGGTTGTTCACTCATAAATTGGCTTGATTCTGCTGTTCATAATATATCTTAACATTTTAGAGAATGAATCATTAATCTTTAATTATTTTCTACCTTATTATCTGATTTAGCCATAATTAACTTGATTGAACTACCCCAACGCAAGGCGATGGGGATTCTTTACACGATAAAGAATCGTCTTGGAGCGTCCAAAAGCCCCTCTAATACCTCTCTCTTTTCAAAGAGATTGGCTTTACTTTTACGTCCAATGTTAGCAGAACCAT
>JASJDD010000061.1 GCA_030065735.1 Crocosphaera sp.
AGAGTAAAATTATCGATAATAAGGCATTTAAAAGTTAAATAATCCTATTTTTAAGTTTTTTTCCTCCCTTCTGCCTCCTGCCCCCTGCCTTCTGCCTCTAATTATTAAGTATTTTTGTTCTGATGCAAGATGTGAGCATAAACTAAAAAGGGTGCGTTGACAAATCGACAACACCACCCAGTCTAGCGACTAAACGCAACTTATAGAACTTGTGATCTTAACCAAGCAATAGGAAGATAAAGCATTTTCTTGGGAGTTCGTACAAAAGCGCGCTGATTAAACACATCATAATCATTCGCTTCGATCACATCGAGAATTCCTTGATACAACATTAAAGCAGCCCAAACTGGCCAACGAGAGTCCTTTGAGAGAATACGAATACCCCGTTCTGCATCTTTATAATACTGTCGCGCCCTTTTAATCTGAAAACGCATCAACTCACGCCAACGATCATCAATTACCCCTTTAAATAAATCTGTTTCTGTATAATTAAAGCGATCTAAATCTTCTAAAGGTAAATAAATGCGTCCCCGTTGAGCATCTTCTCCCACATCCCGTAAGATGTTAGTTAATTGATTCGCAATACCCAAAGCGATGGCTTCTTCTTTGGGAATATAGGTTTCGAGTTGTTTATTCCAAGGCCCGACAGACGGGTGTTTTTCCACCCCTAAGACGGCATTAGACATTAACCCTACAGTTCCAGCGACCCGATAACAGTAAAGCTTCAGGTCTTCAAACGTCTCATAACGGTTACGATACAAGTCCATTTGTTGTCCTGCAATCATGTCCTCAAAGGGTTCTATTTCCACAGGAAACCGTTGTAAGGTATCCACGAGGGCAACATCTTCATCATCCAGAGGATGACCTTTAAAGAGGTATTCGAGATGATCTTGCCACTGTTGTAAGGTTTCTGGGGTGGTAAATTTAGCTTGGGGCCCATCGACTAATTCATCGGTACGGCGACACCAAACATAAATCGCCCAGATTGCCCGTCGTTTCTCTGGTGGCATTAACAGGGTTCCCAGATAAAAGGTTTTAGAATATTTCTGGGTAATTTGACGACAGCGTTCGTAGGACTCTTCTACAGAGGCCAGCATTTTGGGGGGTTGGGGGGGTTTAGGCAATTGTAGCATTCAGCACAAGCAGAATGGTTTTCTATAGTAATCAGGATGTAATGGAGTTGTTTGACCGTTAGACTTTTAGCATTGTCCCATTCATTGACCGTTTCGTCATTATTTCGGGTCAAGTTCTCGGTCACTAACCGTTAAAAGATTAGACTAAAGAGGCTTCTTTGGTCACTTCAGGGGTTGATGGGGACATCTTAGCCGGATAATCTTGCGCTAGGGTTTGCGCTGCTAGTTTCCCTGATAATACAGCCCCTTCCATGCTTCCTAGATATTTTTGCATGGTAAAGTCTCCTGCTAAATAAAAGTTAGCAATGGGAGTCTTTTGGGAGGGACGATAAGCTTGTCTTCCAGGGGTCGCTTTGTAAACAGAACGAGGGGTTTTCACCACGTGATATTTGAGCAGGTTTGCTTTATTTTCCCCGCTAAAGTGTTGGGGGAAGAGTTTTTCGATTTCAGCCATCGTCGCTTCAATAATAGCTTCATCGGAGGCTGTGATCCAATCTTCTGCTGGGGCTAACACCAACTCTAACATGGAGCGATCGGGGTTAGCATATTCCTTACAGGTGTTACTCATATCCGCATAGACGCTAAGTAAATCGGAACGGGAGAATAGTAAGTGATCGATATCGGTGAGTTTGCGATCGAACCAAAGATGAAGGTTAATCACCGGAACCCCCTCTAACCCTTCTAATTTCTTAAATTCGTCTAGTTGTCGCCAGGGTTTAGGTAAAATGACCTTTAAGGGATCAACCGGCAGAGCAGAGATATATAAGTCTGCTTCAAACACTTGGTCTGGTTGGCCATTAAGTCCCCTCAGCACAAACCCTTTCACTGTATTATCGTCGTTGAGTAATATTTCTTTTAAAGGAGCATTTAATCTCACTTCTCCGCCCCTTTCCCTAATGTAATCAACTAAAGGTTGGCACAGTCTTTCGGTGGGGGAACCATCGAGAAAGGCCATTTTGGAACCATTTTTCTCTTGTAAAAAACGGTTAAGGGCGGTTAGTAGAATAGTAGCGGAAATTTCATCGGGGTTAATGAAGTTTAGAGCCTTGGACATGGCGATAAAGACTTCTTTTTCCACTCTAGCAGGAATATTCTGCTTTTTCAGCCATTCAGACCAAGAATAGCGGTCCATCTCTTCAACGTAGCTTTGTCCTCGTACAATGGCGGGAAGTAACCCTAACCCGAATTTAATTTTTTCTTCCCAGCTCAACATATCGTTATTGCGTAAAATAGCGACAATCCCGTTAACTGGGGCAGGAATATCAGGGAAATCAAACCGTGAATAAGTTCCAGGGTTATTCGGTTGGTTGAAGATCATGGTGTGTTCTTTCCACTGTAAGCGATCTTCAATGCCTAATTCTTTAAATAATTGCAACATATTGGGATAGGCCCCAAAAAAAATATGGAGTCCCGTTTCGTACCAGTCTCCATCTTCATCTTTCCAGGCGGCCACTTTGCCACCGAGGACATCTCTTCTTTCTAAGACAATGGGGGTGTGTCCCGCATCAACGAGATATTTGGCACATGAAAGGCCCGCTAAACCGGCACCAGCGATCGCAACTCGCATCTATTTCTCTTCTCTGTAAGGGTTTATGTCTTACTCATTATACTTTGCATTTCGTAACATTTTGTTGAGAGTGGGAAATTTTCTGAATACCTTAGGGGTCAAAAAAGCGACAAAATTTCAGAATAAGACTTATAATTAAATCAGGTCGGTCTGTAGGTTATTGTCCTATCGCCGTTAACGGTCGAGCCAGAAAACGTTTCACCGTAAATCCCTGAACTATATAGTAGATAAAATTTTTGACCCAATCTTCAAGGCTATGATTCAATCGCGATCGCTAGATTATAGGATATTCAGTAAGCGTCCCTCAGAAATTTACGCCGCCCCCGAAAACGTGGTGCCAATGGTCGTAGAACAGTCTGGCGTAGGGGAGAGAGCCTTTGATATTTATTCAAGACTACTACGGGAGAGAATTGTCTTTCTGGGAACCCCGGTAGATGATCAAGTAGCTGACTCCATTGTGGCTCAACTCTTATTTTTGGATGCAGAAGATCCAGAAAAAGACATTCAACTCTACATCAACTCTCCAGGGGGTTCAGTCTATGCAGGATTGGCGATCTATGATACCATGCAGCAAATTCGCCCTGATGTGGTCACCATTTGCTTTGGATTGGCTGCGAGTATGGGGGCTTTCCTCTTGTCAGGAGGCACCCAAGGGAAACGCATGGCTTTACCCAGTTCTCGCATTATGATTCATCAACCCCTGGGTGGCGCACAAGGCCAAGCAGTGGAGATAGAAATTCAAGCTAAAGAGATCCTCTACATTAAAAAACGACTCAATGATATGCTGGCTGAGCATACAGGACAACCCTTTGAAACAATTTCCGCTGATACGGAACGAGACTTTTTTATGTCAGCCCAAGAAGCAGTGGATTATGGTTTGATTGATAAAGTCATTTCTCGGTCAAATTTGTCCGATCCTACTGTCCCTGTAACCTCACTCAACTAACTCAACCTCAACCGCTTATGTCTAAATACGACTCCCACCTAAAATGTTCATTTTGTGGAAAATCCCAGGAGCAAGTACGAAAGCTAATCGCTGGCCCGGGAGTCTACATCTGCGATGAATGTGTCGAGCTTTGTAACGAAATTCTAGATGAAGAATTAATGGGAACATCAGGTGCTATTACAGACAATACTGGTAGCCCTCATCCTCCCAAACGTCGTTCTTCAAAAAATGGGACTTCCCTCAAAGAACTACCTAAACCCATGGAGATCAAAGACTATCTTGACGAGTATGTGATTGGTCAAGATGAGGCTAAAAAAGTGCTTTCCGTGGCTGTTTACAACCACTATAAACGTTTGAGTCTAGTTCAAGGGAAAAAAGCAGACCCTGATGAAGACAACATTGAACTGCAAAAATCCAACATCTTGCTCATGGGTCCAACCGGTTCGGGAAAAACCCTTCTCGCTCAAACCCTAGCCCAAGTCTTAGAAGTTCCTTTTGCCGTAGCGGATGCCACCACGTTAACAGAAGCCGGTTATGTGGGGGAAGATGTGGAAAATATACTGCTGAGATTGCTACAGGTGGCGGACCTGGATGTGGAAGAAGCCCAAAGGGGAATTATTTATATCGATGAGATCGACAAAATTGCCCGTAAAAGCGAAAATCCCTCCATCACTCGCGATGTATCTGGGGAAGGAGTTCAACAAGCCCTTCTGAAAATGCTAGAAGGAACGGTCGCCAATGTTCCCCCTCAAGGGGGGCGGAAACACCCTTATCAAGATTGTATTCAAATCGATACCAGCAACATTTTATTTATTTGTGGTGGGGCGTTTGTCGGTTTAGAACGGGTGATAGAACAACGCATTGGCAAGAAGTCTATGGGGTTCATTCGTCCAGGAGAAGGACAGTCTAAAGAAAAACGGACAGCTGATCTAATGCAGCGAGTAGAACCAGATGATTTGGTCAAATTTGGCATGATTCCCGAATTTGTGGGAAGAATCCCTGTGATGGCTGCCTTAAATCCCTTAACGGAAGAAACCCTAATTGCCATTTTAACCAAGCCTCGTAATGCGTTGGTTAAACAGTATCAGAAGTTATTAAACATGGACAATGTGGAATTAGAATTTAGTCAAGAGGCAGTTCGAGCGATCGCACAAGAAGCCTATCGACGGAAAACCGGTGCTAGGGCCTTGCGAGGGATTGTTGAAGAATTGATGTTAGATGTGATGTATGAGTTACCCTCCCGCAAAGATGTTCAGAAGTGCATGATCACTAAGGAAATGGTAGAAAAACGCTCAACCTCCGAGTTGTTGGTACATCCATCCTCTTTGGTGACTCCTGAATCGGCTTAAAAACCTAAAAACTTTTGAGAGGATTAACGAAGTCAGAAGTTCCTCACTACTACCATGCGCTATCGCACAGAAGTTGTTTTTGTAACGAGGATTTATTCCTCGCTCCAAAAACTTTTCGCTTTAAAAAGCCAGGTTTTAGACCCTATTATCTCGATAAGTTACGCCCGTTACTATTAACTAAACTTAGATAAGTTTAGCTGATGCTCCCTTAAATGCTACTAATTTTAGCTACTACTGACATCTTGCAGCTTCAAACTCAATCCTAATTTTGTCTGAGGCAGGAGTGGAAAGGCAGTAGGCAGGAGGTTTAATATATAGCAGAAGAGTGAAATTATCGATAATAAGGCATTTAAAAGTTAAATAATCCTATTTTTAAGTTTTTTCCTCCCTTCTGCCTCCTGCCCCCTGCCTTCTGCCTCTAATCATTAAGTATTTTTGTTCTGATGCAAGATGTGAGTACTACATAGCTAAACCAACTTCTACAATTTGACTCAATAATTGTGCTTCCGTTGTGGCCGGTTCTAAACAAGATAAACCTTGACAGACTAAACCGATAGAATGGTTAGGTAAATTATCATCGAAGCGATAAACAGTGGTCGGAAAATATTGAGTAATTAACTTAGGTAATAGGGTTTGATTTGTTCTCACTAAACAGCCGAAATGATACCAATCTAATGCTGTTAATAAACTCGGACAAGCGCGAGGAGATTGACTTAAAATATGACTAAAGGCTTGTAACCCTTGCTCTGCTTTATCTAAATAGTCTAAATTATCTGTTAATCTGGCTAATCGAACTAAATTACTAATAGCAATCCCATTGGCCGAAGGGGTAGCATTATCGATATAACTACGTTCACGAACTAATAAATCATTACTATTATCGGCCGCATTGTTATAGTAACCTCCCATTTCTACACTCCAAAATAATTCATCAAATTCTCGTTGAATTTCTATAGCTTTGTCTAACCATTGAGTGTCTTGAGGGTTAGCTGCTTGTAAATCTAAGAGGGCTTTAAGGAAAAAAGCATAGTCTTCTGATTGGGCTAAAATTGAGGGATTTCCTTCATAATTAAGACGGTAAAATCGTCCGTTTATCCATTGTTTTTCTAATATAAATTGGGTTGCTTTCAGAGCTAATTGCCAATATAAAGACTGTTTAAATACACCGTAAGCCCTGGCTAAACCAGAAATCATTAACCCATTCCAAGCCACAATCATTTTAGTGTCTGTCACCGCAGGAATGCGCCCTGGCCAGTTAATTGTTTTCGCTTCTTGGTTATTTTTAGCTGGTTTAAATGTATCTAAATTGTTTCTAGAAGTGCCGTATCTTTCTCTAAATAGTTTGTCTAAAATGGTTTCAATACTATCAGAAAGTTGACCTTTGTTACGCCGTTGCAAAACATTTTTTCCTTCAAAGTTACCCTCTGTTGTAATAGTAAATACCTCGGTTAATTCTTCTAATTCCCTTGGGGTTAATAGTTGTTCCAACTGTTGGTATTCCCAGACATAAAAAGCCCCTTCTTCTGGTTCTTTGTCTTCTTTGGTTGCAAAACTATCTGCATCTTGGGCTGCATAAAAATAACCTTCAGGGGACATCATTTCCCGTTGTAACCATTGTACCGTTAAAGCGATCGCCCGTTCAAAGGCAGGTTCTTGTTGTCCATTACTGCAAAGATTGGCTAAATATTCCACAATTTGCCCATTATCGTAGAGCATTTTTTCAAAATGGGGAACAGTCCAGGTTGAATCTACGGTATAACGGTGAAATCCACCCCCTACATGATCGAAAATTCCCCCTAAAGCTAAATCGAGTCCCCTTTGTGTCACTAATTTTTGTCTTTCTTCAGGTTCTCCAAATGAAAAGCGAGTTCCTTCTAAGGCTAAGTTACTATAAGGAATCATGGGAAAACAAGGACGGCCAAAATCATCAGCTGTCACTTGAATAACTTTAGTGTTAATATCAACGCCCCGATAAATTAATTGAGCATTATTAACATCAATATCACTAATCGGTAACATAACGGATTGTTGTAAGCCTTTTAAGATTTCTTGTTTAAATCCGTTTAATTTTTCTTTTTCGACATCATAAAAACGACGAATCGATTGTAACACTTGCAGAAAACCTGGACGGCCGTAACGAGGTTCAACGGGGAAATAAGTTCCTCCATAAAAAGGAACTAAGTCTCCTGGTGTAAGAAAAATATTTAACGGCCAACCCCCTTGTATTCCCATCATTTGTAGAGAACTCATGTAAATACTATCGAGGTCTGGACGTTCTTCGCGGTCGACTTTTATGGGGAGAAAATTCTCATTGAGATAAGTAGCGATGGCTAGATCACAAAAAGCTTCTCCTTCCATTACTGTACACCAGTGACAGCTAGAATAGCCAATGGAGAGAAAAACGGGTTTATTTTCGTTTTTTGCCATTTCTAGGGCTTCTTCGCACCAATACCACCAATCTATCGGATTTTCAGCGTGTTTACGAAGGTAAAGACTTTGGGTATTGGCCAGACGGTTGGGCATAATTTCTCTAGAAAAATCTAACTTTTTTTATCGTACCATCTTCCCTGTACTCAACTTAGTGCCTGTGCAAGTTTGTTTATGCAATACTCAAAGGTAAATTGTTGAAGTTTAAAGGGAAAAGTAGGAGAAAACCCTATTTTCCCTTTTAAATTATTTTTCGTGAAGACAGAAGCGAATATTCGCTTTAGGAGTATTTCCTTTGACTGAAATGGTGTGTTTTTCTTGGACTTTTGTATGATAAAACCACTGGGAACTCATCGGTTGATTGGCTGAGTCTACTTGATAAGGTGTAATGACATTTCCTTGATGACTAACAGCAACCTTTAGATAATCATTCGCTTGAATTGTTAATTTATCTTCTTGATTAACCCAGAGGACAAATTTATGCTCATTATAAATTCTTCCTTGATAAACTGCACAAAAATTCTTATTAGGAAGATATAAACTGGAACGGGTTACAGCTAAACTGGGTAAAGTCATTAAACAAAAAGCAACTAAATAAGAAGGAGTAAAAAATGATTGTATAATTTTCATAAAAATTGGTGACATAAGTGAGGAACAAGTTATTACAAACAAGCTTGTTTTCTCAAGACGCAGAAAGAGTCAATATGTTGCCAATTTATTTAAAAATGAGTTCAACAAAGCTTCATAATCTGTGCAAGGGAAGGATGGTGAGTAAAAGAATCAATTGATTTTTTGTTATATGACTCCTGATTCTAAATAATTAATAGTTCCCATGTTAGCGTTAATTTCCACTTCTACCCCCATAGGAAAGGTTAAAATCGGTTCAATATGGCCAATTTGTGCGCTTATCCATGCAGGGATTCCTAATGGTTTAATATGATCATTTAAAACTTGTTCTAAAGTCAAAGAAGCATAACCCCCATCTGGTAAACAGTTGGTACATTGTCCAAAAATAAAGCCAGATATTTTATCCAAAATTCCAGCTACTTCTAAATGAGTAATCATGCGATCAATACGGTAAATATTTTCCCCAACATCTTCAATAAATAAAATGTGTCCTGTAAAATCTGGAACATAAGGAGAACCAACAATAGCTGATAAAACTGATAAATTTCCCCCAATTAATTTGCCCCTAGCGGTTCCTGGGTTGATGGTTTGAATCCGATTTTTTACCTGCATTAAGCGGTTATTATCATCAGTATCTTTTTCATTTTTAAAGCTGATCTTTTCTTCAGTAAATAAAGCTTGTTTAAAAGAGTTGACTTGTTTTGTCCGCCACGATGTCATCCCATTAGGACCATGAAATGTTACTAAACCTGATTGTGTATAAATTGCCATTAATAAGGCTGTTAAATCACTGAAACCAATAATAATTTTTGGGTTATTTTTAATTAACTTATAATCTAAATAAGGCAAAATACGAGCGCATCCCCAACCCCCACGAATGGGTAATAATAGATCAATTTTTGGGTCAGCGAAAAACCGATTAATATCATTTGCTCTATCTTGATCCTTTCCTGCTAAATAACCGTATTGATCTAAAATATGAGGGGCTAAATAAGGTATTAATCCCAACGCTTTGACGGCATCTTGTACAATATTAATATCTTCTGTGATAAACGTTGTTCCCGCCGGACTGACTAACCCAACCCCTGAACCTACTTTAAGTTTTCGAGGTTTAATCACAGAAGAATTTTGAGCGGATGCAGTAGAATAAATAGAAGTTAAAAGGGTTAAACTTCCAAGAGATGCAGTTAAAAATTGACGACGATTAAAAGACATTGTCAGAATTGATAATGTAAAATTATTTGTTAAATACCTAATTTCCCGTATTGTCTATCTAGTTTTCAACATCTCAATGATCTTTGTATTCGCTTTTGGAAAAGGAAATTGCTCAATTTCTTCTAAACTTACCCAACGGATTTCTTGGCATTCAATGGGTTTAGGTTCTCCTGTTAAATAGCGACAGAGATGAACATATAAAGTTACTTTAAAATGGGTGTAAGCATGATCTAAAGTCAGTAAATTTTCTCCTACTTCGATTTCAATATCAATCTCTTCTTTAATCTCTCGTTGGATACAGTCTTCTACCGTTTCATCGGGTTCTATTTTTCCCCCTGGAAACTCCCATAACCCTCCTAATAAACCCTTGTCAGGACGGCGATCGATTAAGATTAAACCAGCGTCATTATAAATAACCGCAACGCCAATTTTTTTATGAGGAAGGGGTTTAGCAGTTTCAGTCATGGGAAGTTGATTTTGTTGACCTTGTTGATAAGCTTGACAGTGAGATGTCCAGGGACACAGTAAACATCTAGGCTTAGTTTTAACACAAATTTCTGCCCCTAAATCCATCAAAGCTTGATTGAAGTCTCTGGGGTTATCGGGATCGAGGATCAGATCCGATAGTTGCCATAAAAATTGTAGCCCTTTTTTCGGGGGAACTGGCAAGGCCATTAAACGGGATAACACTCGCTTTACATTCCCGTCTAAAATAGACACAGGTTGGTTAAAAGCTGCGCTAAGAATACCTCCGGCGGTGGTGCGTCCAATACCGGGTAATTTTAGGACATCGGGGAGTTGTTGCGGAAAGACCCCATGATACTCATTAAAAACGATTTGAGCAGCTTTGTGGAGGTTTCTGGCTCTTGTATAGTATCCTAACCCTTCCCATGCCTTTAAGACCCCTTGTTGATTGGCTGTGGCTAAACTTTCGAGGGTGGGAAAGCTGTCTAACCACCGTTGATAGTAGGGAAGAACGGTTTTGACCTGGGTTTGTTGTAACATAATCTCAGACACCCAAATCAAGTAAGGATCTCTGGTATCTCGCCAAGGTAACTGTCGTCCCTGTTCCTTGTACCAAGTTAACAGAGATTGCCTGAGATGAGGTAAATTAAAAACTGGCAACATTATCTCATTAGTTACCAGTTCACTTTCATTTTTCAAAGTAATCTTTTGTTGATTCGTCAAAAACCATGATTACTAGGAATTAATAATAACGACCATTATCGGCTTTACGGCAGTGTATGACACAACTCTTAAAATGTTCTTCAGTTGGGTTGCTGACGATTTTCGTGAAACCTCTAGATTTGCAACCTTCATAACGATCAGCATCAAAAGAATACACTTCAACCACAGGGAACAAGCTATCTGACACCTCTGTTGTTGCTGTTTGTAACGTAGAACCAGTCAATGGTCCTATCTCTACCTCAGAAAAGTCCGGCTGTCCTTCTATGGTAACTTTGTAGAAATTCTCCCTATTCTCGTAAGCATAGGGATCATATCGGTAAGAATATCGACTATAGGGATCAATCTCTTGATCATCAAGACGTAGGAATTCTATGGTATCAGTTTCACCAGAAACTCCCAGAAATTCTAATCCAGAATCTCCTTTAAGAACACATTGTCCCCCACATTGATACTCACCTTCAATGTCGTTTATGTAGTTGCAATCACTGGCCATAGCATCCAGTCGTGAGTTAGGAAAGCCTCCCAATGTTAGCACAGTTACCAGCACAGCGAGAATGATTAGTCTCAGTTGAGACTTACACAAACTAACGATATTGATCATAATAACCCCGTCAATTACTTTCTTGGAATTAGTACAAAATCCTCACTAGACCAACTAATTGGTTCACATCATCTTTGTGATTAATTGTATACTGTTTGGGGTTATAAGATCGGATAAATTAAAAACTGGCAACGTTATTTCATTGGCTACCAGTTTGCTTTGATTTTTCACAAATATTGTGCTTTATTCGTCTTCTTGGGTACTACTATTAATAGCTTGTAGGGACTTTTCAAAGTTGAGTCTTTGTTCTGCATTGCGTAAGAAGTAACCACTCATCATGGCTGAGGCCAATAATTTTCCTAAATGATCCCGACTGGTACTCACAGTAACACCAAAATGTTCAGAGGGAAGATTACCTAATAAACCGATAATATTGCGTTCCATCACTTGAAAAACTTCCTGAGAGTCAGGTTTAGACAATTGAGAGATGGTTTCAGGACTAAGGGATTGAACATATTTCCACAAGCTTTCCCCTGTCTCATTTTCATTGTTAAAAAAGTTCTGGGAACGGTTTAATTCATTATTCACTGTTGGCCTCCTGTGGATTTTACCTGTTTATGTCGCTTTTAAGGGAATTAATGCTATTTAGTTAATTATCTTTCTCCTCTACTGTAACAAGTTTCTTAATAAAATAGTGGTCGGTAGAACCGAACCGTAAATTCCGATCCTCCGACCCCATCATACTTTTTCCCGAATTAACTGGCTAAATATTCTTGAATATTGGCCTTACGTTTTCTCAGTTTGGATAACGCTTCTCTCTCAATTTGTCTAACCCGTTCCCGACTAATATTAAGACGAGAACCAATTTTAGCCAGGGTTAAAGGTTGTCCATCCAGAAGTCCAAACCGCAAAGCAATGACTTCTTTTTGCTGAGTGGTTAAGTCCTCCATCAGCCTTTCTAAGTCAAACTGTAAGGAGGAGTGGGTGGCAAAGTCTTCAGGAGACTGTCCGTCATCTTCCAGGAGATCCCCTAATTCGGTGTCCTGGTTATCCCCCACCCGTAAATCTAAGGAAAGGGGTTGACGAGACCTTTCTAGATAGTCCCTGACTTGTTTGGGGGTTAAGTCCAGTTCTTCGGCGAGTTCAACGATGGTGGCTGCCCGGCCTTTTTGTTGGGAGAGTTCCCGTTGGGCTTTTTTGATTTTATTGAGTTTTTCGGTGATATGAATAGGAAGGCGAATGGTTCGGCTTTTTTCGGCGATCGCGCGGGTAATAGCCTGACGTATCCACCAGTAAGCATAGGTTGAGAAACGATAGCCTTTGGTGGGGTCAAATTTCTCTACCCCTCGCTGCATCCCAATCGTTCCTTCTTGGACCAGATCCAACAAATCCAAGTTTCGTTTGAGGTACTTTTTGGCTACAGATACCACTAAGCGAAGGTTGGCTTCTACCATTTTTCGCTTGGCTGCTTCTCCTGCTTCGATGACGGAACGAAATTCTTTTTTAGACAGTTTAGCCGCTTTAGCCCACTGGCTGTCGGTGGGTTCTTGGCCAGTTTTCTCAATGATCTCCTTTCGCAGTTTCTCTAAATTAACTAATCGTTGGACTCGCTTGGCATAAAGAATCTCTTCTTCATGGGTTAGCAAGGGGACACGACCAATTTCTTTGAGATAAGCCCGAACAGGATCAGGATTACTTTTAGTTAGCTTCATAAGAGATTTTTTATTTGGTAGTTTACTGTCAGGTAATGAAGAGTAAGTAATAGTGATATATAAAAGGGAAAGCCTATCGTAACAAAATTTTGACTATGGTTGCTGTTTTGTTTGGTTTTTGTTAAGAAATCATGGGTTTGACTCTCAAGGTAGATAATGTCAACAGGGCTGTTATCTGGCAATACATCTTTATTTAGGTATGAACCCCTAGTTTTTCGGTTGGTTCCTTAACAATACTACATGATTGTGTTAATTTTTGTAAACTTTATGATTATTTTCAAATTCCCTAGGAATATATACTTAGGGTTCTAGTATAACGGAAGTCATCACTGTTTAGTCAGTTTAGTCATGGGTTTTCAATAATTACGTTAATTATTAATCCTATTTCTTGTATTTTTTTGTTATTATTGATACGAAAAAATCAGGTCGTCTAGTTGGGCATAGTCGGGTAAGGTAGTCTGGATCAATTTACCTTTTCTGATGACTTGGCGATCGCTTTGAGGGCGAGAAAATAATTCACTAAAATAACGGGCTTTAAAGATCACTAAATCTGCATTTAATCCGATTGCTATTTTGCCTAAGTTGGGTAAATTCATTAACTGTGCAGGGATTTTATTAACAGTAGCAACCCAGTTATCATAAGGGGTATCTAAATGACCAATTCTTACTGATTCTTTTAACACTTCTAACCCATCATGATCCCCAAAACCATAAAAAGGATCTCGACAATTATCACTGGCAAAAGCCACGGAAATTTCTTGTTTTTTCAGGGCATGAATATCGGTAATACCTCGCCATTTTGGGGTATCGTTTGGGTTTCTATCTTGCAGATATAAGTTACACATCGGTAAACTAATAATATTAATATTGGCTTCTTTTACTAAGTTAATTATTTCTTTTTTTAACTCAGAATTTTGTTGAGATAAACTACAACAATGACCACAGGTAATTCGATTGTTAAATTGATGTTTGATCGCTGTTTCTGCAATCTTTTTTAAACAGATAGAATTGGGATCAAGGGTTTCATCTGCATGAAAATCTAAGTCTAAATTTCTTTCTTTTGCTAAAGTAAAAACTCGATCTAATTCCTGAGCAAGTTGAGGATTCATGTAAGCAACTCCCCCTAATATTTGTCCATAATTAGTTACTAAATTAGCTAATTTTTCTCCTTCTTCGGTTAAAAAATAATCAATAGAAACTAAAGAAACTGCTTGTAAAATTAATTTATTTTGCCACTTATCTTTTAATTGTTGAAACACATCAAAACTAATATTGGCTTGTTCTCCAAAAGCGTCTAAATGGGTTCTTATAGCAATAGTTCCTTGAGCATAACTACATTGTAAACCAAACTCCATGCGCCGATAAACATCTTCAGATTTCCAGTGTTTTTGAGCATCTTTTTTGACAGTATGTAAAGCTTCTTCAAAAGTTCCTGATAGATTCGGCGATCGCTCCCAAATATGGCCTTTATCTAAATGGGTATGACTATCAATAAAACAGGGAAAAATAATTCCTTTTTTAACATCAATATAGGGAGATTCAGGAACATTAGAAGTGTGAGGAATAATTGAGGTAATTTTTCCTTGATCTATTTCCAAATCTACATGACATAATTGTTCTCTTGTCTGAGGTTTGATAGCAACGTTTTCTAAGAGACAGAGAGGAATATGAGCATTCTTTAGCCAAAAGCGATCGTTATCAGTTATCAGTGAATAGTTATCAGTCATCAGTTTTTTTCAGTTATTAGTTTTTGGTATTTTTAATTACTTGAATCGATTCAAGTAGAGGGTGAATTTTATTAGTTACGATATCCCAAATAATCTCATCATCACTGCATCATAAGTTCTTTGATCAGCAATAAAGTCTTGATAAGTCATAGCTTGAGTATAGCTCAAAATCTTATTACCACTAATCATAATATCTTCTAAATAGAGACGAATGCTACGAGACATAAATGGCCTCTTTTTGAACGGTTTGACGAATTTGAGATTTTAGCATCTTGTGAGTGACTAAATCAACTTTAGTCCCTAAACAATCTTCTAAATAAAATTTTAACTCCATATATCGGTCAAAAGTAGGTTTATCAATAAACTCCACTAAAATATCAACATCACTATTAGTAGTTGCTTCATTTCTAGCAACTGATCCAAAAATAGCTAACGACTTAATTCCATAACTTTGTATCGTTTTTTCATTAATCTTTAAGATACTAATTATTGGCTCTCGTTCCATAACAGTTAGATTCTCCATATTCATCTTATTTTTAAGCATTGAGATAGCTTTCACTATATTATTATGCTCCTAAATTATTATAATATTATTTATGAGTTTAACACTCTTAAATCCTATTTCGATAAATATTTTAACCTAACCTATCCAATAAACAGAGATGACTGAACTATTCTTAGATAAAATCCTCAAAAAATACCAAAATTATTTTATTCAAAAATCTTATTCAGAAGAAAATAATAGCAGTGATATCTTAATGGATGTGTTTGGTTTATCTGCTGAACTAAAACAAGAACATAAGCAATATTGGGGTCGTGAATTGGGTATGTGTTGGCAATTATTAATTGTCGAAATATGTAAAACATTTTGTTCTAATTTTCAACCAGCTTTTAAAATAGGCAAAGATGAACCTTTGTTCATAGTCTAAAATATTCTCACGGTTTCTTTGATACCATTTCTTATTACGAACTCCCCCGGCTAAACCACTACCATAAGGTATATTTTTAACTAATGTTTTGCTGTTTTTATTATTAACTCTTTTCATCCGTCTTTGAATTTCTGAATTATCCCATTTATGACCAATAAATTCATAATTATAGGGAGGATCAGTAATACAAGCGGATATATAGTTATCGGGAACTGTTTTCATTACTTCTCTACAATCACCCAGTAATACAGTATTGGCTAATTCTTGTGACGTAACTTCACTCATTTTTTGATATAAATAGTATAATAGTATTTATTGTAGCAGAAACTTACTTGAAATCAGGCTTATCATAACCTCTCTTAAAATAGTTTGGAAGATCAAATTCTGTATAAGTTTCTAGTAGTTTCTTTTGTAAAGTGAGTAAATCTTTAATGACTCATTCTCAACACTAATCAAGATTGGGTTGCAAATCTTGATTAACCCAAGCAACTAACAATTCATAACCCAAACTAAGAATAACTGGGCCAATAAATAACCCTAAAATTCCGTGGACTAAGGTTCCTCCTAAAACACCGATTAAAATGACAATGGTAGGAACTGGTAAACCTTTAGACATTAATATCGGTTTGAGGATATTATCAACCAAAGTACAAGGAACCATCCATATAGTAAATAGTAATGCAGTCAGGGTTCCCATAGTAGACCAGGCAAAAATAATTGCCGGAAAAACGACTAAACCTGGCCCAATTTGAATAATGGCCAAAACTAAGCATAATAGGGTCAATAAACCAGCAAAAGGAATTCCTGCTATCATTAAACCCATACCAATGAGAAGACTTTGCAGGACAGAAACCCCGATAATACCCCGTGTTACCCCTCGAATAGTAGCGGTAGCGAGTTGTAAAAATCCTTGGCCCTGTTGGGGTGTTATACGCAGAAAAACTTGTCTCAAACGAGAACTTAATTTCTCTGAATTAATGATTAAAATTCCGGCAATAATAATAGAAACAATAAACTTGAGTAACACTACCCCAATATTAGCAGCCAAAAATAATAACTTTTTTGTTAATGCTTCTAATTGTGGTTGAAATTGACTTAATACTGATGCTAGATTAACCGATGATAATTTCCAAATTTTATTAATCCTCTCTCCGATAATTGGCCATTGTTCAATTCCTTCTGGGGGAGGGGGAACAGTTAAATTACCCGAAGCAAGATTATCAGCAAAGGTTTGAACATTATTGACGAAAATAGTAGCAATGACACTTACTGGTCCAATAATAACGGCAACCCCTAATAAAGTAAGAAGAACTCCTGCTAATTTTCCTCGTCCTCCTAAACGGTTTTTTGACCATAAAAACAGAGGGAATATGGCAATCGCCAAAATAATTCCCCACAGCATAATACCAATAAAAGGACGAATGAGTAGAAAACACCAAGCTAATAATAATCCAATCAGGAATAGTCTGATGATCAGATCAACAATTTCAATGACTTTAAAACGATTGTTCATGGATTAATTCATCATTATTAAAATATCAGCCGGTGTTACGCATTCCTGCAGCAATCCCATTAATGGTTAACAATGCACCCCTTAATAATTCTTCTTTGGAATAACGGAAGTGAATGACCCCAGACTCTGCTTGACGGGTGTATTGACGTAACCGTTTGAGAAGAGAAACTTGCAAGAAACCCAGAGGAACAATGGTTCCATTTCTTAACTGTACCGAACGCTGTAAACTGCTATCCCCTTCTAATAATTTGGGTTGTCCAGTAATGCTTAAGATGATGTCGCGGGTACGATAATATTCTTGACAAATGCGCTCAAAAACCTTGTTAAATCGTTCTATATCTTCGGGTTGGGAGAGTTCTTGAACATAGTGGTGAGCAATTTGTAAATCCACTTTAGAAAGGGTCATTTCTACTTTAGAAATCACCATTTTAAAGAAAGGCCATTTCAAGTAAAAATATTTGAACAGCTTCAAATTTTCCTCTGGTTCCTGTTGCAAAAAGCTTTCTAATGCGGTTCCCACTCCATACCAAGCGGGTAAAAGAAAACGACTTTGAGTCCAACTAAACACCCAAGGAATCGCCCGTAAGGTACTTAAATCTTTTTTACCACTTTT
>JASJDD010000062.1 GCA_030065735.1 Crocosphaera sp.
TCGTTTTACTTGTTCTTCAAATAATTGATGAATACACTTATCTTGGGGATAATCGGTTTGAGTATTATTCCAATCAACTAATAATTGTTTCTCTTCCCATGCTGTTAATAAAGGCAATTGAGTAATCGGAGTGTCGAGATTTGTAACAATTCCCTCCAACAGTGTCACAAAATGACCGCTCATCCTCCCTATCGTATTAGAGTCAAACAAATCTGTATTATATTCCCACACTCCTGTAAGTCCGGTGCATGTCTGTTCCATTGAGAGGGTTAAATCAAACTTCGCTATCCCTGTTTCTAAGGGTAAACGACTGACACTTAACCCACTCAATTCTAAGGTAGATAAGGAGGCATTTTGTAGGGCAAACATTACCTGAAATAGAGGGGGATGACTGATATCTCTTTCCGGTTGCAAAGCTTCGACTAGCATTTCAAAGGGTAAGTCTTGATGTGCATAAGCACCTAAAGCTACTTCCCTGACTTGGGTTAATAATTGCTCAAAACTGGGATTTTCTGATAAATCTGTCCTCAAAACTAAAGTATTGACAAAAAAGCCAATTAACCCTTCTATTTCCCTGTGATTGCGGTTGGCAATGGGGGTTCCTACTAAAATATCTGCTTGTCCACTGTAGCGATATAGTAAGACATTAAAGGCAGCAAACAGGGTCATAAATAACGTTACCCCTTGCGCTTGGCTCAATTTAACCAGTTTTTGGCTTAACTCAGGGGTTAGGCTAAACTGTTGATGAGACCCGACAAAAGTTTGTGCTGCTGGTCTGGGTTGATCGGTGGGTAAGGGTAAAAACGTGGCTGCGTTTTCTAGTTGTTGTTGCCAATAAGCTAATTGTTTTTCTTGGACTTCCCCTTGTAACCAGTTTCTTTGCCAGAGGGCAAAATCGGCATATTGTAGGGTTAAGGGGTCTAAGGGTGAGGAGTTTTCTTGAGTATAAGCGTCATATAATTTAGCTAATTCTTCTACAAATACCCCCATTGACCAGCCATCTGAGATGACATGGTGCATACATATCATTAAAAGATGTTCTGTTTCGTTTAGTGTGACTAATGTTGCTCTAATTAAGGGTTCTGTGGCTAAGTTGAAGGGTTGAATAGCTTGATTATTAATGAATTGTTGATAATTTATTTCTTGTTCTGTTGTTGATAAATGCTCCAAGTTAACAACGGATATACTCCAATCAATTTGGGGGTGAATAATTTGAACAGGTTCACCCTCAACTGTAATAAAGTTAGTGTGTAAAACTTCATGACGTTGGATAATTTTTTCTAAGCTTTGTTCTAAGGCTGTTTGATTAAGATTTCCTTCTAAACGTAAGGCAATGGGAATGTTATATAAGGCACTATTGGGTTCAAATTGGTCTAAGAACCATAAACGCTGTTGAGCATAAGATAAGACTAATTTTGCTGCTGTATCTCTGGGTAAAATAGGAGCAACTGTGGCTAATTCTTGTTGTTGTAATGTTTGAATTTGTTGGGCTAATTCTGCTAGGGTTGGGGTGGCAAATAAACTCCGTAAGGGCAGTTCTGTTTGAAGGTTTTGGCGAATACGGGAGATAAGTTGGGTTGCTAGGAGAGAATGTCCCCCAAGTTCAAAGAAGTTATCATTAATTCCTACTTGGTCTACTTTGAGGATTTGTGAGCAAATATTGGCTAGTATTTCTTCGATGGGAGTCCGAGGTGCGACATATTTATCTCTACTGTCAAATTCTGGTGCGGGTAAAGCACGACGGTCAATTTTCCCGTTCGGGGTGAGGGGTAAAGTTTCCAGGATGACGAAACCATTGGGAACCATATAATCGGGTAACTTCGCTTTGAGAAATTGTCGTATTTCTTCAATTTTGATGCTTATTTCAGGTTGGGGAACGAGATAAGCGACTAAACGTTTATCCCCTGCTGTCTCTTCCCTCACTATCACCACGGACTGTTGTATTTGGGGAGATTGACTTAATACTGTTTCGATTTCTCCTAATTCGATACGGAACCCTCGCACCTTGACTTGATGATCAATCCTTCCTAAATATTCAATATTTCCATCGGGTAAATAGCGGGCTAAATCACCTGTTTTATAGAGTTTTGAACCTTCCTCAAAAGGATTAGTAATAAATTTCTCATTCGTTAATTCGGGACGGTTGAGATAACCTCTTGCTAACCCGGCACCTCCAATGTTTAATTCTCCTGGTACTCCAATGGGTACTGGTTGTAAATGGGAGTCTAGGATATAGATTTGAGCATTATTGATAGGTCGGCCAATAGTAACATTGTTTATGTCGACAGATGTAAATTCGTATAAAGTGGATAGGATAGTTGTTTCAGTTGGTCCGTAACCATTAAATAGCTTAGGAAGAGATGAGCAGTTACTTGTAATTTGATGCCATTGTTTGACTTTGGATAGTTGAAGGGCTTCTCCTCCTACTATAATTAACTTAATATTTTCAATAACTTGGAGTGCATCGGAGGTTAAATCAGAAACTAATTGATGCCAATAGGCGGTACTCAGACCTAAAATTGTTAATTGCCATGCCTGACAACAGTGCCAAAAATATTCGCTAGAGCGTAACATCTCTTCGGTTCGTAACACCAAAGTTGCACCAGATGAAAGACAGCCAAAAATCTCGTCAACTGAGGCATCAAAACAGATAGAAAAAAACTGTAGCTGGTTATCATCTGAGGTCAAACTGCACTGTTGAATAATAGTCTGGATATAGTTGACGACTGAGCGATGTTCAATCATCACCCCTTTGGGTTTGCCCGTGGAACCAGAGGTATAGATAATGTAGGCTAAATTATCAGATGCAACTCCTGTAATTGGATTAACTGTTTTTTCTGTTGCTATTATTGGCCAGTCTCCATCTAAACAGATAGTTGTTCCTTGATAGGCTAATAATGTCTCAAGATGTTGTTGTTTAGTTAATAAAATGTCTAGTTTAGTATCTTCAAAAATATAGGTCAGTCGCTCTTGAGGATAGTTAACGTCCAAGGGAACATAAGCTCCTCCTGCTTTGAGTATCCCCAATATTCCTACGATCATGTCTAGGGAACGTTCGAGCAAAATTCCCACGAATTGGTCGGTTTTTAGTCCTAAACTCTGCAAATAATGGGCTAATTGGTTGGCACGACTATTTAATTCCTGATAGGTGAGTTGTTGATTTTCAAAGACCACTGCTACTGCATCAGGAGTGCATTTTACTTGCTCCTCAAACAACTGATGAAGACACTTATCTTGGAGATAGTCAACTTGAGTATCATTCCACGCTTCTAAGAGTTGATACCGTTCCTGTTGAGTCAACAAAGGAAGAAGATTAATTGTTTGCTCCGGGTTAATAACAATTGCTTCTAATAACGTTTGGAAATGTTGGCTCATCCGAGCGATGGTTGAGGGTTCAAAGAGGTCGCTGTTGTATTGCCAAGAACCTTGTAGGGAGTCTCCTGACTCTGTTTTACTTTCCCACATTTGTAAGGCGAGATCGAACTTGGCGTTAACCTCATTAAGAGAAAGGGGTGCGATCGCTAAATTAGGGGTTTCTACCTGCTCACTAGGAGCATTTTGTAAGACAAACATCACCTGAAATAGAGGACTGTGACTGAGACTGCGCTCTATTTGCAAAGCGTCGATAATCGCTTCAAAAGGAACATCTTGGTTGGCATAGGCTTCTTTACAAGTTGAAGTGACTTGCTTCAAGAACTCTGAAAACTTGGGATTCCCTTCTAGGGAACTTCGGACTACCAGGGTGTTAACAAAAAAGCCAATCAACCCTTCTATATCTTCATGATTGCGATTGGCGATCGCTGTTCCTACTAAAATATCTTCTTGGTTACTATAGCGCAACAGTAGGGTAGTATAAGCTGCTATCAAGGTCATAAACAGGGTAGTCCCTGATTGATGACTGAGTTGTTTAATTTTTTGGGTCAGTTTGACATCTAACTCGAAGGAGAAACAGGAACCTCGGTAAGTTTGCACCGAAGGACGAGGTCTATCGGTTGGCAGTTCTAACAGAGGTGGTGCATCCCCTAACTGTTTCTTCCAGTAATTGATTTGGTTTGGCACCGCTCCTTGTAACCATTGACGCTGCCAAATGGTAAAATCTGCGTATTGAATGGGTAATGCTGGTAAAGTAGACGGGTTCCCCACCAAGAAGCATTGATACAAACTGGATAATTCTTTGAAGAACACTCCCATTGACCAACCATCTCCGATAATGTGGTGCATGGTCAATAACAAAGCATAAGATTCTGAGTTGAGTTGCACTACAGTAACTCTTAGTAATAGTCCTGTCGTCAGATCAAAGGGTTGTAATTGCTCTTGGGTGGCTAAAAATTGTAATTGTTCTGATTGTTGCTGTGCTGATAATGCTTGTAAGTCTAAGACTGAGAGTTTAAGAGTTGCTTGAGTCGCAATGATTTGAACGGGTATTCCATCTTCTTCCCTAAAATTAGTCCGTAGAATTTCGTGACGACGGATAATTTCGTTGATACTCTGTTCTAAAATGTCTAGGTTAATAGGACCTTGCAGACGAACCGCTTTAAACATATTGTAAAACGGGCTGTCTGGTTCCAATTGGGCTAAAATCCAGAGACGCTGTTGAGCAAAGGAAAGGGGAAAAATTTGCGAGTCTGTGCCAGTTTTTCGACTAATTTTAGGAATAGCCAGGCTATTTCTTGAATACCCCAACGTCTCTGCTAGTTGCCAAGTTCCATCCCCTAAAAAGTCGGTTGTGTAATCATCCTTCCAACTATCAATAGTCTTCTGATTAATACCTTGATGTTGGTGAAATTTCACATCCCCAATCATCCTCGACTGAGCATAAATCCCGTCTGTCATGCGCTGCTTTGTGTCTTTGTAGGGTTGCAGCATATCGGGATGGAAGTCAAGTCCTAAAAATTGACAGATTCCTTCTACGGTATTCTGAGTTTGGCTAACAAGGTCTTCAAATTTGACTTGATACTGACGATTTTGTGGGACTTTTTGCAAAAATTCGAGAATATTTTGCTGACTAATTAACCACACCAGTTCAGCAAGTTCTCGTCTATTGAAGGGATGTTCATAGGGAAATGTTTGCTCAACTCTAGCTGCTTCATAAGAATGTATTGTTCCTAATGGATGACGCAACAGATGGATATAAAGGGGATTTTGAAAGTATCTTTCTGCTTGTTTAAGGGTTTCTAAATCAATGGAATAGGAAGGGGTTTTATCAACTAAAATTTTCTCCCCTAACCATTGCTGTATCAGACCATAAAACTGTTTAATGGTAAGATTGTCTGCTTCTAATTCTTCCATTAAGGCGATCGCTTCTTCGGTATTATATCCCCGAATTTCCATGATGGCACGAATCGTTCCTTCTCTCCAAAAGCTATCACGTCCAGAAAATCTTGCTTTTCTCGCGCCTAAAGTCTCAAAACCCAGTAATTCTAATTCTGGAGGGGCAAAAAGCTTGGGATTTCCCCCTAACATGACCCGAAGTAACGTGGAACCGCTACGATGAGGAGAAAGGATAAAGATCGTCGGTGGGTTTTTTATGGTGTCGTCATCTACTGTACTAGCAAAAGCAGGAATTAAGGAACGCATTTGTAACACTTTCGCTCCATCAATTCTGTCTTGTTTTTCGTTAACTTCAGTGAGTTTTTGTTTTAGTAATTTTGTAACTGCTTTTGAGTAGTTTTTTTCTAGATATTTAGCTAATTTTTTAACTGTTTTGGTATCAAATAAAACGACAAAGTGAATAATCTCATTTAATTTTGCTTGGAGTTTATTAATGAGTATCGCTCCTCGAATTGAATCCCCACCAAGCTCAAAAAAATCATCATTTATCCCTACTTCTTCAAGTTGCAAAACTTCTACAAATAAAGAGGCGATCGCTTTTTCTAAGGCAGTCCGAGGCGCAATAAATTCTATTTCTAACTCAGGACGCTGTTTCTGTTGTCGGGAGGTAATTTCTTTGAGAATCTGTTCGGGACTATATAAAGTTTGAGCAATGTTTTCAAAAAATTCTGACGAATAGTTTTTTGATGTTTTCTCGACTGTATTATCTTTTATTTTAATATTAGATTGAATTTTATTATTATTTGTCTCTAAATTATCTAAATGAGATGTAGGCAAAAATTGAACTCTTGATGCTGTTTCAGAAGGAAATTCAAACCAACAATCTCCTGTTTTTTCTCGCCGAAATTCTTGATCACAGCTAATTAAAAAATTTAAAATAGGTTGATTCTTTTCTGTTGGTTTATAGACAAGGCTAATTTTTTTCAACCCCTTTTCTTGAGCCAAATTTCCCAAATGAGCCAGCATTTTATGTTCTACACCCCGCCCCAATACCCGACAACTCAGTAAAAATGTGTCGACCATAAGGGCATTTTCTTGATATTCAAATAACAGTAAACCCACTAAACCATAATCGCCAAAACGGTCTTTTACTTTGACAATTTGACCCTCAAATTTATCTAAATTACAAAGTTTTTGGATTTCGGTTTCAGACCGTCGGATTGTTGTTAGGTTAAATTGATTGGTTCGTTGCGTCAGTTGAGCAACTCGTGGTAATTGTTCTTTTTCTAGAGGTAAAATTTCAACTTCTAGGTTTAATTGGGCGAGAAAATCTTGAAAAGAAAGAGAGTTCTCTTGTAAATGCTGACGCTGTTTATTCTGTTGATAAAGAGTTGTTCTTTGTTTGTCTTCTTCAGTGGTTTGTAGTTGCTCAAAAGCCCATATATGTTCTAAAAATTGCGTAATTTTATGACAATCTTGAGGCAATTGTAAGGTGAGAACATCGGGAGAATTTGCTCTAACTTCAGCACATTCTATCGGGTTATCATCTATAAAAATAAAGCTATCTAACCCTAATTGGAGTTCGGTGGCTAAAGACTTTAAATTCTCTGATTTGGCCTGCCAATTGATACGCCAATTGACCAGATGATCTCGTTTGAGCAACATATCGGGATGCTGCTCAAAAACCCTAAACACATCTTCTGGTTGATTCTTGCTACACAAACAGATTAACTTACCTGCTTGTTGCTGTGCAATCATAAATTCTTGTAAGGCCCTAAAAGGAGGATCAATTTTGATCCCATTGACCTCATCTTCTCCACAGACACCATTCCATAACGTCTGGTCACAGTCAAGGACAATCACTTTGTAGGGATTACTGTTTAAGGCAAAGATTTTGCGCGCTAACATCGTCCCCAACGCAGAGAAAAGGGTTGGGGTATAGGGAATATGTCCTAGTTCGTCGCCGTAGGAGTCGTAATAATCCTCTACTGGGTAAAGATTGGTTAATTCTTGACTTGTGATTAAATAAAGGCCATTGACTCCCTCAATCTCTACGGCTAACTGTTCCTGCATCCTTTCATGTAATATCTGGAAGGCTGTATCATTGTTGGGAGTAGGGGGACAGATACAAACTAAGCAGGGGGACTGCGATCGCAGGATGGCAGTTTTCAGCGCATTAGCAAAATCTTGGACGGTTTTCTCTATTTTTGCTGAATTTTGTCCCATGTTATTGCCTTTCCAGTCTTCTAACCTCACCAAAACGATATTAATTCCGTTTTGATTACTGACAAAAAGGCTGGTTGGACTCAAGAGTTCTTGAAAGACTTGATTGTAAGGAGCAAATTCTATTCCATAAGAAATTCCCATTTCTTGCAGCCAATAGGATAGGGAATCTTCAATGGGTTCGCTGGTAAAGGTAGCCGTAATAATAATTTTTGGCGAGGCTATTTCTTGTAAGCGGGACGGACTAAGTTGTTCTTGTTTGCTCATTGATCTTTTTCCTTACTCTTGCCAGTTAAATAGATTATTGTAGATTTTCCCAAATCCCTGAACAGGGGTCGATAATTAATCCTTGGAAAATGGATTTAATAGCGGGATGAATGTCTATTTTATACAGGGAAAAAAGACCCACTGGATTCTTAACTGTTAACTCTCTCCGGGTTAATGATAAGGCTTGGGTGCGGTGAAATTCGACAGCTTGAAGTAATCCAGTATAACTGAGATTTCGTAAGGCTAATTGACCTTTTTTAGTAATATAAATGGCATCATTTTGGAAAAGATTTTCTAGACTAATCAAGGCTGCATAAACATCGGTATCTTTTTCTAGACCTCCTAAACGGTGAGCATCTAAACCAAAACGAATACAGAAGTTAACTGCTACTAATTTTCCTGCTTCTTCGGCCGGTAACGTAGCTGCTGCAAACTCAAACCCTAAACTATCAGAACGCCATTCTTCGATGCCTGAATAAGTATAATTCTGAAAGAGGTTTTGTTGTACTTTAAAATTAAATCCCACCCCACTCGCATGACCGGCTTCATGAACTTGGGTATCCACATGGCGATACATTTCTCCATTGATCGGATCGTCTAAGGGAGCTAATAATAATTGTGCGGTTTCTTCGTCAAAAATTGTCTGAATACAGGCGTGACTAGACTCCAAAAAACGCCGTTTTTGTTCCGTTGCATTGTTGAGTGCCGGACCTAAAACACAGTCACGAAATGCCCATCCTACTGGCACCACAAAGGCCTCACCTGTTTCTCCGTGGGTATTACCTAAACTGGCAATTTCAGTAAAGGAAAGGTTAATGGGAATGGGTTCATTAAGACAACCAAAGGTCTGACAAATCTCTTTTTCAAGTTGTTCAATAGAGGGTTGAGAGTTTTTGTGAATTTTGCCATAAATAGCACTTAATTCTTGATGAGGCTGGCTTTTTCGATTGATTTGATAGGGAGCAATGATCAGAAAATAACCATCTTTACCAATAAATTTCATATTGATAAAATCTTCGGACAAAGGCTCCCAGTTGTTAGACTCTAAGGCATTAGCAGTATGATACAGCCAAGCAGTAGGGAGTTCTTCTAGGTTGTTAGCTTGTTGACGTAAAAATTGGGCTGCTAAGGAAATTTGGTTTTGCTCAAGATACTGAAAGGTTCGCATCACCAATTCTTTTTTTTCTAAGACCAAAGTAGTCATAATTTATCTCATTAATTTGAGTGGGTTGAAGTTCAGGTTTTAATCTTCTCTCTAATATTCCATAACAATCAAGACAAAACGCCTTAAAATGCGCTTTAGATTCAATAATTTCTCAGTTTTTTTCCTCAACTTCACGGTTTATATTACACAATTGCTCTTTCTCTGTCAATAAAAAAAATCTTTAGATTCTTATCCATTTTAAGACAGAGCGATCTTTATTGTAAACATAAGTAAAGCCATCTTTTGCAGTAATAGATTTGCCGCGACTAGCTTTATTTCTAATTGTACTGATCGCATAGTTAGTTATTTTCTGCATTTCTTGATGAGAAAGAGTGGGATTTGTCTCGATATTTTTCGGTTGATTATCAATTTCTGTTGGCAGAGTATTTTCAGTTGTTTCTATTGATTGAATGACTGATTCATCCTGAGTAGCTTCATTGGTTTCTGCTGAAGTTGTCAAAATTTGTTGGGCTTGTTGCTGCTGGTAATTTTCAACACTAATGAATTGCCAAGTTGAATGCTCCGATAGTTCTAAAACCCACTGATGATACTGGAATAAACTTTCCCGATGACCCACACTAATAAAGGTGGTTTTAGTGCTTTGTAATTGTTGATATAAGTTATTTTCATTGTTGAGATCAAGGGCGCTGGTTGCTTCATCGAGAATAGCAAAGCTAGGACGATTGACGAAAATGCGGGCAAAAGCTAAACGTTGTTGTTCCCCAAGGGATAAGAGATTTTCCCAAGGGACTTCTGTATCAAAATTGTCCACTCGCTGGGTTAACTGTTGTAGATTAACCTGTTGTAAAACTTCTTGAAGTTCTTGGTCCGCCATCTCTCGTTCTGTATGGGGATAAAGTAACTGTTCTCGCAAAGTCCCTAGAATAATGTAAGGACGTTGGGGGAGAAAAAGAACCTCTTCTAAGGGGGGATGAATTAAACTACCTGTACCTGCATTCCATAAACCGGCGATCGCTCGCAGCAGAGAACTTTTCCCCCGACCACTGGGACCAATAATTAATAACCCTTCTCCTTTTTTGACCGTCAGGGACAAATGTTCGACAATCACTTTCTGGTAATCAGGGGTTTGTAGGGTCACATCCTCAAAGACAAGATTGTCTTCTTCGAGAAATTTAATGATATTGCCGGTATCCCTGGGTTGAGAAGCGTCTTCTAACGCCTCAGAAAAATCAGATAGACGTTCAATATAACTAGAAAACCGTCCAGAACTGCTAAATTCCCTAATGAGTTCTCCGAGGGAACTGGCAAAAAGATTGGCGGCTAAACAAGCTTGGCCCACTTGTCCAAACGTGATGTCATCATTACCGAGATAAATGGGGCCAAGAATAATAAAGGTAAAAATTTGGATAGCTGATTGATAACCACGATTAAAGGTTTCTGTCCAGCGTTCCCAATCAACTTTTCTTAAAGAGCTTTCTAAGAGCTTCTGAAATCGCCGTTTGATGCTCAGAGATTCTTGTGCTTCTCCCTGGAAAAAGGCGATGGATTCAGCATGATTACGAACATGGGTGATGGCATAACTATAGTTGGCTTTAAGTTCTAATTCTTCTTGATTAATTCTATTTAATTCTTGGGTTAAATAGAGGGCGATTAAGTTGCCGATTGCTGTCCAAACCACTAACACGAAAGCAACAGATTGAGAGATGGAAAAAAGAATGAGCAAAAAAGTGGCCATCTCCAGAATTTTTTCCAGAGAGGTTGCGAAAAAACTGACGGTATTGGTCGTAATTGGTTCAACTTCTTGAGAGATTCGTTGATCGGGATTTTCAATTTCAGAAGAAAACCCGAGTCGATAATAAGCCCGATGGCCAAAGTATTTACCTAAGACCCAATCATTGAGCCATTCATACCAATCTAAAGCAATTTTTTTTCTAATAAATTTAACATACCCGGCTAAAAAAGTAACAACAATTAGTCCCAGGCTAAAAATTAATAAAGTTTCTACAAATTTATTAAAATCTTCCCTTTCAATAATGACATCTACTAAGTAATTGCTGATAAAAGTATTGAAAGCAGTCACGCCGACAAGTACAACAATTAAGACTATGAGAAACACTAACATAGCCCAAGCTTTAATGACATCAGCAAAAGCTCGTTCTCCTGATTCGGTTGGATACCAATAAGGGGAGGCAATATTAGCAATATTCTGCCAAAAAGACGAAAAAGACGCAGAAAAATCCTTAACGACTTGCTCTAAGACGAAGAGGTTAGACATATTAACGAGTCTTGGTGAATTGATCAAATGAATGAAGTGGGAAACCTTCCATAGCAAATAAGACCGCCCTAAGTGCTAGTACCTGGACAAAAATAAACGTTACAGTTGAGAAGAGGCAGGAGGCAGGGGGCAGGAGGCAGGAGTAGGGTTACAGCTATGTTTACAAATGTTTACACAGTTGGCTGTATTTATGTCCGACTACTTATAGTTGGACTTCTCGGTTTCGGCTTGCAAGTCCCATGGGGTAGTTCACGAGTCCACTTTTTTCCCTACGTCATCCATGAAATTTTTCTCTCATTCTAATATTTCTTTCTGTAAACTTAGCTTACTCTAAGTTTACTCTATAGAAGAATTTTTGAATATTAATTAATTCTTGATTTTCCTACTTTATTTCCTACTTTTAAGTGCAGTTTGTTTTGATTAGTTTTTAATCACTTCTGACTTCTGACTCCTGACTCCTGACTTCTGACTCCTGACTCCTGACTCCTGACTCCTCGTCTCACAGTTAACTTATGCCAAAGAATAGGCGTGTTGATATAATTCTACGTCTAATGGTAAGCTTTTTGTCCCATCATATAAATGGTTTGTTACCACGACTATTCCATTATAAGATATTTAATAGTTTGGCACTTTCTTTTATTTATGCGATTTAACAACAGCTAACAAATGAAACCTTGTCCTCCCTTTGTTCTTGCTTCTGCTTCCCCTGCACGTCTCAAACTTCTCAAAACCGTAGGGATAAACCCTATTGTTTGTTCTAGTAATTTTGATGAGTCTCAAATTACAGAAACAAACCCCCTGAAATTGGTTCAGATTTTAGCACAATGTAAAGCAGAAATTGTTGCTCAAAAATATGAAAATTGTTTAGTATTAGGGTGTGATTCTGTTTTAGCAATTGATGGCAAAATTTATGGTAAACCTAACTCCTTAGAACAAGCGATTGCTCGTTGGAAAATCATGAGAAATAATCAGGGGATATTATACACAGGTCATGCACTTTTAGATGGAAAACAGCAAAAAACTTTACTATTTTGTGGCACCACAAAAGTCTATTTTGCTGATATTGATGATCATACTATTGAAGCATACGCTAACACAGGAGAACCCCTGAAATGTGCCGGAAGTTTTGCCTTAGAAGGAAAAGGAAGCCTATTTATTGAAAAAATTGAAGGGTGTCATAGTAATGTTATCGGTTTAAGTTTGCCTTTGTTAAGAGAAATGTTACAAAAATTAGACTACTCTATTCAAAGTTTTTGGCAGTCTGATAAAATTAATTCTGTTGACAAGTAAGGAATATTTATTTGTCACTTAGGTCCTTAAGACTTGCTCATTTCTAATCAAAAGAAAATCTCTGATCTACTATGAACTCAAGTGAATCTATTTCCCCTAATAATCTAGAGGAGAAATCAAGCTCTTTGGTTGGTCTTCGTCGATTTTTAAAGATATTAGAATACATCTGTCTGGATTCTTTTGCAGCTAGTGTTATTATTACCTTAGTGGCAACTAATAAGTCACTATTTATTACATTAGATGCTGTATTCTTAGCAGGATTTGTTTTTTTATTACTCTTCAATTCTCAATACTTTTCTGCCAAAGATAAAGCAGAAAGAGAAAGCAAATATGAGGAACTTCTGGGGAGTCCAGAGTTATCAAATTCCCGGTTACAATTAGAACGAGAAAATGCCTTACGGTATTGTCAAAAATTAGTTGCAGACTATAGTGCAACTCGAAAAAATGCCAGGAATTTTTACTATTTCTTGCAAATTTCCACCATTATTTTTTCTGGGGTTACTCCAGTATTAGTCTTAGTCGATAAACTAGATACAGGACCAGTTTGGTTAAACTGGTTACCAGTTATTTTACCTGCATTGGCTTCTATTTTCGCTAGTTTTGCGACATCATTTCCCTTAGAAACTCGTTGGAAAGAAGCCAACAAAATTGTTGAAAATTTAGAAGCTGAACAGGAAAAATTTAGTCTAAGAATTACCAAATTAGATATGGAATCTATAAAAACAGAACCAGGAGGACAAAAAAAAGGACGAACCAACGAACAGATACAAGAACTAGAAAAGCAAGCGATTGCAACTTTTATTAATCGGGTCAATGACATTCATTTAAACCAAGTTCAGTCAGAAGTTGAAAAAATCGAAGAAACTGATAAAAATCAAGCTTCTGGAGGTACAAAAAAACCTTAAAACTAAAGAAATTTAAGGATTAAATTTCTAGTCTGGACTGAGGTAATGAATCCTCAGTCATTTATTCATAAACAATCAACATTGAGTGACTTATTAACATGACCACCGATACTAATCTTTCCCCAGAACAATATCAACAAAAAATGCAACGACGGAAAGAAGTTCAAGCACAACGTCTTGCACAAGCATCCAAAGAAAAAGGACTAATTATAGTTAATACAGGTAACGGTAAAGGTAAGACCACTGCAGCGTTAGGAATGGTCATGAGATCCCTTGGCCATGGGTTTAGAGTAGCTATTATTCAGTTTATCAAAGGAGCATGGGAACCAGCTGAAAAAGCGGTTTTAAGTCAATGGGAAAACCAACTCGAATTTTTAGCAATGGGAGAAGGGTTTACCTGGGAGACGCAAGATCGAAAAAGGGATATTTTAAAAGCTAAACAAGCTTGGGAAACAGCCGTTTCTTTTATTAATAATCCTGAGTATCAACTCGTGTTACTTGATGAGGTTAATGTCGCCTTAAAATTAGGATATTTAGAGGTAAAAACTGTGGTTAAAGTCCTTAAAGAAAAACCAGAACAAACCCATGTTATCCTCACGGGAAGAAGTGCGCCAACCGAATTGATTGAAGTCGCTGATCTCGTCACAGAAATGAAATTAATTAAACACCCTTTTAAAGAACAAGGTATCAAGGCTCAACCAGGAATTGAATTTTAACAAAAATGTCGAAAGAAGTCCCCATCTAAAAATACTATCAAAAATGCCCATATTTTAGATGGGGGTGCTTCGCGCGTCTTCGACGGGAATTTCGACCAAAATCTTTGATTTAGTTGGGGTAGTTCACAGACTTGATTTATCCTAAAAATAAAGGTAATATGGTAAATTGTGAGTTTTTGCAAAGGCCATGAATGTTCAACAAATTATCAAAGACATAGAATCCGAGTATATTAAGAAGGACTTACCCACTATTCATGTTGGGGATACAGTTCGAGTCGGGGTGCGGATCAGAGAAGGAGGAAAAGAGCGGGTTCAACCCTACGAAGGGACTGTCATTGCCATGCGTAATGGAGGAATTAACGAAACCATTACCGTGCGTAAAATTTTCCAAGGGGTAGGAGTGGAAAGGGTTTTTCTACTGCATTCTCCACGCATTGCGAATATTAAAATTATTCGTCGTGGTAAAGTGCGTCGGGCAAAACTGTACTATCTACGCGATCGCGTCGGTAAAGCCACCAGAATTCGCCAGCGTTTTGATCGTCCTGTTTAAAATGACCAATAGCGCACACAACCCAAAAAAAAGGAACAAACTGCGCTATAATAGTTAAGGCTCAGAGCATAGTCTTTGACTATGACTCCCATCATGCGCTCTTAGTTCAGTTGGTAGAACGCAGGTCTCCAAAACCTGATGTCGGGGGTTCAAGTCCTCCAGGGCGCGTCCAAAATAGCAGTTTTAAAGCTATCATAAAACCATGATTTTACTGGGAAAAGATCGTGAAAATTTTGGTACTAAATGCCGGATCAAGCAGTCAAAAAAGTTGTTTATATAGTATAGAAGAAAACACATTACCTAACCATCCCCCTAAACCCTTATGGACAGCAAATATTGATTGGACTGTGGCTAAAAATCAAGGGATTTTAACAGTAAAAGTCAATAACATTAAACAACAAATACCCTTGGATATTGCTCATAAAGCACAAGCCATTCCTAAAATGCTTGACAGTTTAATTGAAGGAGAAACGAAAGTTATTGAGCAATTAAGTGATATTGATGTTGTGGGTCATCGAGTGGTTCATGGAGGAATAAAATACAGCGAAGCGACCCAAATTACCCCCGAAGTTAAAGCTAAAATTGCTGAATTAATTCCCTTAGCTCCTAATCATAACCCTGCTCATATTCAAGGAATAGAAGCCATCGAAAAGTGTTTAGGAGACGTGCCTCAAGTCGCTATGTTTGATACCGCTTTTCATCAGACCATTCCCTTAGAAAATGCTGCTTATCCTTTACCGTTTGAATGGCTAGACAAGGGAATTCGTCGTTATGGATTTCATGGCATTAGTCATCAATATTGTGCTAACCGTGCAGCCGAAATTTTAAATCAACCCTTATCTTCTTTAAAATTAATTAACTGTCATCTCGGTAATGGTTGCTCATTAACAGCTATAAAAGACGGCAAAAGTTGGGATACAACTATGGGATTTACGCCCCTAGAAGGATTGATGATGGGAACCCGTAGCGGTTCCATCGATCCGGCTATTTTAATTTATTTAATGCGAGAATATTCTTTAACCCCCGACAACTTAAATACCTTGTTAAATAAAGAATCAGGGTTAAAAGGAGTATCAGGCATTTCTGCCGATGTTCGAGCCATTTTACAAGGAATGAAAGAGAATAATTTTCGCGCCCAATTAGCCTTTGATATGTATATTCATCGTCTGCGATCGCAGATCGGTGCCATGTTAGCCGTCTTAGGGGGACTAGACGCTTTAATTTTCACCGCAGGGGTGGGAGAAAACGCCGTTTTAGTCAGAGAAAAAGCCTGTGAAGCCTTTGACTTTTTAGGGCTAAAATTAGACAAAACGAAAAATGAATCCTCTCCTGTGGATCAAGATATCGCCACCCAAGACTCATCCGTAAAAATTTTAGTCATTCATACCGAAGAAGATTGGGCGATCGCTCAACAATGCTGGCAACTGATAACTGATGATAAATACTTATAAATTTCTTTACATTCTGACAAACTGTGTTACCATCTTGGGTGATTGACTCATCAACTAAACTTATGCAGAGACGAGACAATCAAACATGGTGGAGGAGTTTACAGGAGCGACCCAAAAAATGTCAGAGACACAACAACCCCTAACATCCCAGCGAAGCACCTTTGACCCCATTCGCATTGGGGTGATTGGAGTCGGTAACATGGGACAACATCATAGCCGAATTCTTAGCTTACTCAAAGATGTGGAATTGGTCGGCGTGTCTGATGTTAATGTAGAACGGGGGATCGATATTGCCAGCAAATATCGAGTCCGTTTTTTTGAACATTACCAGGATCTTCTACCCCATGTAGACGCAGTGTGTATTGCTGTTCCCACTCGCTTACATCACTCGGTTGGTATGGACTGTTTGCGGGCTGGGGTTCACACCCTCATTGAAAAACCGATTGCTGCTAGTATCGCCGAAGCTGAATCTTTAGTCAATGAAGCCGCTAGTTCTAATGGTATTCTACAAGTGGGTCATATTGAACGCTTTAACCCCGCTTTCCAAGAACTCAGTAAAGTCTTAAAAACAGAAGAAGTCTTAGCCTTGGAAGCCCATCGTATGAGTCCTTATTCCCAACGGGCTAATGATGTTTCTGTGGTTTTGGATTTAATGATCCACGATATTGATTTACTTCTAGAGTTAGTGGGATCACCAGTGGTCAAATTAACCGCCAGTGGTAGTTGTGGCTCAAATTCGGGTCATCTTGATTATGTTACAGCAACTCTAGGCTTTGCTAATGGCATTGTCGCTACCCTAACCGCTAGTAAAGTGACTCATCGCAAAATCCGCCGTTTAGCAGCCCATTGCAAAAATTGTTTAACAGAAGCGGATTTTCTCAACAACGATATTCTCATTCACCGACAAACGACCGCTAATTATAGTACAGACTATGGACAAGTGTTATACCGTCAAGATGGATTAATAGAAAAAGTACATACCACTAAAATAGAGCCTCTACACGCAGAATTAGAACACTTTGTCCATTGTGTGCGAGGCGGTGATCAACCCTCTGTGGGAGGGACTCAAGCCTTAAAAGCGTTGCGTTTAGCTAGTTTAATTGAGCAAATGGCTTTAGATGGGAAAGTCTGGCAAAATTCTGATCTTAGCTATCAATATCTTAATCCTTCTCAAATGAGCGTTTCTTCCTAATTTTTTCAAGGTATTGGAAGACAGGAGGATGAATATTTAGTTATCCAAGAAAATTACCAATAATAAGGACTGGTTGAGGCTAACTAATCTTAATTTTTAACAAAAATGTCAAAAGAAGTCCCCACCTAAAAATACTATCAAAGATTTCCACATTTTAGGTGGGGATGAATTTTGACAAGTATATCAACGTGCGACAGCACAACCTTGTCCTATAAACTGTTCTACTATTTTAGTGTTTTTCTGGTAGAATTTTTCTATGACTCTAACCCTCAATTATTGTTACCGAATCTACCCTGATAGTAAACAACAGGCAATGTTATGTGAATGGCTAGAAATTTGTCGCCAATCCTATAACTATGCTTTGCGTGAGCTAAAAGATTGGATTGCTTCA
>JASJDD010000063.1 GCA_030065735.1 Crocosphaera sp.
TGGGAAACAACCGCTTCTGGGGTGAGAAAACTACCATGATCCCGACAAATTAAGCGATAATGTCGAGTCACAGGAATGCTAATAATGAAGCGATCGTGTCGTAGCCGTTTTCCGTGAAAAATGCGATAATCCTGCTGGTTGGCTAGTCCTTTGAGAATTTGACGGGCTTTGAGAACAACATTTTTAGGAAAGGGTCTTAAATCAATGGGATCTTTTCTAAAGGTTTCTTCCCAAGAATTTTTTTGTTGTTGCTTTTCTTCCCAGGCCGTTTGTTCTTGGGCGCAACGATGACAAATTTTGCCATACCCTCTATGACCACAGGGAAACTTCTTTTTTCGTCTCGACATAGTACCCTTTTATCCGTAAAATGCTTGCTATCGTGCCATATATCCAGAATACAGGGTGAGATGATTCCCTAGCAAAAGAACTTGAGAAAACGCAACAACCTTCCAATTATTTCTCAAAAGTTAACAAAAATGTTTAATCATTGCAAAAAAACTATCATCAATATCATAACCAAAAAGTTGCGACAGAGATTTTAAACGAAACTGAGAATAAATACCTTGTTGTTGTAACCAGTCGGAGAGAATAAATAACTTATTCATGACGAAAATTTCTAACGCTTCGGGGTTGTATTGAATCCCCTCAACACGGTTAAATTGATGGGGAACTAACATGGCTGCATATCTAGCTAATTCTCCTTTTTTTGCGTCTAAGAGAAAAGGGAACCAAGGATAAATGGTGTCCAGACGTACAAACCATAAACGAATCTCAGGAATTTCTGACAATTCCCTGGGATCACTGGGTTCACGAGGATATTGAATATCAAAGGTTAGGGTTTGTTCTAGGGAAGCGATCGCATTTTTTTCTAATAATGGATCAATCATTTCTCTGACAGGAGTAATATCTAAAGCGGTTAAGTGATCCAGTTGTACGGTGATAGTTTGAGTCATAGAATTTTGATGTAAATCTTGCATTTAATGATTTGCTAATTGACTTAGAATCATTAATATAATACTGTCAATAATGTAATTAACTAAACCCCCAGAACTGTTATGAAAAAGGGACTGAATGTTTTAATCGCATTATTACTTATTATAGGTCTTACCTGGATACCTACTGTCATTGTACCTTCTGCACAAGCAGTTATTGAACCTGAACTGGAAAAAACGGTTTTAGACATTATTCGTCAACACCCTGAAGTGTTAATAGAGTCGGTTCAAGCTTATCAAAAACAACAACAAGAACAACAAAAACAAGTCCTACAGTCCTTTGTATCAGAACTGAAAACCAATCCTCAAACCATTATCGCTGACTCCCCAATTACTGGTCGTTTAACTCAAAACAATGTTCTCATAGAATTTTCTGATTTTCAATGTCCTTATTGTAAACAAGCTTACGAAACCGTTAAAGAATTTATTGCTCTGCACGATAATGTTACCTTAGTCTATAAACATTTTCCTTTAAGTAGTATTCATCCACAAGCGATATCTGCTGCTAAAGCATCTTGGGCTGCAGGAAAACAAGGAAAATTTTGGCCCTATTATGATGCTTTGTTTGAGCAACAAGAAGACTTAGGAGAGCAATTATATGTTGAGATTGCTAATAATTTGAATCTTGATATTGAGCTATTTGAACGCGATCGCAATAGTAAAAAAGCTGATCTTGCCATTGCAAAAGACATGAAACTCGCTCAACAAATTGGCATTCAGGGAACCCCTTTGTTTGTGTTTAACGGTCAGTTTTTTTCAGGAGCAATTCCTCTATCGACTCTAGAAGAAGCTTTATTACCTTAGCTTGATTGATTGATTTATGTCTTCTAGAAGAACCCAATTTTATCTGTTATTAAATCCATGAAACTTGTCTTGATCAGTTTTGGTGTTATTCTCATTGGTTTGCTCATTGTTGAAGGTAGCTTAAGATTATTTTTTGGCTTAGGTAAACGTCCAATTTATATGGCTGATGATGAAATTGGCTATTTATTAGCCCCTAATCAAAACCTTCGTCGTCTAGGAAAATTGACAATCATTAATCAATATTCCATGCGAACTGAAGCCATTGAGCCCAGTCCTTTGAATGATACCATAAGACTTTTTTTCATCGGAGATTCTATTGTTAATGGGGCTTGGTGGACTGATCAAAACGAAACCATTTCTACATTGGTAAAAGAACAAATCGAAAAGAAGCTATCACAAACAGTAGAAGTTTTAAACGCTTCGGCTAACTCTTGGGGACCGAGAAATCAATTGGCCTATTTAAAACGATTCGGTACTTTTAATTCTCAAGTGATCTTTTTAATCATTAATACTGATGATTTGTTCGCCACCAAACCCACCTCTTTAAGAGTAGGAAAAGATATCAATTATCCTGATCAACAACCGATTTTAGCTGTAGAAGAAATTTTAGAAAAAGTGTTTTATCGTGATCCTAAAATTCCAGGAATGGATGAAATAGTAGGAGAAAGAGGCGATCGCGTAGGGTTTAATTTAGAAGCCATTGAAAATATGAAAGCGATCGCAACTGAAAATAAAAGTCAATTTATGATGGTTTTAACCCCTCTTAAACGAGAAATGAATCCAGAACCCAGAGATTATGAAAAAGTTGCCAGAAAACGCTTACAAGACTGGGTAAATACTAATAATGTACCGTTTATTGACTTTTTACCTATCTTTGCTAAACAGGAAAATATCGATAACTTATATCGAGATCATATTCATCTGAGTCCTTTAGGTAATCAATTAGTTAGCCAAAATATTAGTGAATTAATTCTTAAGTAAAGGAAAGAGAAAAAGTCTTGGAACGATTTTTGTGACTCTAGTAGATATCGTGTTTCTCGGACTCATGAGGTACACCTAACACCTGCCTACTGCCCCCTGCCTCCTGCCTCAAAGGGATAACTTCTGTACTTCACCAGTATGGGAACTGCTATATCGTGGTTTATTACCTGTTAAGATAAGGAGAATTCTAAATAAGAGAAATTATAATTTTATGAATGACCAGCAGCTTCATCCTGTAACCCAAGAAACTTCTCCAATTTTAACCTGTATTACAGAAATTTATGAACGTTATCGTCACATCAATGAGGGAAACGTCGCCACTTATATCCCAGAATTAGCTAAAGTAAACACAGAGCTTTTTGGCATTTGTATTACAACCCCAGAAGGTCAAATTTATCAAGCAGGTGAGTCTGAACATTCCTTCACCATTCAGTCCATTTCTAAACCCTTTGTCTATGGGTTGGCCTTAGCAGATCATGGGGTAGATAAAATTATGAGTAAAGTGGGAGTCGAACCCACTGGAGAAGCGTTTAATTCCATCGTTTTTGATGAAGTCCATAACCGTCCCTATAATCCTATGGTTAATGCAGGGGCGATCGCCACCACCGCCTTAATTAAAGGTCAAGGTTATGAACAACGGTTTAAGCGCATTTTAACCATGTTTGAAGGGTTCGCCGGCCGTTCCTTAAGCGTGGATGAAGCGGTGTTTGAGTCGGAAAAGTCAACGGGCCATCGCAACCGTGCGATCGCCTATTTAGAGTTAAATGCGGGGATGTTGGAGGGCAACCTAGAAGAACATCTCGACCTCTATTTTCGCCAATGTTCTATTCTAGTAACAGCCCAAGATTTAGCGGTGATGGCCGCTACGTTAGCCAATAATGGCATTAATCCTATCACGAAACAACAAGCGGTTAACCCAGAAGAAGTCCGCGCCATTCTTAGTGTGATGGCCAGTTGTGGGATGTACGATTTTTCGGGAGAATGGCTGTATCGCATTGGTTTACCGGCTAAAAGTGGGGTTGGTGGCGGTATTATTGCCGTTTTGCCGGCACAGTTCGGTATTGGTATTTTTTCCCCTCCTTTAGATGCAAGGGGGAATAGTGTGCGAGGGATTAAAGTATGTGAAGAACTGTCTCAACGGTTTAAGTTTCATTTATTTGATAGTCATCCCGTTTCCCAAACCTGTGTCAGTCGTACTTATACAGGGGCAATGGTGTCTTCAAAACGACAAAGACGGGCGTTCCAAAGGGAATTTTTAGATAAAGAAGGGGAGAAAATTTTAGTTTATGAACTGAAAGGGGATCTTTATTTTGCTACCGTAGAAAAGTTAACTCGTCAGTTACAAAATAACCAAAAAACAGCGAAATTTATTATTTTAGATGGTCGTCGTGTGGGTAATGTTAATAGTAGTGCCATTACGTTACTCTCAGAAATTAAAGAATGGTATTTAAGTCAAGAAATCACCTTAATTTTGACAGGATTTGAGGAGAAAACTCAGTTATGTTTGCAAGCTAATGGTTGGACAGATGAGATGTTTGTTGAGAATATTGATACAGCCCTGGAATGGTGTGAAAATTCTTTATTATCTCAAGCTGATTATCAGGATCAAACCATTAAAGATCAGCTTTCTTTAGGAGATATGGATATATTTAAGGCATTTAGTGAAGAAGAAATTACAGTGATCGCTCCTTTATTTACAGAGTTTTCTTATCAACCCAATGAGTTTATTATTCGTGAAGGAGAACAAGCAGATCGTTTATTTTTGTTAGCAAAAGGAAGAGCAACGGTTTCTTTAAAACTGCCTCAAAATGAGCAAAGAAAACGGTTAACTACCTATATTCCTGGTATTGCTTTTGGAGAGTTAGCACTATTTGACATTAATGTTAGTCAAAGAACCGCCGATATTATTGCAGATACTGAAGTGATTTGTTATGTTTTAAAATTCGATAATTTACAAATATTAATTAACAAAAATCCTGAAATTTATATCAAATTAATGCAAACCTTTGGAACCACTCTGGTCAATACGATTAAACGGGCAACGTTAGAAATTCGTAGTTTATCAGTCTAATAAGCAATAAAACCATCTGATTTTACGGTAATTTAATTATTTAATTTTTGTAAAAAAGCTTGATTTTTTTGGCAAAATATGGTTATCCTATGGAGGGTATTGTAATCATCATTACAGGGTGTCAATAAATCAGTTAAACCGATGAACAGAAAATCAACCGTAACCCTTGCCAAAAAAGTTAGTTTATTAGTTTCTTTAATGGTTTTAGGGGTTTTTTCTCCCTTATTACCCGTTATTTCTTCTCCTTTATTCAACCCTTCTCTCATTAGCTTAAATTTTCCCGATACTGGTAATAGAGGCGCACCGAAAAAGAGTGCAGGGGGAGGAACCCGTAGTGATGATCAAACTTGTCTAACCAATGAAGAGAATGAACCCCCTTTAGTTGCTTTGATGCCTAACCGAGAAAACAAGGCAAAAACAGCAACCGATACCCCCACTTTTTATGGATTTATTCCCACAACAACCGCCACCCAAGGGGAATTTGTTTTAGTCGATGACACCAATAACGAAGTCTATTACACTCAATTTCCTTTACCCTCAACTCCCGGAATTATTAAGTTAGAAATTCCTCAAAACGTTAACTTACAACCAGGAAATTATACTTGGTCGTTGATGGTTATTTGTAATTCTAGTTATCGCAACCGAGATAAATATGTACAGGGTTCCCTAGAATATGTTGTCCCAACTCCAGGGTTAGAAAATCAGATTAAAGATGAACCTTCCCTCGAAAAAGCGCAAGTTTATGCTAACGCTAGTCTCTGGTTTGAAACCTTAGATACAGTCGCCAAAATCAAAGAAGAAAACCCTCAAGAATGGCAAGAACTTTTAACCTCAGTAGGGTTAGAAATGTTAGCAGAAGTCCCGATGATTGATTGTTGTCACTCAGATAATTAATGATTAGGAGTTTTCTGGGAAAAATCTTCATAACCCCAATAATTATTGAAAATAATTGGGTCTAAAACCCCGCTTTTGAAGTTAGAAGTGTGAAGTTTGAAGTCAGAAGTGATTAAAAACTAATCAAAACAAACTGCACTTAAAAGTAGGAAATAAAGAAAGCAATTATTACTCGTCTTGCCTTTTTTTCCAACTTCCAACTTCTGTGCGATAGCGCCGGAACCTAGTGAGGAACTTCTGACTTCGTTAAATGATCTCTAGCAAACTTTAAAGCTTCTTCTTTAGTGGATATTTTTCCTTCGATATGAGCAATTGAAACTTCAGTTAAAAGCTGGCCTAGTTGGGGACTGGGTTTCATATTCAGATGGTTGATTAAATCATAACCTGTTATTAAAGGAACCGAATGTGCCAATTTATCTTGAGGATCAAGATAATGATCAATAAGTTTAAAAATCAATCCATTATTAATATCTTTGCTAAGAGAAACTAAAGCAAAAATAGGAAAATGCTCACCCAGTTCTAAAAACAAAAAATATAGTTCTCTTAAAGAGGCTTTTTGCTGTTTTTTTTCTAAACAAGGTAAATGATTTAAAACATTGAGTACTGCTTTGATATCTTGATTGGAATACTTTAAATTAATTAATTCTTGTTTAGCAATTTCAGAATCATTAGAAACTAAACAGGTTAATCTTGCTCGTTGAATTAGAACGCTATTATAAATAGTTTCATTGGTTTTAAGTTCAAACAAGCTATTGAAATCATTTTTTTTAAATTTAAACTTATTTCGTAACAATTCAAGACTGGTATCAATTCCCTGAAGTAACTGTAAATTATTGTTATTAATCTGAGGAAACCAAGCTTTTAACAAGCCATCTTTTTTGATTTCATTTAACCATTTACTTCCTCTGGAATTTCCTAATAAATAATTGAATTCGCTTTGGACTCGCTCAGCAGCTACTTGATTAATTAAATGAGATAATTGACTAATAGTTTGTCGTGTTTTTGGTTCGATGATAAAGTTTAATTGAGCAGCTTGACGATAAGCACGTAATAATCTTAAGGGATCATCTTGCAAGTTTTTAACACTAATCATTCTCATGGTTTTTGTTTGTAAATCTTCTAAACCATTGAGAGGATCAATTAATTTTTGTTGATGAAAATTATAAGCGATCGCATTGATTGTAAAATCCCGCCTCCTTAAATCTTTTTCAAGGGTATCTCCTTCTTGTTGAGCAAAATCAACCGTTCCTTGTTGAAAAACGACTCTAGCAATGTTTCTTTTTGCATCCAAAACCACAAAACCAGCATTATATTTATTTGCAATTTTTTTAGCCGTTTCTATGGCAAATTTGGGTAAAACAAAATCTAAATCAAGATAATCTCGCTGACAGTTTAGCAGTGCATCTCGGACCATCCCACCCACTAAATAAGCAGTGGACGGAAGCAATTCTAAGTCAAATGGTAACAGATTAGAAAACAAATTGAGAGATAATGTCGTCTGCTTCATATAAACTAAAGAAATAAACCCTTAAAAATTAGTCAAATTCTTATATCCTACGTTAAATTAATAGGTAGCATCGATAAAGGAGAAACATATGTGTATTTGTGTTAACTGTCATTATGTTGATAGTTGTCAAACCTATTACGCAGTGGAAGAACAACATCAACAACCCCATTTAACCGATAATCCAACTTTTGAACCCGAAGAACCTACTATTAATGTTAACATTCGTCCCAAAAAGGATTATATCGAAATGGAGTGGGATGTCGTAGGTTGTGAAAGCTTTTTAGAAGAAACGGGAAAATGGATGAAGTTACGTCCTGGAGAACCAGTTCCTGCTTAAACAGCCATATTTATAGCTTATCAGAGAAGTTCAATTTAATTGTTTGGACTTCTCTTTAAAAAATTTTAAACAACATACGATAAAAATGACGTACAATAAAAGCAACGTACATTAATAAAAGAACCGTTGGTTAAAATGTAGAATTCTACATTCTACATTCTAGATTCTTAATTCTCTTCACTGTTCACTGTAATCGCATCTTGCATCTTTCCTAACCACTCTATTAAACTTTCTAGTTGTTTTTGGGGTTTCATCACTCCTAAACCCCTAACAGTGACTTTTTTGGGAGTATAAACGAAGCGCGATCGCAAATGTTGGGGTAAATTTTCTTCTAATAATTTCCAAGCCGGTTCTTCCATAGGTGTTTCTAAGACAATGTTTTGTTTTCCTTCGGGTTTAATGCGAGAAAATCCCAAAGATTTCGCTAATTGTTTCAGTTCGATCACTTGTAATAATTGCTGCACGGGAATAGGTAATTTTCCGTAGCGATCATTCCATTCTGCTGCAATTTGACTTAATTCTTTTTTGGAATTCGCAATAGCAATAGCACGGTAAGCGGACATTTTTTGTTCCATATCGGGAATATAATTTGTAGGAATAAAAGCGGTTAATTGTAAATCAACTTGAGTATCTTCTACTTTTGGTATTTCTTGACCTTGAATTTCTCGGATAGCTTCTTGTAGCATTTCCATGTATAATTCAAAGCCAATCGACTCCATTTGTCCCGATTGTTCGGCACCCAATAAGTTACCAACCCCGCGAATTTCCATATCACGAGTTGCTAATTGATACCCCGATCCTAACTGACTAAATTCTTGTAACGCTCTTAATCTTTTACGGGCTGTTTCTGTTAGTTGAGATTTACTAGGATACAATAACCAAGCATGAGCTTGAATTCCTGATCTTCCCACTCTTCCTCTGAGTTGATAAAGTTGCGCCAAGCCAAATTTTTGAGCATCTTCTACGATGATTGTATTAACCCGAGGAATATCTAATCCTGACTCAACAATGGTGGTACAAACTAGAATATCTGCGTCTCCATTATTAAAGCTTAACATGGTCATTTCTAAGTCATTAACATCCATTTGACCATGACCAATACCTATTTTAGCACTGGGAACCATTGTCTTTAATTGGGCTGCTACTTCTTCAATTCCTTCAACTCTAGGAACTACATAAAAGACTTGTCCTCCTCGATCTAATTCATTACGAATAGCGGTTCTCACCACATCAGGATTATAGCGAGATAAATGGGTTTTAATGGGACGACGAGAGGGCGGAGGCGTTGTGATTAAGCTCATTTCCCGTATTCCTGATAGGGACATATATAAGGTTCTGGGAATGGGTGTGGCAGTTAAAGTAAGGACATCAACATGGGTTTTCATTTCCTTAATTTTTTCTTTTTGATTAACGCCAAATCTTTGTTCCTCGTCTACGACTAACAAGCCTAAGTCTTTGAATTTGACGCTTTTTCCTAATAGTTGTTGCGTTCCAACAACAATATCTAATTCTCCGGTGGCTAAGCGTTGCAGAATCTCTTTTTTTTCTGAGGTAGTCCGAAATCTATTTAATAGTCCAATATTAATAGGATAGGGAGCAAATCTTTCTTTTAGGGTGTGATAATGTTGTTGGGTTAAGATGGTAGTGGGGGCTAAAAATGCCACTTGTTTGTGACCACTGGTGACCGCTTTAAAAATAGCTCTTACTGCGACTTCTGTCTTGCCAAAACCTACGTCGCCACACACTAAGCGATCCATAGGGCGATCGCTTTCTAAGTCTATTTTAACTTCTTGTATCGCTTTTAGTTGATCAGGGGTGGGTTGATAAGGAAAGGAGTCTTCTAATTCCTGTTGCCAAGGAGTATCTAGAGGATAGGTAAACCCTGTATTTTTTGCTCGCTTTGCATACAAATTAATCAGATCAACAGCTAATTTCTTAATATTTTTACGGACTTTTTGTTTCGATTTTTGCCACATTTTCCCCGTCATTTTATGCAGTTGGGGTGGGGTTGAACCGGTATGACGGTAACGAGATAAGCTATCGAAAGAATCTGCGGGAACCCTCAAGATTCCATCAGCATATTGAACCACTAAATATTCACGGGTAGCTAAACTTTCTAATTTCAAAAATTTACCAATTCCATGACTTTTATGAACCACATAATCTCCTGGATGCAGTTGCTGTAAGTCAACTTTTTTAGAAGTGGCGCGACGACGCTTTCTAATATATCCTGCTGTGGCTAAAACGTGCTGTCCAAAAAATTCTTTATCAGTAACGACAACAATACGAAATGTGGGTAAAATAAAGCTTTCTAATTCTGCTAACCCTGAATATTTTAAAGCGATCGCTGTTCCTTGGATATGGGATTTATTAATAGCTGGATAATCACGAGGATTAGGTATAAATTGTGCTGGACAATCGTGTTCTTGTAGTAGAGAAACAGTACGAGAGGGTTGGGCTGAAATTAACCAAGTTGTATATTTATTTAAGGTTATACCACTATAAATTTCTCGTTTTCCCCTTAATATTTCTGCTAGTTTTGCAAATTGATGGGGAGTGGTAGGTAAAGGGCGACTGGATAAATCTAAGGCATTTTTATTATTAACTTCTGAGAGTTCAGACAGATATAATTTAGAAAAAGGTTGAGTTAATTTAAAAGAATCTTCAAAATTCCGATGGATTTTGGGTAAGGGTTTGTCCCTATCTTGCCAATGTTCTTCTATATAGTCTAACCAGCGATCGCTATGGGACTGACATTGTTCAATTTCATCAAAAACACACAAGGTGTTAGGTTTTAAATAGTCTAAAATGCAGCTAGGTTCATCAAAAGCTATCCCTAAAAAACGCTGCATTCCTGGGGGATAATTATAATTTTCTAAACCTTCTTTTTCCTCTTCTGATAAATAATCATCTAGATTCTTATTATTTTCTTTGATGATATTACCAATAATCGTGTTAAAACTAATAGGTGTTAATAATATATGGTCTATTTTATCAAGCGATCTCTGAGTTGCTGGGTCAAATTCTCTGATTTTTTCTAATTCATCTCCAAACCATTCTAATCTAACAGGAACCTCTGAAGAAACGGGGAAAATATCAACAATATCCCCTCGACGACTCCATTGTCCTTCTACTTCTACTAAATTAACTCTTTCATAGCCTAATTTTACCAAAGCTTCATCAAACTTTTTTGATTTTTCTGCCATTCCTGCTTGTAAATTTAAGCAATAATTATGGAAAATATTGGGAGGTGGTAAATGGGGTTGTAAGGCTTTTTCTGTGGTAACAACAGCATAATTATTTTCCTCAGATTCAGACACATCCAAGTTAGATAATACCTGCATTTGTCCCCAAATCATTTCCGACTCAGGGTTCAAAGGTTCATAAGGAGATGCTTCAGAAGTGGGATAGAAATTGACTGTTTTCCATCCCATAATTTCTAGTTGCGCTGTCCATCGCCCTGCTTCTTCTAAGGTAGCACAGATAACTAATAAATTTTGCTGGTTAGTTTGAGCTAAAGCAGAAGAAATTAACCCTTTTGGTAGTCGATTAATTCCTTTTAATCCTAATTCATTATTTCCCTTAAGTTTGTCCAAGAGTTCTTTGGTTAAGGGAGATTTTTGTAGGGTACGAATCAGAGAAGAAAAAACCATAATCAACTAGAAATCCGTTTATCATTTAAGTGTAGCACATAGATCATGATCCTTAAATTTTTACGAGATATTTAACATGACTGTTTTTTGAGTTATTAAATCTAAAAATAAGCTTATTTTTTGTATTAATTTTTTTGAAGTTTTGATCTTATTTAATGTTTTGATAAGATTAGATAAGACATTAGATTTTAACGACTATGTATGATTAAGCACCTATACGATCAAGATTTACAACTTTGGATTGAGCAAACGATTAGTCAATTGATAAATCGTGAGTTTGACTCATTAGATATTGAGCATCTAATCGAGGAGTTAGTTGATTTGGGTAAATCTGAAAAAAACGCACTCAAAAGTAATCTTAAAATTTTGTTGGCACATTTACTTAAATTACATACTCAGTTCGATGCACCTGAAACAATGAAAAGGAGTTGGTATAGTTCAGTTATTGAACATCGTCAGCGTGTTCTTGATAATTTAGAGAATACCCCCTCTCTCCAAAGTTTTTTAAGAGAGGCAATAGAAAAAGCTTATGGAGATGGGAGAAAGTTGGCTATTAAGGAGGGGAAATTAGCCAAATTTGGGGTGCGAGTTCCAAAAGAAAGTGAGTATCCTCTGATGTGTCCTTTTTCTGTTGAACAAATTTTAGATGAGGATTTTTATGGAGTATGATATTTACCTCATGTGGCCTCGGTAAATATCAATTTCAGAGAATTATAAATCAATTTTAATTCCTCTAATAGAATAATCTAATAATTCCATAGGGTGTATTAATTTGATGTCTTTTCCTTGCAAGTTTAAATGTTTTTTGATTTGTAAGGAACATCCAGGGTTAGGAGAGGCAATTAGTTTTGCTCCTGTATTGATTAAATTATTAACTTTTTGTTTACCTAACTCATCGGCAACTTCTGGCTGTAACATATTATAAACCCCTGCACTGCCACAACATAAGGCTGCATCGATGGGCTCTTTTAATATAATTCCTGGAATTTGTTTCAGAAGTTGACGGGGTTGTAAACTGATTTTTTGTCCATGTAAAAGATGACAAGCATCTTGATAAACTAAAGGTAAATCATCATCAGTTACAGGAGATAATGAGGTTGTTAAACCAATTTCTGCTAAAAATTCTTGAATGTCTTTAACTTGATTTGAAAATTGTTCTCCTTTTTCTTTGTACTCTGCATCATCCGCTAAAATATGACCGTATTCTTTTAACGTATGACCACATCCAGCAGCATTAATAATGATATAATCAACATCAGTATTGGCAAAACTATCAATCATCTGTTTTGCTAAAATTTGTGCCTGTTTTTCTTGTCCCTGGTGTGCTGGTAATGCAGCGCAACATCCTTGACTTTTAGGAATAACTACTTCACAACCATTAGCAGTTAAAATTCTCACTGTAGCTTCATTAACTGTTGAGAAAAATAATCGTTGAACACACCCTAAAACCACTCCTACACGATAGCGTTTTTTTCCTTGTGCCGGTATAACATCAGCATAGGTTTTGTTAAATGATTTAAGGGTTATTTCGGGTAAAATAGACTCCATTGCTGCTAAACGAGGAAAGAAGCGTTTTAATAACCCTGTTGCGCGAACAATTTTTTGAATTCCTAATTTTTGATACACCCAAAGTAAGGGAAGAAAAATTTGTAACCTTTGGGGATAGGGAAAAAGATTAAAAATGATACTTCTAATGATTTTATCCGTAAAATTCCTAGGTTGATTTCGTTCAACTTGCGGTCTAGTTGCTGCAATTAAACTATCATATTGTACCCCTGATGGACAGGTAGAAACACAAGCTAAGCAGCCTAAACAACTGTCAAAATGTTGGGTAGTTGCTTCATCTAAGCTTGCTTGTCCTTTATTAATAGCATCCATTAAATAAATTCTACCCCTTGGAGAGTCCATTTCTTTACCGATAACACGATAACTAGGACAGGTAGATAAACAAAAACCACAGTGAACACAACTATCAATTAATTCTTGTTTGGGTGGATTTTTTGTGTCAAATCCTTTGATTTCTTTTTCTAAAGCTTGTTGGAAATTGAAACTATTGCTCGCGTTATCAGAAATTTGCATAATAATAAAAGTTGTTCAAAAAAGTAACTAAACAAAACGAGAAGGACTCAGTAAATTATGAGGATCAAATTGGCTTTTAATTTTCTTCATAATGGGTAAAGCATTACCTGAATATCCCCAAGGTTCAAATTGTTTTTTAATGCTTTGATCAGCTTCTAAAATGGTTAAAAATCCACCATTCTCTTGAGAGATCGATCGCAGTTGTTTTAAAATGCCTAAACTGGGTTCTATATCCAGTTTAAACTGTCCTATGCCACTACTTAAATTAATCATCCCCCATCCTTGCTCCTGGGTTAACTCATTGAATTTTATTAACCAGTTAACTGCTTGATTGGGTATAACTCCTATTTTGCCTGTTATCACTGAATTTGTGTTAGAAACTCTGATTAATTCTTGTAATCGTTTCCATAGATTTTCTTCAATTTCATCTTGACAAAATATTGTTTTTATGCTTAATCTTTCAGCGATCGCTTGCACTTGTTGACTTTGTTCTTTAATACTTTCTGGTATGCTTTGAAATCGTACTATTAAGCCCATTTCTTCCCCTAATTCTAAACTTTTAACCACAGAGGGGGAAACCATTTCAGCAGCAGTAGGTTGCAGTCCTGATTGTAACAAGGTTTGTGCCATTTTGTTAATATTGTCGGCTTTCCCTGTCATCCCTAAAGTTCCCGATGCTTCAGGGATGGGATACAAGCGGAAGGTAACAGTAGAAATTATGCCTAATGTGCCGTAAGAACCCGTTAAAAGTTTCATTAAGTCATATCCTGCCACATTTTTGACAACTTTTCCTCCTGCTTTGGCTATTTCTCCATCCCAGCGCACAAAAGAGAGTCCCAACACCAGATCCCGTATTCCTCCATAACGTTGTCGCCATGATCCTGTGTCTGCTGTGGCTAGAATGCCTCCTATCGTAGCATTGTCTGGGTAGGCAGGGTCAATGGGTAGAAATTGATTATGGGGTTGTAAAATAGCCTGTAATTCTGTTAATTTTATCCCTGCTTCTACAGTGATAGTTAAGTCACTAACTGCATGATCAATCACCTGGTTAAGCGTTTGGGTACTAATAATCAGATTAGCCTCAGAAACCACACCACCCCAACTTAATTTACTCCCATTTCCACAGGGAAGCATTGACCACTTATTGTGACTAGCTATCCTAACAGTATCCTTTAAGCTTTCAATATTAGGGGGAGTTATTAAATAATTAGGAATACAACTATCAGAAACTATTGTCTTTACCCGATCTTTCCAAGTTATATCAACATTTTCCCAAGGAATAATATCAGGAAAGTTTAATAAAGATTCTAATTGTGAGGTGATCGCAGAAGTCATAACTAACTAATTTAATAATCTCACTGTATTTTATCATTGTTGGTCATTTTCTTGTTGTTGGTGAATGACACCATAGACTGTTTTGCGCACTCACTCCGCGATCCCTTCGGGATCGCTGATCAAACCGGCAAAAAGAATATAATTAAAATTGAAGGATGATTATATTAATAACTATGTCTGAACCTCTCACAATTGAAGATATTTATAAATTATTTGAGAAAACAAACGAAAAGTTTGAGGAGTCTCGTCAAGAATACGATCGCCGTGCTGCTGAAGCCGATCGCCGTGCTGCTGAACTAGATCGCCGTCTTGCTGAACTTGATAAAGCTTCTAAACGTACTATGCGTGCTGTGGATGCTTTAACAACTCGATGGGGACGTTTTGTGGAACAATTAGTTGAACCTGCAATAGTGCGTCTTTTGCAAACGAGAGGGATTGATGTTACTCAAGTTGCTTCACGGGTTCGCAGTCGTAAACAAGGGTTAGCAATGGAGATTGATATTGTTGCCATTAATGGACAAGAAATGGTAGCGGTAGAATGTAAATCTCGTCTATCTTATGACGATGTTAATAACTTTATTTCTAAATTAGAACAGTTTAAATTAGCTTTTCCTCAATATAATAATTTTCAGCTATATGGTGCAGTTGCAGGGATAGAAATTGATGAAGGAATTGATCGTTATGCCTATCAAAAAGGATTATTTGTGATTAAACCATCGGGGGATACAGTAGAGATTATTAACAGTGAGCAATTTAAGCCTCAGTCTTGATAGAATTGAGTCGATGAATTAAAGCAATGATATATGGGTACATTATTTACTATTGACTAATAACCCATTTTAGGTTATTATCAAATGAAATAAAAGTTAAATTAGTAAATCTGTGAACACGGGCTTTCTCAACTTACCACTAAACCAAATTTTTTTAGGAGATTGTTTAAAATTATTAAAGCAATTACCTGATGAATGTGTTAATTTAGTCGTGTCTTCTCCTCCTTATAATTTAGGTAAAGAATATGAAGCTAAAAAAGCTTTAGAGAAGTATTTAGAAGAACAAACAGTAATAATTAAGGAATGCAGCCGTGTTTTGAAAAAAACAGGGTCAATATTTTGGCAAGTTGGGGCTTTTTCTAATCAAGGATCATTAATTCCTTTAGATATTCGTTTTTTCCCTATTCTAGAGTCGTGTGGACTAATTCCTCGTAATCGAATTATTTGGATCAGACAACATGGACTTCATGCACAAAATAAATTTTCTTGTCGTCATGAAACGATTTTATGGTTTACTAAATCTAATGAATATGTCTTTAATTTAGATCCGATTCGGGTTCCTCAAAAATACCAAAACAAAAAACATTATAAAGGGAATAAAAAAGGAGAATTATCTTGTAATCCTAAAGGAAAAAATCCTGGTGATATTTGGTTATTTAGAAATGTCAAACATAACCATGAAGAACAAACAATTCATCCTTGTCAATTTCCTGAAGATTTGGTGGCTAGAATTATTTTAGCTACAACTCAAACTAATGATATTGTTTTTGACCCTTATATGGGTTCAGGAACAGTTGGAGTAGTTTCTAAAAATTATGAACGGAATTTTATAGGTGCTGAAATTGAAGAAAAATATTATCATATTGCTTTGAGAAGATTAGAAGAAAAACCCGATAAAAATAATAATTTTCCTAATTTAAAAAGCCTGAGAAATTATGTAGAAAAAACTGGAGAAAACATAGAAAAATATAGATTTGATATGCAAACTGGAAACAAAGCAACCGAACGAAAAAAAGCAAAAATTTTTCCAGAAGAATATCATAAACAAGAATTAGAAAATAGATTAATCTATGAAGAATCAGCTTTTTCTGCTGATTTAAGAGGTGAAGATAGACCTATTGATATTAACTTAAATGGTCGTAGTAACAAGAAAAAAGTGAATTCTGATCAACCATCAAATGTAGATTTTAAACAGCTTGAAATAGAATTATAACATTGTTATAATAGCTCTACTGTTATGCTTTTTTCCTGGACTGATAATACATTGACACTGTTTCTGTTGAATAAGCTTTCTTGATCTTTGTTGTTTATATTGTGACCAAACTATAGTAGTAATCTCTTCAAATTTCTCAAATAAACCAACTAAACGAATGGGAACATCAAATACTTTGTATTGAGTTAATGCTGTAAGTTGTTTAACAGCTTGTTCGTAGTATAAGGTACTATTAGACGCGGGAACCATTTTGGCTTTTGTAATAATTATAACTAACTTAGTCACATCTGAGTTTAATGTAATTTGTGATTTAAAAAATAACTCAGAACGTAATAAATTATTTAATAAAAAAGGATAATTAGAAAATTGAAATTCAATAATCATTCCTGAGTTACCGCAATCAATGTCTTTGCCCAAAAACTGATACTTTTTAGGAATAGCAATATTAGTATACCATCCTTGTTCAACTAATTCAGTTTTAATAAATTCATTAGTTCCAACAGGATCAAAAATAGGACTACCTTCTATTCCTAATTGTGATGATGCTTTAAGATGTAATGGCATAGATGTTAAAATAGTTTCGATAACATCCCATTGATAGCTAAATTGCTTATTAATTAAAGACGCTGAATCATTAAAATCTGTTACTTCAATTTCCATTTTTAAAAACTATTCCAAGTTAATTAATTCTTCAATTAAAGCAATTGGATCAATATTTAAAGCATTACTAACCTCAAGAAACTCAATAACATCTAAACGTCTTTCACCCCGTTCATATTTAGAGACATAAGATTGAGGTTTGTTTAATCTTTTAGATAATTCAGTTTGAGTAAAATTAGCTGATTTACGCGCATTTATTAATAATAAACGTAATTGAGTCGCCTTTTTACTATAGGTTGATTTGGACAATGATGACAACGCTTGTGACATCCTCCCCACCCAAATCAAAGATTATGGGTGAGGCTTCCCAACTCACGATGGGATATTTCTGCCCACAGAGGGATAGTCCCCCTACGCCAGTTATCT
>JASJDD010000064.1 GCA_030065735.1 Crocosphaera sp.
GCATAAAAAGCAGCTTTATCATCCCTATTTTGTAGAACATAATGACGTAATTCTGAGGTAGTCATGGCAGAAAAATCAATTTTCATATTAAAAACCTCTATTCTCCATCTGGATCAATTGTTATTTCAATTTCATCCCCTGCTAAGATAATAAGTCGATTATCTCTCTCATCTAATCTTATCAAATAAATCGGGATATAAAAGCCTGTTAAGTCAAGACAGACTTCAACACAACTGACACATTGTTTAATCGTGGAAAAAATAGACCTTACCTCATCTTTTGTTTAAAGAATCATCAACAATCACTAAATTAGGAATTTCTCTTCTTTATTTTATTCTATAATAAAAAGAAAACCAGACAAATAAACCAATGGTTAAAACACCTCCAAAACCCTTAACCTTACAGGAATTTTTAACCCTTCCCGAAACAAAACCAGGAAGTGAATTTATTCAAGGAAAAATTAAACAAAAACCCATGCCACAAGGAGAACACAGTAGATTACAGTCTAAACTCTGTTCTGTTATCAATAATATAACAGAAGATGCAAAAATTGCTTATGCTTTTTCAGAATTACGTTGTACCTTTGGGGGAAATTCTATTATTCCTGATGTGTCTGTTTTCCGTTGGCAAAGAATTCCCATAACTTCATCAGGAAAAATTGCGAACCGTTTTGAAATATATCCTGATTGGTCAATTGAAATTTTATCTCCTAATCAAAGTTCAAGTAAAGTATTAGAAAATCTGTTACATTGTTCTCAATATGGTACAGAATTAGGTTGGTTAATTTATCCTGAAGAAGAAACTATTTTAGGGGTTTTTCCTGAACAAAAAGTACAATTATTTCGAGGCGATCAACAATTACCAATCTTAACTGAAATTAATTTACAGTTAACCGTTGAAAAGATATTTAACTGGTTAAAGTTATCTTAAGTTTTACCTAATAATTACTATCTGCTATAATGAAAATAGTTTAAACTCAAACTAAAACATGATAGATAAGTGAACCGATGAAAAATTTAGAAAGTCTTACTATTCATCAGTTCCGAGGTTTAAAAGACGTGAAACTTGACAACCTGGGTCAAATTAATGTATTAGTTGGGTTTAATAATTCAGGAAAAACAAGCGTACTCGAAGCAATTCAACTCTATTGTAATCCTTTAGATATTAGAGTGTGGTTAACTGTTGCTAACCAACGTAAAAAAGATGGAAGTACAATCACAACTTTTCCCATAGAAACCTTAAAATGGCTGTTTCCTTCTAGTCAAAAACCTATTATTATTAAGAGTCGAGGAAAACTGATTATTAATAAAGTTAAGGTAAATTATAAAAATATAGAAGAAATTGCTTTTTTTGATCAAAGAAATTATCAGAAATTAATGATTGAAGGAATTGAAAATATCCAAGAGAATGATATTCAAAAATCTGTCAATGTTATCAAATTAAATGTAGAGGTTGATTTAAGTAGTTTTGATACGGTTCCTCAAGAGAAAAAAATAAGTAAAGTATTTGAACTAACAAGCAACAAAAAAATTTATCCTGATTCAAATATACCTAAGTTTTCGACTCCATTTATTTCTTCTTATTCCCATGTCATAGAAACAGGTCTTTCTTATTTATTATCAGAAGTAAGAAGACAAAATTTCAAGACCAATGTGCTTGAATTATTACAACAAATTGATCCTAATATTTCTGATTTAGAAATATTAAATTCACCTTTTTCTGGATTTGAAGTTTATATTCAACATGATAAATTAGGGTTAACTCCAGTTAGTAACTTAGGGGATGGTATTCGTCGATTACTCTATATTTCTTTGATTATTATTCAAGCAAAAGGGGGAGTTCTCCTCATTGATGAAATTGAATCATCAATTCATACAGAAGCGTTAAAATTTTCTATGCAATGGTTAGTCAAATGGTGTAAAGAATTGGATATACAATTATTTGCCACAACCCACAGTTTAGAAGCAGTTGATGCAATTTTAGAAGTCACAGAACCCACAGCAGATTTAGTCTTTTATCGCTTAGAAAAAAAAGAAGAATATACTAAAGTCGTAAGACATCCAGAAGAAAGATTAAAACGGTTAAGGGAAGAATTAGGCCAGGAGGTTCGCTGGTGAATCGTCAATATGCTTTAATTGCAGTAGAAGGAAATCATGATCAAGCATTCGTTGCAAAAGTTATTAAAAAAATTTTAAACTTTCAAGAGTTTAATGGTTCTAGATCAGAGTTAGAACCATTTTGGAGAAAGTTTATCCCTAAATATGATGAAAAATATCGTAAACTTTATGCAAGAGTAAATATGCCTTCTATTTTATTTAATGATAAATTATCTGTGGGAATTTATATTTTACCTAATAATTCTGATCACGGAGTCTTAGAAACCTTACTTTGTCAATGTGGAGAAATTGCTTATCCTGACTATATCAAACGAGCAAATACTTATATTAATCAATTTACCGAAGCAGAAAGAAACAAATTAAAATGGAAACCTTTTGATGATAAAAAAGCTATTATTGCTACAATTGCTAGTATCCTGAAACCAGGTAAAACCAACACAGTCAGTATTAAAGATAATAATTGGATTAGTGACACTACTAAAAAACAAGTAACCAACTTAGCAAGTTTTGTGAATTTTTTAGAAAAGTTACTCAATTTAGATTAAATAAAATTGGGGGTGACATTAACCAAGATCACACCCCCTACACCAACACTCAAACTGAGCGAAGCCGAAGTTTTAATTAGGAAGATTACCGTAGAATAGTTGCATGGTTTCCACGGTTAAAACTTGGGGAGGTGTTGCATCGGGAGGATAAAGAAAATCAACTTCAACCATTCTTTGTTCCCCTGGTTTTAAATTAAATCTGACCAAAGGATCCCCTTTTTGCCCTTGTCTTTGTACAAGGTGGAAGAAACGTTCTTGAGTGGTTCCCTCTCGATCTTCATAATTGACCTGTACTGTTCCTCGAAAGAATACTTGACCTTGAGGTTGACGGGAAAAAATCAGGCGATCAGCGTATTGATTTTTCTTGAAAGGCGTTTGTAAAGTTACGGCCACGGTTTGAGGTTCATTGGTCTTATTCACCAAAGGTAGGGTTAAATTATAATGTACCCCATAGTTGCCATGAGCTTTATAAGCCGTATCAGGGTAACGCACTAACATGGGTGCGCTTTGTATCTGTCGAGTACCGTGGGTTCCGGTTGTCACCGTACTCAAGGGATAAGAAAACGCCCCACCCCGTTTGGGAATACTAAGGTAAGGTTTTCCTGGTCCATCAGTAAGTCTTGCTTCCCATTCTGATCCCACAGAAATACCAGCAACACGGCCATAAATGGTTTTATCGCCGTAGTCCACATCTAGGGGAGTTGGGGCCAAGTCTCTTGGATAAATTAAACCGCCTTTGGTAACAATGCGTCGCCATTCGTTGAGGTTGGGTTCTCGATAGGCGATCTTGACTTTCTCTTTGTCATCTTCCTTGTATTTAATTTGTTCAGCTACTTCATAAAGGGCTAAATTAGCCATGTAAAGCGGTCCGTCGCTATACACCTTTAAAAACGTCGAACGCGCGCTACTGGGTTTAATGGGGAGGGTAAACAGCATCCGACTTTGATAGGGTGGGATAACAATACGACGGGATAAGTCTTCTTGATTAACCCCTCGTAAAATATCTCCCATTAAACGGGAACCCGGACCAGAAAACACTTGTCCTGATGGATCTTCAACAATAGATGGAAGATTAATAAAGGGTGCATCAGAAGAGTTAAGATAACTTGCCCCCTGTAACACCTTGAGGACTACTGTCTCTGAGGTAGGATTATGAACTAACAGACCTTGATAAAGGGTTTTATTCCCTTGATCTGGTCGAGAAATGTGATGGGTGAAAACGTCAAAGCGGCCTTCTATGGGATGATTGAGATGGGCATTAGGGTGACGTTTGCCGTTGGGAGGAAACGTGGATAATAAAACCCCTTCCCTAGACACGACTTCCGGGCTATTGCTATTGAAAACTAAAACATCATTGAGTTGCCCAGGTAAAGGGCGTATCTGTTGAGGTTGAGTGATAAATTGAGGGTTCCTTTCCCGATAGGTCAAGGGATAGGAAGCAGTTTGTGCGATGAGTAGTGATGATAGTAAAGAAAGCATAAATATAAAACCAGCAATTTTAAAACAGAGTTAATAATTCTAACTTTTTTTCAGATTGCCGTCATTGACTCGAATTTGTCAATCCCTAGATAGAAAAGAACTAAAACTACAAAAATTAGTTCCCATACTTCCTTAAGTGCCTCTAAGATAACACAAACTTTCTTTTAAAGAACAAATTTCCCCCTGTTGCTGAGCTTGTCGAAGTACACTCCCCACCCCTCCCACACTCCCCACCCTCATCAACTAGAAAGATAAGGGGGGTATCCAAACCGGATTTGCTATTATTTCCCCATTCCTAACTGTTGAGCTTTCTGATAAACTTTTCCTTCTGTCAACAGCGAAGGTGCAATGACCACTTCGACTTCTTGCATTTCCTTGAGATCCTTAGCCCCTAAAGTTCCCATACTGGTTTTTAATGCTCCTAATAAGTTATGGGTTCCATCGTCCAATTTAGCAGGACCGGTTAAAATTTCCTTAATGGTGCCTGTGGTTCCCACATTAATCCGAGTTCCTCTGGGTAACACCGGGGAAGGTGTAGCCATACCCCAATGATAACTCCTTCCAGGGGCTTCAGCCGCACGGGCAATAGGAGAACCAATCATGACCGCATCGGCACCGCAAGCGATACATTTACAGATGTCTCCCCCGGTGACAATACCTCCGTCAGCCACCACAGGGACATAACGGCCGGTTTCCTGTTGATAATCATCCCTAGCTCCCGCACAATCTGCGATCGCCGTTGGTTGGGGAACACCCACCCCTAACACCCCGCGAGAGGTACAAGCAGCCCCAGGCCCAATCCCTACTAAAACGGCTGCTGCTCCAGCTTTCATCAAGTTTAACGCCACTTCATAGGTGACACAGTTACCGAAAACGACAGGCATGGGCATTTCTTGGCAAAATCCCTGTAAATCGAGGGGAGTCATGGATTCTGGGGACAAATGTGCTGTAGAAACCACTGTAGCTTGTACAAATAATAAATCGGCTCCAGCCTCAGCGACAATGTTGCCATATTGAGACGCACCGGCTGGAGTTAAACTCACCGCAGCAATACCACCGTTGTTTTTAATCTCAGTGATGCGCTGTTTAATTAATTCTGGTTGAATGGGTTTTGCATACAGTTCCTGCATCAACCCCACAAATTCCGATTTGCCGACTGAGACAATGCGATCAAGAATAGGATTGGGATCATGGTAACGAGTTTGAATTCCTTCTAGATTAAGAACACCAATCGCCCCTAAGTCTGAGAGTAACCCAGCCATTTTGACATCAACCACTCCATCCATAGCACTGGCCAAAATGGGGATACTACGCTCAATGCCTCCAATGGTCCAAGAAGTATTCGCTAAACTAGGATCTAAGGTACGAGTACCGGGTACCAGTGCAATTTCGTCTATACCGTAAGCACGTCGGGCTGTTTTGCCACGACCAATAATAATATTCACTTCTATATTCCATTCCCTAAGTATTAGATTAGGCTACCAAATTTTGAGGACTTTGGGAAAGGGGTTAACGAAGTTAGAAGTTAGAAGTTCCTCACTACGCTCCGGCGCTATCGCACAGAAGTTACTCACTTTTTTCATACCATGAAGCAGTTGATCAGTGAACCTAAAATGAATTATTGTCGTCTTCACCATCAGGCCATAGAATCAATATAATTCAACCACTATGTTAACCAGCAAAAAACTTCAGGACTTATTAAATAACCTTACAAATATTGATTCCCTTTCCACCCATTCAGCCCTAGAAAGGGACGTTAAGGGTATCTCTACTAACTCCCATTCTTGTCAACCAGGGGATATATTTATTGGTATGCCAGGAACTCGTGTTGATGGAGGTGAGTTTTGGCAAAGTGCTATGGAAGTAGGGGCGGTTGGAGCTATTATTAGTCCCCAAGCTGCCCAAAAATTCCCCCCTAACGATGATGATTGTGTGATTATTGTGGAGGATGTTATTACCGTTGCGGCCCAAATAGCAGCAGCTTTTTATAACTATCCAGCACAACAATTAAAGATGATTGGGGTAACAGGAACTAATGGTAAAACAACCACCACCCATTTAATTGAATATTTTCTCACCCAACGTCAAAAACCGACCGCATTAATTGGCACTTTATATACTCGTTGGTCAGGGTTTGAGCAAACAGCCGTACACACCACACCGTTTGCCCCTGAGCTACAACAACAACTGGCTGAAGCCGTGGCTGCTAATAATGAATATTGTGTCATGGAAGTCAGTTCCCACGCTTTAGTTCAAGGACGAGTTAAACAATGTCCTTTTCAAGTCAGCGTCTTTACAAATCTAACGCAAGATCATCTTGATTTCCATAAAGATATGGAAGATTATTTTGCAGCGAAACAGTTATTATTTACTCTAGATTATTTACAAGAAAAAGCCATTGTTAACTTAGATGATCCCTATGGCAAGCGATTAATTGAAAGTTTAGAACCTGAGCAAGTTTGGACTTATAGTGTCTGGGATACAAAGGCTGATTTTTATACCAGTGATTTAACCTATCAAGCTAACGGAGTGACGGGAACATTAAGCACCCCATCAGGTCAAATTCAATTTACTTCTCCCTTAGTGGGACAATTCAATTTATCCAATGTTTTAGCAGCAATCGCATCTGTTTTACATTTAGGGTTAAATTTAACAGAAATTGTAGAAAAATTACCTCAATTTCTGGGAGTTCCTGGCAGAATGGAACGAGTACAAATTAACAAGCAACAAGATATTAGTGTGATTGTTGATTATGCCCATACTCCTGATAGTTTAGAAAATTTACTGAAGGCTGCTCGCCCTTTTATTAAAGGTAAAATGATTTGTGTGTTTGGCTGTGGAGGCGATCGTGACCGAACGAAACGGCCTTTAATGGGTCAAGCATCCGCTCAATTAGCTGATGTTTCAGTGGTCACTTCTGATAATCCGAGAACGGAAGATCCTCAGAGAATTTTAGAGGATATTTTAACAGGAATTCCTGAAACAGTACAACCTATAGTAATAAGCGATCGCGGTGAAGCTATTAAAACAGCTATTCTACAAGCAAACCCTGGAGATGGAGTTTTAATAGCAGGAAAAGGCCACGAAGATTATCAAATTTTAGGAACAGAAAAGGTCTATTTTGATGATCGAGAAGAAGCTAAAAAAGCCTTAAAGATCCGCTTGAAATAATTAATACTTAGTAATGGATAATTAATCAATACTAATTATCCATTATTGATTTTATCACTGATAACTGGTCACTGTTCACTGAACCTACTCTGTATCAGAATTTAACATTTCCATCGCAATATCTAAACTGACTTTCATGCGGTTTAAAGAAGCAGCTAACATTCCCATTTCATCATTATAAGGATGGGTAAATTCTTGACTTAAATCTCCTGTACTAATACGCTGTGCTAACTGGGCCATTTTCTTTAAAGGATTGGTAACTGAGAATCTTAAGAAGAAGTTAATTAAAATAATCGCTAAACTTAAACAAAATATCAAAATACTGGTCACAGAAACTTGCAGTCTTTTCGCACTTTCAAAGATAGCTGTAGCAGGGACTAAAATCATTTGCGCCCCAACGATTTCGTGTAGTTTCCAATTAAACCCATTTTCTTTGCCATAAGTGGTTAATAAGCTTTTAGGGGCAACATCAGGGATACTATGACACCGTAAACAACTTTCTTTTGATACTTCTAAGGGACGAGCAATATAGAAAATATCTCCACTACTAAAAGCACGAAAACCAGAGGTTTGTTCAAGGTCTCTATTATTACGAAACTTTTCGACAATTTTCGCTTCAAATTCATCAGCCTTGTCTCGTAAATTGGTTGGGTTTAAGGTAGCTTCTTTGTAGAAAAAGTCTTTGTAACCTCCTTGTTCTCTAAAATATTCAAATACTTCCCTAGCGGAAAAAGCAGGAACCGTTTGGGGTAAAAATTGATTATCTGTTTCCAATCTGGCCGCTAATTCTGGGCTAACTTTTGTGCTAGTATAATTACGAACGGCACTCATGGTTTCCATAAGCACTAAGGCTTTATCGGTGACGACTCTTGCGGCATTGCGAGATAGAACCAAAGATAAAACCCCACCACTTAAAAAGATAGTAATAACAGCAATAAGGACCAACAAAATATTCAATTTTGTCGCAATATTAAGATTCTTGAGCAGATGATTGTCTTTGAGCATGGTTTTAATCTGAGAAGCGTAAGAAAAATACGATAAAATATCGATAAACTAACCCATAATCAGAAAAGACTCTGACCAAGAAGCCCAGAGATGGCTTAAACTTTAAAACTTATCATCAACAAACATTAAGAATAGTGCTGAAAATAAAGTTAGGGTCTCCTATGAGGTTAGTCCAGGGCTTATCATGATAGTAGTATGCCCGAAAAATGACTAAAACTTTCACGGTTACTTTGAGCAGACTAAAAAAATAAATCGAGTTTTGTCAGGTTAAGTGTTGTTGATTACTCAAATGAAATTTCGTTTTTTATACTTAGCGTTCATTGTCTTTCCCTTTTTTGGTTGTCAGTCACGACAACAGTTCCCTGCTCGTATCACTTTAGGGGTGGTTAGTTTTGGAGAAAATGAACAATTAGAAGAAAAATACGGGGAACTAAAAAAATATCTCGAAAAAGAACTCAATAGTATCGTAGAGTTAGAACCCACCTATAATGAACGTCAGGCGGTTACTCAAATTAATCAGAAAGGTTGGGATCTCGTATTTGCCTCTCCTGGGTTGGCTGCGATCGCCAGCAAACAATCTACTTATGTCCCCATTTTACCCCTAGAAGGAGGACTCAATAACCGTTCTATCTTTATCGTGGCTCAACAAAGTCCTTTAAAAAGTCTCTCTGACTTAAACGGGAAAGCGGTTGCTCTGGGACAACCCGGCTCAGCGACAGGCTATTATTTTCCCCTATTGAACCTCTATGGACTCACCTTAAGCAAAATTCGTTTAGCAGCTACGCCGAAACAGGCATTAGAATGGATTAGTCAAGGGGAAGTTGTGGCCGCAGCCATGTCTCTCGAACAATATAATCGTTATCGAACAACAGTCTCAGGAAGCGGATTTCGTGTTTTGTATCAAGATAATAATTCTGTTCCTAATGGCTCTATTTTAGTCTCCAGTAGTCTTCCTCAAATTGAACAAGAAGCTTTGTATGAGGTTTTAACCACTGCCCCACCTATGATTCCTGCCTCTGTAGGATATATTGCTAATGCGGAGGTTCCCAATTATCAGGAACTCATTGGAGTCATTGAGAAAGTTACCCCCATCACCGATAATATTCAACAACAACCGGCTGTATTACAGGAAAAAGCAATCGAAGTTCCTTCGGAAAACGGTGAAAAGTAACCATAATCCTGCTCCCAACATTTGATCTCTATTTTTCTAAGCGAATGACATACCATTGTAGATAACTATTCGGTCCCATATCAAGATCACAGAAATTTTCCATTAAATATTGTGCTTGAGTTTCTACTGTTGTCAATTTTTGTAGTTCTCTGGGTAAATTATCCTGACGGGTTATTAGGATTCCTTTGAGCTTTTCTAATAATTCTTGAGAGCTTAGAATTTGTTCCGGTTTGTCAGGTTCGAGGACAACAAAACCATCCTCTTGATACATAATTGAATCTACCATTGGTTGCCAATTGAATTGTTTACTGCTGTCTTTGAAGGATAATAATTTCATCGCCTACCACTGGGGTGCGGGCAATTAAATTTCCTTGAGAGTCTAAGATTTCTAACTTCCGAAAGTCCAAACTTTGAGAACGTTCTAAAATATTGTTCGCTAGTTTATCTTGTTCTTTGGTTGTCAAATTGTACCATTGATTACCCACAGTCACAATAAGACGACTACCGATAAAATTAGCTTCTATTCTCCCAATTAAATCATCAGGATATTGATTAGTTAACTCTGTGACTTCTTTTTGAATCGCAGCAATTAAGCTTTGTTCTGGGGTTAATTTAGGTTGAGAAGACGGCACATTTTTAATCGGTTGTGGTAACTCAGGCACCTCTATTTGTGGCGGAGTTTCTACAACTTGAGGTTGGGAGGTTTCTAGAGAACGATTAAAAATTTCCAGATTAGGTAACGCTGGTTTAAATAGGAAAAATGATGTGGATAAAATGATAATTATTAGTAACCCTAAAATTCCTGCTCTTGCTCTTCCCGATAAATTTTTTAGAATAGATAAAGGAGACCCAGAATCTCGTTTTTCAGGGAGGTTCAGTGCTTCAATTTCTTTGACTGCTTCTTTAATTGGTTCAGTATTGTTTGCTTCTGTTGAAGTTAGATCATCTTCCCACTCTTCTAAGTTATCTATCTTTTCATTTTCGATACTTTCTTCAGCTAAGTCGTCTGTCTGAGACTCAGTTTCTAGAGAATTCGCAATCATTTCTGTGCTATTAATCAATGCGTTTAAGCTTTCTTGTTTGGGTAAATTTTTTATCTTTTCATCATTTATTTTATTAAGAATTAAATCAAGTTTTGTAATGGTGTTTTTGATTAAGGATATCAATTCTTCTTGAGAAATTTCATCGGTTGAGGACAAGGAAAGATCAGGAAGATTTGAGGATAGAGGAGAAGGCTTTTCACTAGACATAAGTTGACTTCCTCATAGAGTAATTAATAGTGACTGTGACAGATATGGCTGTTAAACTTAGTCAATCATCAATCATTTTCAATGCCAAAAAGTTAAGAATATTTTTTTATTTTTGTGTTCTGACTACTAGACAATTTATCAATGTTGTGTTAAAGAAAACTGAACAACAAAAAAATTGCAGGAATAGACATACATCTAATTTATCATTTCTGTTTACCAATTTGCTCTCATTTAGAATAAAATGCTAGAATAAGAGTTAGAAACAAGAACTAAAATCGGTAATAAAGTTTGTTGTCAGTATCCTGTAGGTCTTACCCGAAGTTATTATTGTCCAACTACTTTCCGAAATTTTGTCTTGTGACTAATCTAAGATTAAGGAGAAAGCCTCGATGTCAATCTATGTTGGTAATATTCCTTTTACGGTGACAGATACTGAGCTAACTGATATCTTCAAAGAGTACGGAGAAGTGAAACGGGTTTATTTGCCTGTGGATCGAGAAACTGGGAAAATGCGAGGCTTTGGTTTTGTGGAAATGGAAACAGAAGACCAAGAAGCAGCGGCTATTAAAGAATTAGATGAAGCCGAATGGCAAGGAAGAACCCTCAAAGTCAATAAAGCCAGACCTCGTGAAGAAAGACCTAGCTTCAACAACAGGCACCAAAATTAATAAGTTTGGAGTTTTCGTGTTATTTTATCCTAATGTCGCCAGAATACCCCATCCTTCTACACGGTAGGGTTATTCAATAATTCTGAGAGAAAGTTAACAACAACTTTGCTCTCCCTATTTGTCTCAATACTTTTTACTATTTAAGAGAGGAACCCATTGTGGCTAAACGTCGTAACTTAAAGAAAGAAAAAGCAGAACGAAATCAAGCCTATGCTCGTCAGTTTCGTCAGAAGACTTCTTCTCGTTCTTTTTCTCGTGGCCAATCCTATTCTAACAATTCCAACGATCAAGACGATAAAAATGAGGATAACAACGATAATGAATAATGCTTGATCAAGCATAAGGAAAAGGGAATTGCAAAATTCCCCTTTCCTAAGCCAACAATGTTAACCCGTTAAAGGTCTAATTGTCTAACGAAACGATCAAGATCGAAGTTTTTAGCCATTAATTCTTGAATACAGCCAACTTTGATTTTTTCTTGTAGTCGTACTTTTCCAAAGGCTTGATCCACAATTTCAACGGTACTCAAGGTATCGAGATCCACAGAAAGGATCGGGACTTCTAAATCTTCAGCACGACTAATAATTAGGGGTTGGGGGTTCATATGTCCCGTTAGGATCAGACAACTGGTAGATGTTTCTAAAGCAGCTAATTGTAGATCGGTTCGATCTCCACCGGTTACCACGGCTTTATTTTGTCCTTGTCGGAAATACCCTAAAGCTGAGTTAACATTCATAGCCCCAATGGTTAGACTTTCTACCATTAAATCTAAGCGATCGCTACGACACAACACTTGAGCATTTAACTGACGGGCAATTTCGCGTACACTAACACTTTGTAGTAAACGACTAGAAGGTAGTAATCCCAATACTGACACCCCATGACTTTCAAGATAGGGTTTAATCAAGGCTTGGGTTGACTCTAATTCTTGAGTAGGAATATCATTAATAACCAGACCAGCCAAACGCTCTCCGAATGTCAGTTTGACACTTTGAAGACTATCGACTAACAAGGGGGAATGATAACGAGCTACTAATAACACAGACGCATCTAAGGTTGTGGCCATATCGAGAATAGATAAACCAAAGAGACTGCCTTCCCAGAGGGTTCCTGCCCCTTCCAAGATCACCACATCTGCCTCTATGTTAGCCAAACTTTTTTTCAACAACCCTGGGTAATCGTTGTCATCCTCTTGTTTGAGGCGTTTTTCCACCGCCGAGCGTTGTAGGGAGACCAGAGGCCATCCTATTTGAGCGTCTTTTAAGCCTAAGGCCTCCCCAATGAATTGTACATCTGCTTCTTTGGGGTTAGAATCTTGATCCTTAAAACAAGTACCGATGGGTTTACTGTAGGCAATAGAGAAGCCTTTGTTTTGAAATTCACGGGCCAGCCCTAAAATGGTTCCTGACTTCCCTGTATAAGCTTCAATTGAAGCTACAATTAAATACTTGGTTGACTGTGCCACCCTGTTACTCCTTCATTTTCTATGGGTTTAGGAGGCAGATTCTTCACAGTGTAGCAACTTGCGATAGAATCCTTGAGGAAAATCTACTATTTGTCCTTCTCGATAAATTTTAAGCACTGAAATCAGATAGTCAATAAATTCTGCATTAAGAACCGTCATTTCGTAACTTAATTCTGCTTGGCCATCAAACTGTATGCGACAACGAGTAATTTCTGAGGGCAAATTAGAGACATACCAAGAAGCCACAAAGGGAATGCCTTTTCCGCCTTCAATGCGTCTTGTCCCTTCTAGATATCCTTGGGAATATAAAGAAATGGCATAGGGGAGAATTTTATGCCTATCCTTATGATAGTAAGGCTGATAAATCATTATCTGGCCTTTCGGGGCAGGTTGGATGTCTTCGATGCTAGTCATAAAGTCAATAAACCTTCAAGGGTGTGATGGGGCGATAGGCCAAAGTCCTGCTACCCTCTATTTTGACACTCTCCTGTTCGATTACCCATTCTATCATATTTCTTATCGGTAGGGATCAAAAACTATCGGCGCATTAGGTCTAAATAGATGACTATGCTGAGGATGATAAAGTTGAGAACGATGATTTTGCTGAGTATTTAAAGCAGGGCTAATCAGATACAAAGTTGTCCGAATTAAGTTTTCTTCTTCAGTCACTTCTGCCATTTTTTCTAAAGGAACAATGCGTATTTTTTCATCGGGCCAACCAATGCGAAAACAAATAGCAACTGGCGTATGAGTAGGATAATATTGTAATAATTTTTCTTGAGACTTTCTAACATGACGGGCTGCCAAATATAAACATAAACTCCCTTGATGTGCTGCTAAACTTTCCAGTTTTTCAGCATCAGGAACTTGAGACGCACTACCACTAACACGGGTTAAAATAATCGTCTGAACTAAATCAGGAATAGTCAATTCTGTGCCTATTTTTGCTGCTGCTGCTTGAAATGCACTAATTCCTGGTATTAGTTGAAACTCAATTTTTTCTTGTAAAAGAATTGAAATTTGTTCATGGATCGCACTATAAAGGGTTAAATCTCCTGAGTGAAGACGTACCACAGATTGATTATTTCTAACCCGATCAATCATGATTTTCATGATATCTTCTAGAGTTTTATTCCCTGTTGGAATTAACTCACAATCATCACAAACATCTTTTAAAATTTGCTTAGGAACCAATGAATCAGCATATAAAATAACATCAGCTTGGCTAATAATTTTGTATGCTTTTAAGGTTAATAAATCTGGATCACCTGGTCCTGCACCAATGAAATAGACAGAAGGGTTTAAATTAGTCATTACTAGGAATAATATTACGGGGATAAATGGCTGAAGTTCTGGCAGCTTTTCTGCTGTTGAATAACTCACTTAAAGGAATCTCGGCATCATTTTGAACCAGATGAAGAGGATTGGGTTGTCGACTAATATAATTAGCATAACTGGAGGTTAAATAAGGACGAAACTCCTCATTTTTAGCCACATAAACCTCAGCAAAAGCCAGCAAGAAAGCATTACCATAAGTATCAATTATTTTTTGGTTAGGAAGGGTTAAATCCGGTAAAGAATCTAATACTGCCTTCATTTGTGCATCCAACTTAGAAAAGTTAACATGAGCTTGTCCTTCTACTAAAGCAAAGTATTTGTCATCTGTATTAATCCAAACAAACGCTTGTAACTGTTCGATGGCCGCAGGGGTTGCCGGATCACTACTTCCGGCTGCTAAAAGAACAGGAATAGTAATTTGAGAAAGTCCTTCTGCCCCAAACACTGCGCTAGTAACAGGATTAATTACCAAAGCAGAACTAATGCGCTCATCTCGGAAATTATAGTCTTTTCGGGGTAATTCTAAAGCCCGACATTGCAATAGTAAAGATAAATTCGGTCCCCATAAGTTCCTTCCACAAATCTCTTCTAAGCTGTCAAAATCTAGCTTTGCTCCTGCTAAAGCTAAAGCGGTATATCCCCCAAAAGAATGACCCATTACACCAACATTATTTAGGTCTAAACGTCCCCCAAATTCTCCCCTATTTCGTCGTTCTAATTCATCGATAACATAACTAACATCTAAGGGACGATTAACAAATTCATCAACTTGAACAATCTCCCGAGAAAAGCCTTGTAACATTTCTTGAAGCTGATTCAAATCACTGCCCGGATGTTGGGGTAAAGCAACCACATAACCATAGGAAGCCAACTGTTTGACATCCTCTTCAAAATCTTCGGGACGAGAAGCTAAACCGTGGGAAAAAATAATAACAGGGGTTTTTCCTTCTCGCCATCGTTCCGGTTGTACCAATAAAACCTCAAACTCCCGTTGGCGACTTTTATCGAATAATCTCAGTTTACGGGAGGGTGCAACTCCATAATCCCCCCGTTGGCGAATATCTCTTAGGGTGCTAAAGTTGGGTACAGTTTCCTGTTGCCTCGTTTGAGCGGAGATAGATTTCATTTCCGAGACAATGGCATTGGTTCCCTGTCCCAACAGTTCTAGATAGGTGGCTGCTTCAAGAATTTCTTCCAGGTTAAACTGCATATTAACCGGTAAATAACGCAGAAAATTCAGTAAAGTTAATCCTTCTTCTTCGTCAAAAGCCGCTTGAACCATCGCCCCTCTAATAGCATATAGTCCATTGCGTCCCCCTTGAATAGAGAATAGGTGACCAACTCGGTTTAAAATTTCTTCTCCCATCGGACTATTGAAGAAACGAGATACTTCTACAGGATTGAGATCGGCTTTTTGTAGTAAGGCTTCTCGAAAGGCTTCTTTTTGTTCGTCATTAACCCCTGCTAAATTCATGTAATAGGCTAATTCATTATTAACTATCCCTTCATTCGCAAACAATTCTAATGAATCAACGCCTAAAGATAAATTAATCGGAGGATAAATGAAAATCAGCCTTGATTGTGCATAAGCAGGAAAAACAGCTACAATACCGGCAACGGTCCCTAAGATGAGATTTCTCAAATTTTTCTGAACAGGACGCTTTAGAGAAGACAGCAAACCAAACATATTTTTTTAAAAAGGCGATCCCCATTAATCTACGCGTCCTTTAATATAGCATTCTCTTTTCTAGTTTTGTCTCTTAAGATTGTTCAAAATAGACAGTGCAGCTTTTCACGGAGTAGATTAATATTTTGATGGAGTCGGACTAGGTTTAATCCTCTGGTGCTTCTTCTCTACAACTACTTATCCATAATTGCTGATTGGTACCTGGTAACTGTTAAAATTTATCGAGATAATCGGGTCTAAAACCTGGCTTTTAAAAGCGAAACGTTTTTGAGGCCGGGCTTAAATCCTCCTCTCAAAAACAACTTCTGTGCGATAGCGCCGGAGCGTAGTGAGGAACTTCTGACTTCTGACTTCGTTAATGGTAAGCGATCCCTATTCCTATGAACTCAAAAACATTTACTTGGCATCCTTTAAAATTTTTACATCCACGTAGGGACACTTGGCGCAATCTTTGTTCTTGGGTCGGTTTATTGGCGATCGCCCTTATTCTCTTTGGATATAACCTCGATAGTTCCCCTTTATTGGACTCAGAGCGCATTATTGGCCAGTTAGTTCAAGAAATGGCACAACAGTCATTTTTATCAGGAAACTGGCTATTTCCTACTTTAGAGGGTGAACCCTATCACCAGCATCCCGTTTTGGGGTTATTTTTATTGACTATAACTGCTGGTCAAGGGGAGTTAACCCCTGGAAGTCTTCGTTTCGTAGGAGCCATATTTGCCTCGGTTTCTGTGCCGTTATTGTATGCAGTCGCACGGGAAATTTTTGTCCTCTGGCGACCGGCTGTGTTGAGTGCCTTAGTTTACTTAATGCTCTTTCCTGTGGTTCGTTGGGGTCGTTTAGCCATGTTAGACGGAATTGTCCTATTTTGGTCAATTCTGACCCTGTTATGTGTGTTGCGATCGCGTCGTGATTTTCGTTGGTCTCTGGCCGTTGGCTTAAGTTTAAGTGGTTTATTCTTGACCCAAGGCTTAATCGGCTGTTTACTAACCATTGTATTAATTATTTTTTTAGCTTGGGATACCCCTAGACTGTTAAGTTCTATCTATTTTTGGGTCGGGGTTGGCCTAGGCATTTTACCCGCTTTAACTTGGTATTGGATGGAATGGTTGGTCTATGGACAGCCTTTTTTAAATGATATTTTTTTCCATTCATTTCGAGGGGGTTGGCCTCACTTTTTTATCTCTTTGACCTATTATCCTCTTGCTCTTATTAAATATTCTTGGCCTTGGCTGATATTTGCCGTTTATGGGGGAAGACTAGCTTGGAAATCTCTTAACTGGGGATGGGCTAAATTAATTATTGTTTGGGGTGGTTGTTATGGTGCAATCATTTGTGTCCTTCCTTTGGATACGATGAGTTATCTTTTGCCTTTGTATCCTGCTTTAGCTTTGGCCGGTGGAGTCATGTTCCATGAAGTCAATAATCGGCCTGATGATATTCCCTATCCGCACGCTTGGTCAGTGATTTTATTGAGCTTATCAGGGGTAGTTAGTATCATTAGTCTTTGCATTTTTTTGCATTTTCCTTTTGATTTCATCCTACTCTCTTATGGTTCTGATTTCACCCCACTATCTTATCGTTTATTCTTGATCTTAACGTTAATGGCTATTGCTTTGACTTGGGCAGTCACCGCTACTTTAATCCTGCGACGTAATCCTCAATTTATTGCAGTTTTATTGTGGGGAATGTACGTCAGTTTGCTCTTAGTGATCAGTTCACCCTATTGGACACCTACTAAAAACCTATTAATATCTAACAATGTGTTGTTAAGCTAACAGTTTTGGGGCATCGGTGACTCCCCGTGGATTTTACTGTTTGAAAAAACTACTGGTTTTGAAGCAGATTTAACTTTCCTTCCCTGTCTAGGGGAAGATTTCCCCCTTCTAGTTCGG
>JASJDD010000065.1 GCA_030065735.1 Crocosphaera sp.
ATAGATGGATAATTAACCAGAGGATTAATTATTCGGCGAGGTAAGACCTCACCCTCAATCCCCGTGAAAGCCCCAGAGGTAATTTTCCTCACCCTTTGTTAAAAAGGACAGAACGATCTTATATCGACTTCTTTGTGAGTAACTTGGTTGGGAAGAAAAACCTGCGGAATCACCGAGCCATTTCCGCTCTCAAAACCTACTAATTGTTAGTAGATTTTGTTACAGGTTATCAGGAAAAAAGTAGGTGTTCATAGTCATCGGAAAGTCTTCTTAGAAAAGAAGACTTTTTAAGTTACATAATCTTGCGATTAATAGATATTCTATGTTATACTTGATAATTGTGTCGAAATTTTATATAAATTTATGCCTAAACTAAAAACGCGCAAAGCTGCCGCTAAGCGTTTTCGAGTAACAGGAAGCGGTAAGAAGATTGTTCGGCGAAAAGCTTTCAAAAATCACTTATTAAATCATAAAAGTGCTGAAAGAAAGCGTCGTCGCTTGTCTAACACAGCGTTAGTTAGCGAACAAGATGAACCGAATGTTCGCTTAATGCTACCTTACATCTAAAATCAACTTGATTGCTCACGTACATTAAATAGAAACAGGGTAACTATGACAAGAGTAAAACGGGGTAATGTGGCCCGTAAACGTCGTAAAAAAATCCTTAAACTGGCTAAGGGTTTTAGAGGAAGCCACTCTCGGTTATTTCGCACCGCCAATCAACAAGTGATGAAAGCATTGCGAAATGCTTACCGCGATCGCCGTAAACGGAAACGGGATTTTCGTCGCTTGTGGATCACTCGGATCAATGCTGCGGCCAGAGAAAATGGCATGAGTTACAGTCAATTAATTGGTCAGATGAAAAAGGCCAATATTTACATCAATCGTAAAATGTTAGCACAATTAGCAATTCTTGATCCTCAAGCCTTTGCCAAAGTGGTAGAAACCGCTAGTGCAGCTAAATAATGGATAATTGGTAATGGATAATTGATATTTCATTATCAATTATTCATCGGAAAATCTAGGTGCTTCGCCACAACTCATGGGACAATAGAAAAGGCGATCGCAGTCAGTAAATAATGAGTCAGCAACCAAAAATAATTGTTCTAGATGATGATCCAACCGGTTCTCAAACGGTACATAGTTGTTTATTATTAATGCAGTGGGATGTTGAGACATTAAAATTAGGCTTAAGGGATGAAGTTCCGATTTTCTTTATTTTGACCAATACCAGGGCATTGACCCCTCAAAAAGCAGCAGAAGTCACTAAAGAAGTTTGTCAGAATCTCAAAATTGCCCTCGAAGCAGAAGAAATACAAGATTTTTTAATTGTTAGTCGTTCAGATTCCACCCTCAGAGGTCATTATCCCATAGAAACCGATGTCATTGCCGAAGAATTAGGTGGTTTTGATGCTCATTTTTTGATACCTGCCTTTTTTGAAGGAGGAAGACAAACCCTTAATAGTGTTCATTATTTAAACATTGAAGGAAAATTAACCCCGGTTCATGAAACAGAGTTTGCCAAAGATTCTGTTTTTGCTTATCACTATAGTTATCTACCAGACTATGTAGAAGAAAAGACAAAAGGACGAATTAAAACAACAGAAGTCGAACGATTTTTATTAGCAGATATTCGACAAGGTAGCTCAGAAAGATTGATGCAGCTACAAGGAAATCAATGTGCAGTAGTTGATGGGGAAAAGCAAGAAGATTTAGATAAATTTGCTCAAGATTTATTAAGTGCAGCAGCATCAGGAAAACGGTTTTTATTCCGTAGTGCTGCCAGTATTTTAACCTCTTTAGCGCAATTAGGGCAACAACCCATCGCAGCAGAAGCAATGGCAGAATATAAACCAACGGATAAACCTGGAGTGGTTGTCGTGGGTTCTCATGTTAAGAAAACGACTCAACAATTACAGGATTTATTAACTCAATCAGATGTGGTGGGGATAGAAGTTGATGTTAGAGAATTACGAGATTATCCTGATCACAAAGATACGTTATTAAACAATATTTTAGAACAAGTTAAAACCGTTTACGAACAAGGTAAAACCCCTGTGGTTTATACCAGTCGGGAAGAATTAACCTTTGAAACAGTACAAAAAAGGTTAGATTTTGGGGTGGCTGTTTCCTCCTTATTGATGGAAGTGGTTCAAGGTTTACCCCATGATATTAGCTTTTTAATTAGTAAAGGGGGTATTACCTCTAATGATGTGTTAAGTACCGGTTTAAAGTTACAAGCGGTACGGTTATTAGGACAAGTTTTAGCCGGATGTTCAATGGTAAGAACGGAAAAAGATCATCCCTTATTTCCTAATTTACCCGTGGTTTTATTTCCTGGTAATGTAGGGAATGTTCAAGGCTTAACCACCGTTTATTCTCGCTTGAAAAAATAAGGGGTGAAACAACCCAAAATTATAAAGAGGTTTTGATAAGCGGATTTGGTATGATATTTTACACTGTTTCATAGGTTAATAAAACGTTTAAGAGGCTAAGTTTTAAGCTTTTTTTAGCCACTTTGCTTTAAACTTTTCAATTTCCTCTTCACTATAAAAATGTTGTGTGTACTTTGAATTGTACATTTCGTCTATGTAAGATTGGGGTAAACGAATAGATTCTTTAAACTTTTTATATTTTTGAGCGTAGTTCTTCTTATTTCCTATATTTGTCTTGATGATATTAAATTCTTGAAGATTCATAAATTCTTTCATTGCATCTTTAATTCTTAAATTAATATCTTCCGTTCTCATTAAGAGAATTTCAACATTATTAGTTGTGAATATCTGATAACCTTTATCTTTAGGAAATTCTTGACTAAAAACATCAATACCAAAAACATCATTAATATTCTGGTTTAACCAATTCAAGACCCATCGGTGATGAAACCCATCTAAAAAATATTGAATTAATTCATCTATCTCTTTATTTTCGATAGTTCCATTTCGATGAAAAAATGGATTATTCAAATTTTGAAAAAAATCAGATATATTTTTAGCTATTGGTTCTCTAACCAATGTAATTATTTTCCATTTTTTATTATTTACACCTTGCAAAATTTTATGATAAATACACCACTCAGTAATGAGCTGCTCTTTTTGAGCGAGATAAGGCTGAATCTTTATTTTGTTGTCAAAATTTTTAAAATTTTTAGGAATTAGGTTATGGGTATGATAAATAGGAATGTCTAGATCCAGTCTTTTTAAAGAGTTATAAATGGACATAGAACCAACTTTTCCCATTTGGTGAACCAAAATTAATTCTGGTTGACGAATTTCCTGTAAAATACGACGCTTAAATCGATATAAGTAATAAGCATTTTTAATATCTTTTAAAGTAGACTTAGCTATTTGATTAATCATGTTCCTAGACAATTTAACAATTAAGAAAACAAGAATATGAAACCTGTTGACTCTTGATTATACAATAGAGAGAATCCATAGATTTTTGGTTGACTGGCACAAAATATCTGGCCATTGCGTCAACAAGCTTGAAAGAAGGGAGACTGCGCCATGACCACCCTATTGCGTAACTGTTGGTATGTTGCCTTACCTGGGAAAGACCTCAAACCCGGTAAAATGGTGCATAAGAAAATGCTGGGGGAACCCATTTTACTAGGACGACACAAAGATGGGGAAGTGTTTGCCATGCGTGATATTTGTCCCCACCGCGGCATTCCCCTACAATACGGATGGATAGAAGGGAAAGATGTTTGTTGCTGTTATCACGGTTGGAAATTTAGCAGCGAAGATGGCCGTTGTCAGGAAATTCCTTCTTTGACAGAATATGATGATTTAGATATTAGTCGTATTCGAGTTCCTACTTATCCTTGTCGGGAAGTGCAGGGGAATATTTGGGTTTATTTTGCCGAAGATAGCAAAAAAGAAGTTGATTTGGCCAACATTCCTCCAGTGCCAACGATTCCTGACTTTGGTAAAATTGAGCCGGGAATCTCTGAAACTATCGATTTTGCCTGTCATATTGACCATGCTATCATTGGACTGATGGACCCGGCACACGGCCCTTATGTTCATAGCTCCTGGTGGTGGCGTAGTGGACCGCGTAAATTTCGCGTCAAGGAAAAACAATACGAACCTGTGCCATTAGGGTTTCGTCTGGTTCCTTATGATATGCCCGTAAGTGCGCGTCCTTATAAGATTTTAGGTAATAAAGTTTCTATTGAAATTGTCTTTCAATTACCCAGTGTGAGAACAGAAATATTAAGAGGGGATCGCTATTCTGCTTGTTTATTAACCACCATAACCCCCATCGATGAGACGCAGTGTATCGCTTTTCAGAGTATTTATTGGACCATTCCTTGGATGGGGTTGTTTAAACCTCTATTAAGTCTATTAACCCGTAAATTCTTGGCACAGGATCGAGATGTGGTTATTCAACAACAAGAAGGTTTAGTTTATGATCCTCCTTTGATGTTAATTGATGACGCTGATACCCAAGCTAAATGGTATTTTCGTCTGAAACAGGAATATCAAAAAGCTCTAGCCGAAAATCGAACCTTTAAAAATCCCGTAGAACCAAGAATCTTACGCTGGAGAAGTTAAACAATGATGCTCCTAGTCGCATTGGAGAGGGCCGTCTATCCGCTTATGCTGTGGCAGCACTACGAGCAAAATATGATATCCAACTTAATGTCGCAAGGGGTCTCCCGTTATACGGACGTTAACGGGAGGGGAATTGCGACCGGCAAATAAACCGACCGTAGGGAGTCCTTTTAAACAGGAGATTGTTGTTTTTCAACATATTGTTTAAGTTGTTCAATCGTTACGGCACCGCAACTAGCAATAAAATAAGAACCAGTCCAGAACACAGGTTTTTGTCCATAAAATTAAGTATTACAATAATATTATTATGATACTGACATTCGAGTACCGAATCAAGCCGGCTCAAAAGCAAGCAGAGTGTATAGACCACTGGCTAGAACTTTTACGTCGTCACTGGAACTATGCACTGGGTCAGCGTTTGGACTGGTTAAGACGGACTCGCTGTGCCATTGATAGATGCAGTTTAATTAGTGAACCCATAGGAGAAATACCAGAAAAAGTTAACTATTACACTCAACAATCAGACTTAAAACAGACAAAAATTCTGTTCCCTGACTACAAAAATATCTACTGCGAAGTTCAACAGATGAATCTTCAAAGATTAGAAAAAGCCTGGAAAAAATGGTTAGTCCCAGATAAAAAAGGGCAAAGAGGAGGACGACCTAGATTCAAAAAATCTGGTCAATTAAGGTCTTTTAGTTTTTCCCGAGTTAATCATCCGAAAGCTGTTATCAAGTTTTCTAATAATTGTATTTGGACAAAAAAATGGGGAGCGATACCAGTTGTAGTGCATCGTCCGATTCCTGATGGTTTTACCCTTAAAACAGCTACAATTGTTAAAAAAGCGGATGGATATTATGTCTGTTTGACAGCCGAAGATGAGACGATTCCCAATATTATCCCCATAGACAAGATCAAATCAGCAGTCGGTATTGATGTCGGCTTGAAAGAGTTTTTAACCACCAGTGAAGGAGAAACAGTTGCGGTCAAAAAGATTTATCATAACCGACAAAATCATTTAGCCCGTCAACAACGTAAATTAACCAGAAAAGTTAAAGGGTCAAAAAATCATGAAAAGCAACAAAAAAGAATTGCGCTAACTCATCAAAAAATTCAACGCTATCGAAAAGATTGGCATTATAAAATAGCACATTGGTTGGTCAAAAATTATGATTTTATTGCTTGTGAAGACTTAAATATCAAAGGTTTAGCTAGAACTAAATTAGCGAAGAGTATTTTAGATGTCGCTTGGGGAAATTTCTTAACAAAACTAGAAACAGTGGCGGTCAAACGCGGTATCTGGTTCGTTAAAGTTAGTCCTCATGGAACGACTGTAAATTGCTCAAACTGTGGTCATAAAGTCCCGAAAACTCTATCAGTTAGATTACACGAATGTCCGAGATGTAATTTAACGATGGATCGTGATGAAAACGCCGCAGTAAACATTCTCAAAAAGGCACTTTTAAAACATGGGGTGGGTCTCATCCTGTCTGCCTGTGGAGGCTTAGTCGATGGACAGCCTGTGAAGCAGGAAACTTCTAGAACTGAGTATATTCAATTATCTCTATTTTAGAAGCCCCCGTTATACGCCCCGGCGTTAACGGAGGGAGAACGTCACGAAACTAATTACTTGATGAGAATAAATAAGACACTAAATTATTCCTTAAAGCTTCAAAATATAAGGATAAAGGAAACTGATAATATTCCAAAACTAACCAAAGTAAACAACTGAGATGACAGAAAAAAGTTAACCCTACCCAAAACCAAGGAAACCAAGCTAAAGGACTATTCGGTAACACAGGAAATAAATAAGCCCCAGCCGCTACAATTAATGTTGGTAAGATCACAAAAGCTAGGGCCAAGAAACGATAACCCCATTGAAACCTTGTAACAGAACGAATCGTTTGCCAACGTTTTCCTGTCCAATACCAAGTTAAAGGAAGTTGACTATCAACAATAGTAATGGCTTGTTTGTCCAGATTAGCCGTAAAAATATGACGACAAAAACTACAAGAAAATGCTTCCATCAAGGGCAACGTAGCGATTTCTCCGTGGCGACAGACCGGACAATAATAAGCACTATAATAGTTCAATGCAGTTGATGACGGACGAGAGTGTAACATAGAAACATGAAATAAACTTAAGCAAGATTAGGGGGAATATTATTAATTTTGGGAGGGGTTAACTTCAAACGACGTAATTGTTGTTGAATAATATTTTGCAGTTTAGCACGAGGAATTTCAACTTCCTGTTCTTTGTTTCCAGGCAATTCTCGAAAAATAATACTATCAACAGATTCCACAGAAAAAAGTTGAAACAATAAATGAGTTACAGGAACAGAAATAATACGAATTTCGGGATTAATAATCCCTTGAAAGGTTTCAGCATCTTTTTTAGTAGCAAAGGCATAAATAACCCGTTTCTCTTCCCTGGGGTTTTTTCTATTACTTAAGGTTGTCACTAACCAAGACCGATTTTTACCGTGTAAAACATAATATTTCTCGTGTTGAAGCTGACTTGCAAAAAATTTTAGGGTTGGGGCAACAGCCTTTTCCATAACGGGAATAGGGACACCATGCTGAGGGGCTTCATTAATGAGAATTTCTAATTGTTCCTTGTAGTTCACTGTTTTCTCCGTTCTATAACCCATAGGTACATCCATTCTATGGGTTGTTGATTTTCGTATTTTTATGTTAGCTCATTGACTAACTTTTTAAACAGTAGTCTTGCTGCATGGCTGGCTATCTTCATCCTTAATAGGTTAGCATAGTTTGTAGTGTAGAACCAAAATCTTAACCTGAATTTCTTTTTTTCCACTGGTTTAGAATATAAGTTTTGATTTTTAATAAAAATTTATTATAAAAACTTTAATCAAAAGTCATACTATGAATTATTTGTTATTTAAAAAAGTGATTAAATTGATCCTTATTTTCTGTTTAACTTTAAGCTTGATATTAACCTGGATCAACCCCAGTTTAGGACAAATTTCTCTATTTACAACACCAACAAAAAATCCCACGACTGAAACACCACCCTGGGATCTAAATAAGGCTTATACTTGTGGAAGGTTTTGGTGTAGTGATGTTCATATTTACGATGATACTGCCAACTTAAAAAAGACTTTATTAACTCCTGAATTAACTGTAGCAGCTTTAAAAAAGCTTAATCAACATCTAGAAGTTGCTCAAAAATTAGAGGGACGAGCCAAATTAATTGAAGGGGTATTTAATAATATTGTTCTTAACATTATTGAGCAAGAAACCATTGAAGAAAATGATCATATAGAAGATAATCTTCAGTTTTGGTTACCAAGATACTTTAAGAAATTGTTTCATCTTTCTGACATCAAACCTTATCATCCTTGGACACCAAAAATTGAAATTGGCATTAGAAATAACCATACAGTCATCTATACACCCGAACAATTTGAGTTAGGAATTCCAGCACAAACAATTGTCACAGTAACTAAAATAGATGCTAAAGCCAACAGAACAACGGTTCAACAATTAGCACAAACTTGGCAACAAACTATTCGTTTATCTTTCAGTAATGCTTTTTGGGGATATGAATTTGATCAAAAATATTTTGGTTTAAGATGGGTTATTTCAGCCATAATTTTATTCATTATATTAATTATCATAGGATTAATTGAAGTAGTCCGAAGCTTATTTAAAAAATATACAAATCATCTCAGATATGAACTGCAAAAACTAACTAAAGAAATGGCAGTTTATGGGGAAGCTATTGGTTCTAGTAATAACCCTATCTCTGTTAACTTCAATCATAGCTCAGAACTATCGGACAAGCTAACAGTTGAACAACAGAAAATCTTTAAAAAATCAATTAAAAAACCGACAATTTTCTTTAAATTTGTCATGTTGCCCTATATTATTGTCAGAAAATTAATTAGAAAAAATAAGTGGTTATATTCTACATTGAAGCCTTCTCAACAAAAACTATTTTTAAGACAACAAACTTGGATTAAGCAAAAAATTAATTTTACTAAGTTACTCCTTAGTATATTGTGTATTTTACAACTATTAATTATGGCTTTTGGCTTGACAATTATGACATTTACATTTCGTTCAACTCGCTTTTTTTCAGTTTATTTTCTGGGAGAAATAACAACCCTAATTATCTTGTGGATAAGCTTACTTTTAGTGGATAAATTATTAGATTTTGTTGTTGATTATAGTCTCAATCGTTGGGCAATTGAAGGACAAGTTATTAATCCTGAATCTAATCGCTATACCTTACGAATCAATACTTATTCCGTCATTCTTAAACAAGGAAAAAGCTTTGTTATTTTGATTCTAGGATTTTATAGTAGTATTTGGTTAATTGGACTTAATCCTTCTGTGTTAGCTGGAGCAGGAATTTTGGCTGTTGCGGTTGCTTTTTTATCTCGTAATTTATTAGAAGATATGCTTAATGGTATCTTGATTTTATGGACTGATCGCTATGCTATTGGGGATGTTATTGATGTTAATGGTATGGGGGGATTAGTAGAAAATATTAATTTATTTGTAACTTCTTTACGGAATTTAGATGGACAAGTGATTGCCATTCCTAATAGTAAAATTTCCACCGTTATTAATCATACAAAAGATTGGTCGAGGGTTAATTTTACTATCAAAATTGCTTGGAATGAAAACATAAAAAAAGCTATAGAGATCATGAGAAAAGTAGCTCATAAAATGCAGATTGAAGCAACATGGAGTAACAAATTTCTGGAACCTTTAGAAGTTTTAGGGGTTGATGAAGTTTCCCACGAAGGGATATTAATTCATATTTTAATTAAAACGAAACCCAGTGAACATTGGTCAATTGGTCGAGAATTTCGCTTGCGAGTTAAAGAAGCATTTGATGAGGAAAATATTACGTTAGGAATTCCTCATCATACCGTTTCTCTTATTAATAATTCTGATAATGATGCTCAATTATTATCTTATATTGTTCCCAAACAAGACAATTAAATAGCTAGTAAAGGAGCAGCATTGAGTAACTTTTGAGTATAGAAATGTTGAGGTTCTTTAAATAGACTTTCAGTCTCACCCATTTCAACAATTTTACCTTGATTCATAACCGCAATACGATGACAAAAAAAGCGAGCAACCCAGAGATCATGGGTAATAAATAAATAGGTTAAATCAAATTCATTTTTTAATTCAGACATCAACTCTAAAACTCTCGCTTGAACACTCGCATCTAACATACTTACCGGTTCATCACAAATCACTAATTTAGGTTTAGTAATTAATGCTCTAGCAATAGCTACTCGTTGTTGTTGTCCCCCCGATAATTCTTTCGGATAACGATGATAATAGTCTTCAACGGGGGTTAATTTCACCCGTTCTAACATTTCATCAACTTGTTTTTTAGCCTCATTTATGGTAGCTAATTGATGAATAAATAACGGATCAGCAATACTTTGTCCGATGGTCATTAAAGGATTTAAACAAGCGTTAGGATCTTGGAAAATCATCTGTAATTGACGACGTTGAAGACGCATTTCTGGTTCAGACAGTTGGGTTAACTCTTCCCCTAAAAAGTTAATGGTTCCTGATGTGGCTTTTAATAACTGTAAAATGGTACGAGATAGGGTACTTTTTCCACAACCCGACTCACCCACTAACCCTAAAATTTCCCCAGAATATAAGTCAAAACTTACATCATCGACTGCTTTAATTATTTCTGGTTCTTTAGAGAAAAATTGTTGAATAAAATTCCCTTCTAAGGTGAAATATTGTTTTAAATGCTTCACCGATAATAAAGGTTTATTGCTGGGGTTATCTTCTTCCCAGGTTTCTGTATTGATGGGTTCATCTTCTTCTACTTGAACGTGCAATGCAGCCTTTAGTAAAGACTTAGTATAATCGTGTTGAGGATGGTGTAAAATGTCTTTCATTGGCCCCATTTCTACAATTTGGCCTTCATTCATCACCGCCAAGCGATCGCAATATTCTCCTACCATTGCTAAATCATGGGAAATTAATAATAATCCCATTTCTTCTTCTTCACATAAACGGGTTAATTCTTGCAAAATTTCTGCTGCTACGGTAACATCTAAAGCAGTGGTTGGTTCATCCGCAATAATCATTTTCGGGTTTAATAATAAGGCTAAAGCCATAGCCACCCGTTGCCGCATTCCTCCACTAAATTCGTGGGGATATTGTCCCCAACGATTGGGGGGAATCTTAACTTTTTCTAAGGTTTTGATGGCAATATGTTTGGCTTCTTTGCGAGATAATTGAGGACGATGGGCTTGTAAGGTTTCTAGACAATGTTCTCCAATGGTCATTAAAGGGTCAAGACGGGTCATGGGGTCTTGAAACACTAATCCCACCACTTCACCGCGAAACCGTCTTAAAGCGTCGGTGTTTAACTCAAAAATAGATTGACCCTGAAACTCTATTTTTCCTTCAATTTGTGTTAGTTTAGGGAGTAAACCCATAGCAGCTTTTCCCATCGTCGATTTACCGCAACCCGACTCCCCCACTAAGCCGAGTTTTTCCCCTTTTTCGAGGGTAAATGAAACCTTATCTACGGCCCAAGTTTGACTTGATGGGTATTGAATAGACAACTTATCAACACAAAATAAAGGTTTATCGTTCATTATTCGAGTTTTAAGTAATTATACTAATAATTGATACTATAGCAATTATTGCGACAACTGTTCATAAAATAGTCGTTTGGGACTAAAAATTCTCTTAAACCATGCTAATTAATGCTGATGTTTCTATTCCCTTTTCTCGTTCCTTAGTTTATCTTACTTATCGAGATAAGTTAATGGAACTACTTCCATATATGCCTAATGTTCGTTCCGTTGAAGTTCAATCTCGTTACGAAGAGAATCAACAAATCTATTGTGTTAACTTATGGCATGGGGGTGGCAATATTCCTCTAACAGTTAGGACTGTAATTGGGGAAGCTTTGATGTCGTGGATTGAGTATAATACTTGGAATGAGTCTGATTTTACCCTTGAATGGCGCATTGAGACAAAAGCGTTTACGGAAGCTGTGTTTTGTGCGGGTAAAAACCGTTTTCTAGAAGAAAATGGCACCACAATTATTCAAACTCGTGGTGAATTGAAAATCGACCCCCAAAAAATTCACGGGTTGTCTGGTCCTTTGAAGGGGAAAGTTGCTCATGCGGTGGAGAATTTTCTAGGGAAAAAAATTGTACCAAACTTAGTCCAAATGGGCAAAGGGGTGCATCATTATCTCGACAAAAGAACACACAACTAAAAATTGAATAGTTGTGTGCAGGAGAGTGATATTGAAATGTTATCGTTTTATAAATTAAATTAAGTTAATATTTGATTAAGATAACCTGAGAAAACCTCTAAAAGTAAGGTTATTCTTGTTTTTAGTAGTATATTAAGAATTATGAAAATTACTTGATATTAATCGCAACTGCAACAAATACAGTCTAGTGATAAGCATCTGTTGAGTCAAGAAAAAGTTAATTTAACGTATATTTCTTAAAAATATCTCCTCTTACTACTCTAGCTTTTCTGTTATTAGTTCCAGCGTACATACAGTTATAATACTCGCCAAATTCATTATCTTTATATTTATTATCCAGGATATTTTGTTCTAAGTTGACTAATTTTTGGGGGAAATTTTCAGGAATATTTGCTTCAACTTTAGCTATTTCTATCACCATTGTAAAAAAGTTAGATTTTCGATACCAGATCGAATCATTATCAAGTTTAAAGTCTTTAATAACAGCAAAGGTTTTAAGTAGTAACGCTTTCATATCATTTTTATTGGGATACTCATCATTAAATTGAATAATATAGGTTTCCAGTTCTTTATCTAAAGGAAAATAACCTCCTTCTTCTAAGGTTGACATAATTAATAAGATAAAGTGTAAATCAGCCATTCGAGTATATTCTGATTCAGAGAAAACAGGGAAATCCCTTAAATCAATATTGTTTAAAATATCTTTTCCTGTTTGAATAAATTCACCGTCATAGACAGCATTATGAATTTCTATTTCTTCTAAGGTAAATTGAGTCGAATTAATTCTTCTAAATACTTCTTTAATAGCACTATTATCAACTTGACCAATATCTCTAACGACAATTTGATATGATAAAAACTCTCCCCTTTCATCATCAGTTAACTCTTGAAAGTTTTTGATTTTTTTCAAAGGTTTATCATAATCTCCATCTATATATTTTTTGATGGTTGTTAATCTTTGTTGTCCATCTATTATAGATTTTATAGGACGATTTGTTTCAGAAGCAACTTCTGCTGTACAAACGCAAATTTCTGGAAAAGGATACCCTTTTAAGATCGTATCAATAAATTCTTCTTGATGGTCATGCGTCCAGACAAGTTTACGTTGAAAATCTGGTCTAAGAACTAATTTACCCATTTCCATGTCTTGATAAATATCAGCTATAGTGGACTTCTTTACTAATGATTTGATTTGTGTTTGCATTTTATTTTATTTTTGTTTGTGCGTTGATAATTTGTTTTAATGTACTGATTGTATATCGTTCAAAATAAGAATAACTTTTGAAAACTCCAGCAGAGACTTTGTAGTTTCCCACTTCTGATCTACCATAAGAAATAGATTTAAAGAACTCAAACCATGATTTTCTTAGTATTTTTACCCCAAAAGACTTGGGAAGTTTATCGGGTCGAATCCAACCTATAGCTGTATACTCAAGAAAAGAATGATATTCTTTTAATTCTTCCTCACTTATACTTTTTCTTTGTTTTCTAAGTTTCATTTGATATTCATAAATAGGTTCTAACATTTTTTCGTATAATTGGGGTGAAATAATGGCAACATCAATATCTGAATTATAATTAAATTTCTTTTCTTTAAAAGGACTAAATCCTAACTTTGCTGAACCTGTAATATAGATTTCATAGAAGTTAATGTCAAATTGATTAGCAATTCTTTTTCTAAATTCATAATAGTTATCTTGATTATCAGTAAATATATAAGGGATTCCATGTATTAAATATTTACGACAAAAATCAATTATTTCCTCTTCATTTTCAAGTTTCCTTACGTTGTCAAAAAATGTTTCTAACGCTTCCATCACAGAAAGTTATAAAATTTTAAGAACACTATAGCATTAACTTTGTAAAATTAAAAGGGTAAGGAGATTCCTTGTTTCCTCAGAATGACAATATAAACAACAAAAAAGGGGACTTCTTCGCTTTTGAAATACCCCTTTTGCTATTTTGCTAATAAATGTTATAATATTTATTAGTTATTACTTTCTGCGATCGCTGGCGTTTGATTTCTTTCTTCAGCTAATTCAGCTAAAGATTCAGCGACAATATCTTCAAAGGTTTCACCCACATTAGCAATCACTCCTTTACCTTTTTCATAGAGGACAACTCCACCTTTAATGGTTGCTTTAGCGATGGGTTTAGCTGCTTTTCCCGCAACAGGAATTAACACAGGAAGCAAAACAATAGCGGTAATTCCAGGAATACCAAGGTCTTCTGCAATATCTTTGATGTCGATGGTAGGAACCAAATCTTTAAGTGTCATAAGTATTCACCTCTTTAACTTTTTCATAAACTTTTCTTTACCTCTCATTTCCAGTGTAACTCTCTATTTGGTTATCGGTTAGAAATATCTACTGAATGTCAGCTAAATCGTTAGTTTTTTTAATAAATCTTAATATTTTAATTGATAATTTATAGCAATAGTTAGGAAAAATGAGATACCTTACTTAAAATTTGATTTTTCTCGTATATCAATCATCAATTATCCATTATCCATTGATAACGTCCCTTTATTTTGGAAATTAACTTTATCATAAATATCTAAAAGGGGAATTTCTAAAGAAACAGATTTTAAAGTAAGGGTTGCTTCTTGTCCGTCATAATCAGATAATAACCATTGTCCTGATTCAGTTTTACTAAATTGTTCAATATGTGGTCTATATTGTTCAATTAAAATATATTCTTGTAAACTAGGAAGGGTTCGATAAGCAGTAAATTTATCCCCACGATCATAAGCTTCTGTGGATTGAGATAACACTTCAGCTATTAGTAAAGGATTGATAATAGTATCGTTTCTTCCCTCTTGTAATTGTATTTCTCCTTGAACAATCATAATATCAGGATAGGTATAAGTTTTTGTACTAGGAACCCAAAGACGTTGATCAGTGACAAAAACATCATAGGGTTGACCTTTGAAAGCGAAATTGAGGACACTACCAAAATTAAGGATAATTCGATTATGGTTAGGGGTTCCACCCGACATGACAATAATTTCTCCGTTTCTATATTCATGGCGATCTTTTGCCACAATTTCTAAGTCTAAATATTCTTGAGGGGTGTAAATTTGTTGTTTTTCGGTTTGCATTATCATTAGGTTTTCCTCATTGAGTATTAGGTGAAGGGTAACAACGTAACCACCATTTTTCTGCTTCCACTGCCCAAAAAACGGCTGTACTTAATAGTAAACATAATAATAAATCTCCGCCGGATAAAGCAGTGGTGTGGAAGAGATTTTGCCAGAAGGGGACATAAATAATGCCAATTTGTAAAGCAATGGTTAAAATAACAGCAACAATCAAAAACGGATTAGAAAACAGTCCAATTTTCCATAAAGCATAGCGTTCCGACCGAATAGCCAACGCATTCCCCATTTGAGAAAGAGTGACAATAGTAAAGATCATAGTTTGCCAGCCAGGGTTCTGCTGTTGCCAATAGTAGTAACCCGTTCCCAAAGAGACAACCCCCATTAATAAACCCACCCAAATAATGCGCCAACCTAAACCCCGACTAAAAATATTTTCGCTAGGAGGATAAGGAGAACGGTGCATAATATGTTTTTCCGCCGGTTCAACCCCCAACGCCAACGCCGGTAAACCATCGGTCATCAAATTAATCCAAAGAATTTGCAACGGTAACAACGGTAACGGCATTCCCAGGAAAAAAGCCACCAACATCACCCAAATTTCCCCAGAATTACTGCTAAACATATAAAAGATAAACTTACGAACATTATCATAAATAATTCGCCCTTCCCTAACCGCAGCGACGATGGTGGCAAAATTATCATCCAATAGGGCCATATCGGCCGCTTCTTTGGCCACATCCGTTCCACTTACCCCCATCGCAATGCCAATGTCTGCTTTTTTCAAAGCCGGGGCATCATTGACCCCATCTCCTGTCATAGCCACAATTTGCCCTTGTTGCTGCCATGCTTGCACAATTTGTAGTTTTTGTTTGGGGCTAACTCTAGCATAAACAGAAGTCTGCAACACTTTTGTGGTCAATTCATCAGCATTAAGACGGGATAAATCTTGTCCTGTGAGAATGCCTCCATTAACCATCATGCCCAATTCCTTGGCGATATGTCGCGCTGTTAAAGGATGATCTCCAGTAATCATCACAGGGCGAATACCCGCCGTCATACAGGTTTGAACCGCTTCTTGGACTTCGGGGCGAATGGGGTCACTCATGGCCATCAACCCCACAAAAATTAAATCCTGTTCGATGATCATGCCGTGGTCGGTATAGGGGGACAAATGGGGTTGAAACGCCAACCCTAACACCCGACTACCTTGGGCCGCTAATTCATCATTGGTGTCTTGAATCCAACTTTGCCAGACTTCTGTTAAGGGTTCGGTATGGTTATTGACCCAAACTTCGCTACAAATGCCTAAAAGACTGTCCACGGCCCCTTTAGTAAAGGCAATATAGGGCATTCCCCCTAAGTTCTGATGCCATTGCCAAGGTTGTTGTAGCAGTTCAGGCCAACCATGGCCATCCCTAGGAACTTGATGCAGGGTGGTCATGCGTCGCCGTTGGGCATCAAAGGGAATTTCTCCTATCCTGGGGAATAACGGTTCTAAATCGGCTTTCCTCAGCCCTAAACTGGCTGCAGCGGTGATTAATGCCCCTTCGGTGGGTTCTCCCACCACATGGAAGAGTTGGGGATCTTTTGAGTCTGCTTCGAGAGAAGCATCGTTACATAAAGCACTTCCCAACAGTAACCACACCAGTTGCGGTTGTTTTTTTAATAGGGAAGGTTGTTGTTGACGCAGATCGAGATCGTGACCATCTCGAACGAATTCCGAGGTGAGGTTTAACCGTCGTCCCACCACATCTAACACATTCACCGTCATGCGATTTTCTGTCAGGGTTCCCGTTTTATCGGAACAAATCACCGTCACTGACCCCAAGGTTTCTACGGCGGGTAATTTACGAATTAAAGCCCCTCGTTTGAGCATTCTTTGTGATCCTAAGGCCAAAGCAATGGTAACAACGGCGGGAAGTCCTTCAGGAACCGCAGCAACGGCTAAACTGACGGCGGTGAGAAACATCACTTTTAACCCTTCTCCTTGTACCAGTCCCAGACCAAAAATAATCACCACTAGGATCACCGAAGCGACTAATAATTGTTGTCCTAACTGTTGCAGTCGTTGTTGTAGGGGGGTTAATTCCGCTTCAACTTTTTGCAACAACCTGGCAATTTTACCCAGTTGGGTTTTCATTCCGGTGGCCACCACCACCCCATAACCCCGTCCATAAATAACCAGGGTTCCCATGTAGGCCATGTTGATGCGATCGCCCAAGGGAATTTTTTTTTCGGTTAAGGGGTCAACGGTTTTGTGAACGGCTTCGGCTTCTCCGGTTAAAATAGATTCCTGAATCCGTAGATTGGCCACTTCCAGCAGACGAAGATCCGCAGGAACAATAGTCCCGTCTTCTAAGGCGACTATATCCCCTAAAACCAGTTCTGAAGCCCGAATTTCCTGCCAATGTCCCTCACGGCGAACTTTAACTTGAGGAATGGCTAGGGTTTTCAAGGCGGCCATGGCTTTTTCCGCTTGATATTCCTGGCTAAAGCCTAACAAAGCGTTGAGAATGACGATAATGAGGATGACCACTGCTTCTTTGTAGTCCCCCAGTAAAGCAGAGATGATGGCTGCCGCCACCAGCAGCAAGACTAGGGGTTCGATTAATTGTTCCCAAAGAATGCGCCAAGGGGGTTTTTGCGGTTGTTCTTGCAGTTTGTTGGGTCCGTCGGTTTCTAAGCGATGAATGGCTTCATCGTGGTCAAGTCCCCAACTGCGATCGCTGCCTAATTTCTTGAGAACGGTTTCGATATCCAGTTTGTGCCACTTACTCATTTTATCCCAATAAAAGAAAAACCAGAAATACAAAAAGAATACCCCAACTTCTACAAGTTGAG
>JASJDD010000066.1 GCA_030065735.1 Crocosphaera sp.
TCTGTATTTCGTCCATCAACCCATCTTCCTCGACGACGAATATCCCAGTCTCTACCACTACCATCACCTAACCCATAAACAGGGTGAGGACGGATTAAGGGATCTTCTTCGGTCCATTTTTTTGCTCCTATAAACATTCGCTGTTTATAGTCAGGATCAAGAAATTTTCCATATAAAAAATACTTGCGAATTTGCCCTTTTAAGGTAAAACAATAATAGTAATCAATCCCTTCAGTTTGTTGATGTTCTTTAGCTTGTGGATCTTCCTGCTGTAAAAAGGCGATCGCTTTCTCTTGATTTCCTGCTAAAAAATCCAACATTGCCTTAGGATAAGACCCTTTTTCGTTTTCTCCGTAGCCATTACCGTAACTTTTTATATCGCGATAAAAATCAATAATCTCTAAGGCTCTTTTTTGAAAGTCTTTTTCTAATTCTTCTGTCCATTGGTTGCGATATTTTGGAGCAATTTGAGGCAAGTCTAAAGCAGATATTTGACTAAATTCTTTTGTTATTGGTGTGGTTCTAACCAGAGTAGAAGAACAGCTTATTAATGTTATCCAAAAGAAGATAACAAAACTAAGAGGATAACTCACTATAGATAATTTCATAACTAATTAATCTTTGATAATTTCAAAATTGTATTCAGCAAAATTACTACTTTTACGAATCACTCTAACTAATAAGGGATCAGTATTGCGATCGCCACTTTTAAGAAATTGTAGGGGTTCTCCTGATGTTTCTGAGGATGATACATTGGTTTGTTGTAAATTAATTAACACGCTATTTCTTGTAGCATTTTCAGAAAATGCTTTAGTAAAAGCTTTGGTTGCATCATAACTGGTTGCTGTGCGCCAACTGACTCGTCCTCCCCATCGTTTTGCTGCTAAATTTGTATAAGCATAAGTATTCTTAGCAAACCAAGGAACTGCTAAGACTAAACTTTCCACCCCTCCTTGACTTAATTTTAAGGTAGCAGGGTTATATAAGGCATCACCGCCTAATAATTTTTTAGGGTTTGGTAAATTAGCATTAGCATCTGCTACCTGTAAGGAAAGATTAATAATCTTGTTATCAGTATTAGGAAATAAAACAAAACCATCTACTTGATTTTGTAATGTCTCCACTGTGCTTTTGGAATTAAAATTAGGGACACTCATATCTAAGACTGTTGTTGTCCCTAACAATTGAAACCCATTAACAAAAGCTTGTTTAAGACTTTGACTATAATTGCTAGTAGAGGTATAAAAAACAGCCACCTTATTCATATTGTTTCTGACAGCATATCTGGCTAAAAATTGTCCTGCTTTAGCATCAGATGGGACTGTTCTAAAAAAGACGTTACCGAATAAACTGGTACTGGTGCTAGTAGGAGAAATCATGGCTATTCCTGCTTTTTCATATTTTTCTAAACCTTTGGCACTGGCACTACTAGAATTATGACCAATGACTCCTAAAATATCATTATTGTTAACAATTTTTTCAGCTACTTGTTGAGCATAAGTAGGATCATTACTATCATTAACAATGACAATTTCTAATCGTTTCCCATTGATACCTTGTCGATTAAACTGAGTTTGTGCTTGTGCCACTCCCCGTAACATTTCTTCGGCATTGGTTCGTTTTTGATCCACTGGAACAACAGCAGCTAAAGTAAAGGGGTTTCCTGTTTTTCTGGCTTGTGAATTATTAAGATAAATTTGAACTTCTGGATCATTAGGTGCTGTCTTGACTGCTTGACTAAACTGTTGATAAGCTTGCTCATAATTTCCTTCTTTAAAATCTTTTATCCCTTGCTCTGCACTGGGGTTTATTTGATTAGTAAATAAACGGCGATCGCCACTACTAAATCTTTGTTCTAAAGGAATACCTGTTAAACTTGGATTAGTAGGAGATGGGGTTGATGTTGAGGAAGTAGATGGGGTAGGAGTTGGGTTAGGAATAGGGTTATTATCAGTAGTAAAAAGGGGTTTAAATGCCAATTCCCAAAGGACAATAATAATGGTTAGACTGCCAATGGTACTTAAGATAGCGAACAGTATTTTTAAGGTGTTATTCATGAATAATTGAAATTAATTGTAATTTTTTCTAATTTTTGCTTAATGATAACATCAGTTCAGTACAGGGAATTTAGAATTAGGGGGGAGTCAGAAGTCAGGATTCAGGAGTCAGGAGTCAGAATTTTAAGTATTAGATGTACCTTATGAGTCCGAGAAACGCTATACATTAGGACATTTTCCCCTTGCATTTTGCGTAGCGGTATAGATTCTTACTTACACTTGTAATCGAGAGATGTAAAAGTATATTTTGATCCTGCTGGTGCATTTTTATTTCCTTCAACAACTTGAACTAAAATAGGAGGGGTACTGCGCTCACCATCACCAAAAAATCTTAAAGGTTGTCCTGATGTTTTCTCTTTTGGTAAGTTAGTTTGTCGTAATTTGTTCAATATAGGTTCTCGTGTTACATTGGGAGATAATGCGTGAATAAATGCTTGGGTTGCATCATAACTGGTTGCAGTACGCCAACTTACCTGTCCCCCCCATCTTTTTTCTGCTCTTTTCGTATAGGAATAATCATCCTTAGCAAACCAAGGAACCGCTAATACTAATCCTTCTACTGCATCATCACCAGAGATTAAAGCTTCAGCATTATATATGGTATCTCCTCCTAAGAGTTTAAAGGGATTAGGTAACTTTTTATTCGCTTTGGCAACTTCTAAAGAAAGATCAACAATCTCTAAGTTACTACTGGGAAATAAAACAAGTCCATCTACTGGTTGATCAATTAAAAATGTGACTGTATCTTTTGGGTTAAAATTAGGATCACTCATATCAATTAAGTTGTTCCTTTCAATTGATTCTGGAAAGTTTTGAGCAAAATCATTTTTAAGAGTAATACTATAATTACTGAGAGCATCTGTGTTTAATCCAGCTTTTTCTGTATAAAATATGGCTAATCGCTTCAAATTATGATTGAAAGTATAGTCAGCTAAACAACTTGCTAATCGTTCATTAGAAGGAACAGTTCTAAAAAAGACATAACTAGATAAGTCCGTTGCGGTACTGGTAGAGGAAATAACTGGTAGTTGAGCTTTGGTATATTCAGGTAATGCTGCTTTAGTCGAACTACTAGCATTATGTCCAATTACTCCTAAAACAGAGGGATTGTTAGCCAATTTTTGAGCAACTTTTTGAGAAATTTTAGGGTTATTACTATCATTAACTATCATAATTTCTAGTAATCTATTATTCAAGCCTTTTTCATTAAATTCAGTTTGTGCATCAGCGATCCCCCGTAATATTGTTTTAGCGTTATTTTCCTGATTATCGATAGGAACTACTGTTGCTAAAATAAAAGGATCTTTCTCCCGTTGTCTTGCCTTACTGTTATTCAAATAAATTTGAACTTCTGGATCACTGCGATCAGCTCCAACTACTTGTCTGAAAAATACTTCAGCCTTCTCATAGTCTCCTTCTTTAAAAGCGTCTATACCATCCTTGATGGTAATTTCACGAAATAGACGACGCTCACCAAAGCTAAATCTATCTTCTAAGGTTATTTGGTTATTTGCATAAACTATGGGTAAGGTAATTTCTCGACAAAACAATTCCCACAGGATAATTACTGTAGTAATCATACCAATGATACTAAAAAATTTAATGAGAGTTTTGGTAGATTTTTTCATAGATATTCTCAGTTTAATTTGATAATGGAATGGGTAATGAAAATGGTCATATTTCTGAATTAAGTAGGTTTAACAAGAGCAGAAGAAGAATTATCTTTTTGACTATTCAAGGGTGTATATTCAATCAACACTTTGGAAGTGATAAAGATAATAGCTGATACACCAATCAAGACAAAACTATAGTAAATAATATTCCCGACTTGTCTTTTAAAATTATTTGATTTATTGTGATCACAAAATTCATCTAACACATCACTGAAGACATATTTATAAATTTTATTATAAATTTCTAATTTATTGTTTCTTTTGATCATAAACCCTGACAAACGTATTTCTAATCCCTCTAGATTGGAATTAATAAATAGACCATTAATAATACTCTTTTTATCATACTTAGAAAAAAAACTGGAGTGGTGTTTAATATGGATTAATCTTTGATAAATGGTTTTTAAATGTTGAGGATGATCTTGAGATTGCCAATGTTCAATGATTTTCCATTGGATTAAATAATTAATATAATGTTTTTCTGATTTTAAGTGTATTTTGTTAGAGTCTTGTTGAATTAATTGACAAATTTTTTGAGTTAAAAAAGGTTGTCCTCCTGTCCACTCTAAAATTTCTTTCATCACTGCTTCAGGATCATCCACTTTGTGTTTTAATCCTTCCCATAAGGGTTTTGTTTCTTGTAGTGTAAATCCTTCTAATTCAATGGCTTTACCAATATTAAAAGGAGTTTGAGTATTGTTTGACATTAAATCATAAGGATTAGCAACACCTGAAATTATAAACGTCAATTGATTATATTTATTATCAGAAGAACGTTGTTCATAAAATCCACGAATTAATGTAAAAAAATCATCCTTAAAATCAAACCTAATAATACTATCAATTTCATCAAAAAAGATAATTATTTTTGCTAGTTTATTCTTGTTGATAAAATCCTCAATAAAAAGTTTAAATCTGTCTCTTGAGGATAAATATTGATGAGAATTCCACCATAGATAGATATCATCAATTTGAAAAATAGTATTCAATCGGTCAACGAGTCCAAAGTACCATTCCTCACTACTACTGTTTGTACCACCAATCAAAGAAATATCAATAAATACAGACCTAAAACCCTCTTTTTCTAAATGTTGTGATGTTCTAATCATTAGACTAGATTTTCCCATTTGCCGAGCATTTAAGACATAACAAAACTCTCCTTTTTTTAAAGCTTCATAAAGTTCATGATCTGCTTTACGTTCAATATAAGTTGGATGATCTGGTGGTAAACTTCCCCCTACTTTATAGTCATAGGGAGGTTCAACTGCTCTATTCATTGTATTCCCTTTAGATTCTCTTCAAAGTATAAACGATATAAATTGCATCGTGGCTCTATTTTTTCGTTCTTGCGTCTAATAAATCCTAAATCCTCTAATTTAGTAATTTCATCAAAGTTTAATGTTGCTTCTTCTGGTTTTTCAATAATTTCTTGAAATTTTTTATATAATTCTTTATTTTCGTCTCGTCTTAAGACGGAGAATTGTTGTCGTAAAAACTCACTATAAATTCCTGATTTTGTAGATGCTTTTTTGATAATCTCATCAAGATTCTCTGCTTTAGTTGAAAGGTGTTGACAGGTTAAATTAATTAGATAAGGATGGCTCCCTATCAAAGCTTTCAGCTTATCAATATCATTTGGCTCTAGTTTAAGTTTATATTGTTTTGCCAATTCCTCTATTTGTGCATCATTAAACTGTTTTAATTCAAGATGTATCCCTGTGTTAAATGGAGATTGATTAATATCTAAACCAGTATAGTCTCCAATATAAGCTAAAGCTAACCTTAACTTTTGCCAAGTTGGATTAATTTTTGCGGTTTCATGCCAACTTCTGAGCATAGATAAAAACCCCTCAGCAACTTCTACATATTCAGGTTCAAATAATTTATCTAATTCATCTAATCCTAATATTAAAGGTGGTTCATTATCAGATAATACATACTGTTCAAAAAAGCCTGTTGCCTTTAGCTTACTATTTCCTGGATGTTCTTTCCATTGATATTGTTTAAATTTGTCTTGTAACCCTAACATTTGAGCAACACTAACACAAAAAAACTGCAAAAATTTATCTAAGGAGCTAAAATCCTCTTTTTCTCCTAAACTCATAGATAAGCTAATTCCCCTTAATCCTTGCTTTTTACCATAGTTAATTAAACGGGACAATAATGTTGTTTTGCCCATTTTAGGGGAACCTTTAATTCTCAATAAACAACCAGGTTTAAGTATTTCTTGCTTAGCTGTTTTTTCCAGGCTAGGATTTTCAACATAATAATTGATATTGACTCTTTCATTTGTTGGTACAAGTATCGTTTGATGTGAGTTAGCTTCTGATTCTGCTTGGAATCTTGCGATCGCCTCCTTAAAATTTCGCTTACTAACTTTTTCCCCTAAAGCGTCTGACAATTCTTTCCAGAACTTATGACCTAAATCACCCTTGAAATAACTTGCTTCATATTGTGTGCCTTTCACCATGTCATCATAGGTTAAGCCTTGCCAAGACCCTTTAAATAAAACAGTTTCAGCATCACTTAACTGTTTTCCGTGTTTGGACAGCATAATTTGATTAACAGCTTCCAGTGCTTCCCCTAGTTTCATATTTTACAAGGTCTAACCTTGATCCTTTGACAATTATTTAACTATCTATAGATTATACTATATGTAAAGCAATTTTGTTAACGTTGAGTGAAATAACAATGGATAATTAATTGAAAGTTAACCATAACTTAAATTGTAAAAGCATAACTTAAACTGCAAAATCTTGCTTTTCATGACTTTTTAGTGTAGAATTGAGAAAAACCATCATTGAAGGTTGAAAAGGCTAGCGATGGAAAAAATCTCTCTCGAAACAGCGATTGGCGATGTATGGAAAGATACAGTAAAGGATTTTAAGTTATTGACACCAAAAGATCCTCTTACTGAAGCCAAAAATAGGGGTTTAAAGATCAAGCACCAGCTATTAGAAGCAGTGTTAATAGCGAGGAAATTTTTGAGACGTTAGGAATGTCTCGTAAAGTGATTGATCAACGTCGTCAAGAAGGGAAACTGATTGGGTTTGCTATAGGAAAGAGTAAATATATCTTATAATCTGATGTATGATAGAATGTTGGTAGTAACAGGGTGAAAGCAGAAATGACAAAGAAAAATACTCTTGAATTCGTTGCTGGCGAAAATTCATCCACTTTAATAAGAAAACTAGCCAAAGATTTGAAGATTTCAGAAGAGGAGGTTATGCAAAAAGGACTTCTGTTTATGAAATTGTATGCAGGGCTACAAAAATCGAAAAGAGGGCGTATCCTCTTAGAAACAGATGGAGAAACACAAGAGATAACCCTTTAAGAATGTCTTCAGATCAATCTTCAAACCATGAAAAAAAATTGGTAGATATTGAATCAGCAGCGAGCAAGGAATATACTATTGACAAATCTGATGATTCACAACCTCAAACTATTGACGATTTGAAAGCTATCGGTTCTGAAAACCGTAAAAATAGAAATAATTGGATAGCTTCTATCTTAGCTGTTGCGTTGTGGGCCGTCCTTATCTTTACTATCGTTTATCATTTAATCTCTACTGTTAAGTTTTCTAACTATCTTGTAGATTCAAATACTCCTATAGAACTTGAGAAAGTCCAAACTGCTGTAACACTGGTCGATGATACCGCTAAAACCCTTTATTCTTTTTTAGGGACTTTGGTAACTGCTGTGACTGCTTATTATTTTAAAACCGTTGCAGATGAAGTTAATAATAATTCCTCTTAAAAACCGAAATCTTAAGCAGAATTTTAACCAATCAAATCCAGTTAAAACTCTGATTCTCAAGGATTTTTAGTCGCAACACCTTGATACATATACCCTGCAATTTTAGGCATATCTGAAGCATAAAATTCTTGGATCTCAACCTGATTAAACTGAGTTTGAATTAATTGTTTCATGTTACGATTCAAGTGACACCCATCAGCAATAATTTTTTGTAGCGGAGTTAAGCGATTTTGCCAGACTTGAATCTTCGTTTCATTACTTAATCCATGTTCAATAAAATAGAATTTTCCTCCTGGTTTTAAGACGCGATAAATTTCCGATAATGCTTGTTCAATATTAGGAATACTGCATAATGTCCAGGTACTCACCACTGTATCAAAATGACTATCTTTCATCGGTAAATTTTCTCCTCCTAAAACTTTATTTTCAACAGGAATAGCACTAGCTTCAATCCTTTTTTTTGCATAACGATTCATGCCTTTATTGGGATCAATAACTGTTAGTTTAGTTACCGTTTCAGGATAATAAGCAAGATTCAAGCCGGTTCCAAAACCAATTTCTAGAACTTCTCCTGAGATATCTTTTAATAATTCTTTTCTATACTCAGAAAAAGGGGAACCAGACATCATTAAGTCAATTCCCCAAGGAAAAATAATATCAGAATAAAATCCCATAATAACTACTCCGAATCAATTAAAATTTTAGCAATTTCTAAATCAAAATAGCCTTGGCTTTTAAGATCACCTTTGATGATTTCAAAAGGATTATCTGGTTCTCCTAAATGATTTAAAACCAAACTAGCTAAGGAGAAATCTTGCTCTTTTGTATAATCATGTAAAGTAATAACAGTTTTCAAATTAGCCTCCGAAGCAGCTTGTAAACCGTGAAAAGAATCCTCAAAAACCAAACATTCTTTTGCATCTAAATTCATCTTTTCTAGGACATAGTTATAAATATCAGGAGAGGGTTTTTTATGAGGAACAATATCACCAGCACCAATCACTTCAAACCAATTAGGATTTAAGTGTTTTTCCAATAAAGCTAAGGCATTTGGTAAGGTACTGGTAGTAGCGATCGCTAGTCTGATACCTTCATAATAAGCTTCTTCAATTAAGCGTTTCACTCCTTGACGTAATTGAATTTCTCCTGATGATAATAACTGACGATAATGAATTGTTTTTGCTTGATGAAGCTGTGGTATTAAGGTTTCTAAATTTTCCTTGATCTCAGGATGATATTGTTGTAGATAGTAGTTAATTCTTTCCTTTCCCCCAGAAATTTCCAATAATTCTCCATAGAGAGTTTCTGACCAATACCAGTTTACATCTGCCTCAGCAAAAGCACGATTAAAGGCAATTCTGTGGCCATCCCTTTCTGTTTCTGCTAAGGTGCCATCTACATCAAAAATCAAAGCTTTTAACTGTGTCATGATTAGTTATTATTAATTATCAAAGTTATTAATTATCCAAGTCCATCAACCACAGGATGGAAATAAAAAGCCAACCCAATAACTGCATAAGTGGCTAATAATAACGTTCCTTCTAGCCAATTAGAACGACCATCAGAACTAATCGAATTAGTAATTAATACAGCTACAGCCACAGCTACCAATTCAAAAGGGTTAAAATCTAAATCCATCGGTTGTCCCAAAAACCAACCAGCAATGACTAAAACCGGCCCAACAAATAGAGCAATTTGTAAACTTGAGCCTACCGCCACTGACATAGACAAATCCATTTTATTTTTCATCGCAACAGTAACCGCCGTAGCGTGTTCTGCTGCATTACCGACGATGGGTAATAAAATCACCCCAGTAAATAAAGCCGTTAACCCCAAAGATGAGGTCGCTTCTTCTAAAGAATTGACCAATAATTCTGATTCTACTGCAACCCCAACAGTAACCAATAAAAGAATAATCACCCATTTACTGAGATTAATCTTATGGCCTTGTTCTTCCATTGTTTCCTCTTCGGCCGCCATACCAACATCATAGAGATAAGCATGGGTTTTCATGGAAAATAACAAGGTTAACCCGTAGACCAAAATTAAAACAATCGCTACAGCAACGGATAAATTTTGTAACGTTTGTTCTTCAATGCCACTGGAAGTATATTGAACCGCCGTGGGTAATAAAATAGCGATAACAGCCAAATTCATGGAAGAAGCATTAACACGGGCGGCCACTGATTGAAATTGCTGTTCCTTATAGCGAAGGCCACCTAACAACATAGAAAAGCCCACCACTAATAATAAATTGCCAATAATTGAGCCTGTGATCGTAGCTTTGACCACACCAATTAACCCTTCTTTCAAGGCGACTAACGCCAAAATTAATTCTGTGGCATTGCCAAAAGTTGCATTTAATAACCCTCCCAAATTCGGACCGACAACCACAGCGATGGCCTCTGTGGCCTGGCCCATAAAGGCGGCTAATGGCACAATAGCTAACGCTGCTGTAACGAAGGTAAGGGTTGCTCCCCATTCTAGGTATTGAGATCCTAGGGATAAAGGGATAAAAATCAATAAAATTGACAAAATAGCACTTTTATTCAACATGATTGTACTCATCAATGGGTTAAGGTCTTGAAGGAGGCAGGAGGTCAAGTTCGTTTTTTAGTTTAGGCCATCAATGAACTTGACATTTTCTCACAATGTAAAGTTATATGATAAAACTATTGCAATGCTTTAGGAGTATTTAGGGTCTAATCATGAGCGAAGTCAAACCCCACCAACCCCAAGATAAACATAAAAAATTGATGCCTGTTGTGGTTTATGAACCAGACAGTCGCGTCAGGCACCCGATTCGGTTCTTAAAAGAAATGTGGTACGATCTGCTTGCTTCTCGTGAATTAGCGTGGCAACTATTTCAACGGAATATTCAAGCTCAATATCGTCAGTCTATCCTCGGTATACTGTGGATTTTCATTCCTCCTTTAGTCAGTGCCATCGGTTTAACCTTTCTTAGACAAGCAAAAATCCTGAATCTGGGAGAAACCCCGATTCCCTATCCTGTTTTTGTTGCTCTGAGTATGACTCTTTGGCAAACCTTTATCCAGACATTCAAAGGTACCATGGGTGCCGCTCGAACGGCCAAAGGAATGCTGATGAAATTGAATGTCCCTCCAGAAGCCTTTGTTATATCGAAATTAGCACAAATTTTATTTAATTTTCTCATTCAACTGATTCCCATTGTTTTCTTGTTTGTCTGGTTTAAAGTCGGGGTAAGTTGGACCATTATCCTAGCTCCAGTTGCCTTCATCCATTTGCTACTGTTTGGTACAGGGGTAGGGTTAATGCTTGCTCCTTTTGCTTGTCTCTATGGTGATGTCAATAGAGGGATTGGTTTTGTGACTCAGATCTGGATATTTGTGACTCCTGTGATTTATCCTCAGCCTAGAAGTGGGATCTGGGCAATTTTAGTCGCTATTAATCCCGTTACGCCCCTATTAGTAACCACAAGAGAATTGATAACCACTGGAGATATTTCTAACATATCAGGGTTTTGGCTTGCTAGTGTTGCGGCCTTGATGACTACATTGTTGGGATGGATATTCTATCGCTTATCTTTGCCGTTTTTAGTTGAAAGAGCTTAGATCAATAACGACCGAGAGTAGAGTTTTCTCTCCCTCTCTCCAATGGTTCTCCAACTTATATCCCTACTTCTAGAAGTAAGAGAAGGCCGATCTGTTTTGACTTTTCTTGAAGTCGTTTTAAAAACACCTAATTGCAGGGAAATCCATTCGGCAGCCTCTTCTCCTTTCCAATAACCACTATGATCATAGCTGACTTCTTTTCTTTTAGACCAAACCCCAGAATTGGGGTTTCCTTTTAAGCCGACAGCTTCCCATGATCCTTCTCCTGCTAATCTTTGGCCGGGAGGAAATGCTACTGTTAAAACAAGGTCATTTTTTGAATATAAAATATTATAGTTTTCTCTAGTATCTCTTTTGAGATCAAGCAATTCACCTGCTTCAATTAAGTTAACAGGAACAGCAGCAGCCATCAAGAAAATTTCCCAGTTTTTATTATCTTTTTTGGTTCTTTTTAAAGCTTCCAGTAATAAGCGACAGCCTAAAGAATGTCCTATTAATATAATACGAGGTGGTTGATTATTTGAAGACTTAAGTTGTAGTTTGTTTAAATATTCTCCTAACTTTTTCCCACAAATTTTCGCTACTCGAACCGTTTTATAATAACAGACAATACTATCAAGTTTATTGGCTTTATCCGATGGCCATAAAAACCAATAAATAACTTGATTTAAAGCCGACATTTTTTTACAATAGAAATCAAAATTATCCTGGAATTTTGTGTAAGCTTCTTTGGCTCCTTCCTCTGATACATTGTAGCCATGAATTAGAATAATAATTTCTCTAGAATTTATGATAGTTTTTCCTTTAACTTTATCAGCAATAAAATAGTTATTGCGTCGTAAAGTAATGAGTTTATTTTTTTGATTAGCTTCTTTCATTTTTTATAAATCATATTGAGGACAAACTCACGAATTGTAGGAGCTAAAAACCCTGAGATCAGACAAATTAATAAATTTAGTATATTCTGGTTCGTATTCGTTCCAAAGGAAATATCAGTCGTGGGGGTTAACAAACATTCTAAAATAAAAAAACTAATTAAAATTGAGAAAATATAATCTATTTTGAGCCAGTTTTTTGCTAACGTAATTTGCAGATCATCTAGTCCCCTCTCTAGATAATAAGCAACTCTTTCTTCCGCTAACATGGTATCTTTGTGTTCTTCTTCTGATAAACGTTGAAGGTTTTTAGATGCCAATCTTTCTAAGTCTTCTGAGGCTGCATTATTAGCAAAAATTTCGATTAAACGCATATCTCCAGATTCTAGTTGATTCCGCAAAGCATTATCAATTTGACCACATAGTTGTTGAAAAGGAAGAGAATAAAGGGTTGAACCATCCCCTGAACCAGTACATAATTGAAGATAACGCATGATTGAACCACAATTGTCCCTATTTCTCTTTTTTATCCATCCTTTAACCAACCATTTTTGTACATAATATCGAACCGACAGCTTATAAAAAGTTTCGGTTACAATAGCAGTTAAAGTAGCCTGTACAAAAATAGTGCTGGCAACTCGCCACGCTATGCTATGAATGTATTCTACATCTTGTTGGTATTGTTGGTAGGTTTGATAGATATTATTGTTTTCAATCTGTTGACTCATCCAAATTTTCCCATTGGTTATCACTTTTTTCAATGAAAAATTAAATGTTAGGTATCATTCTTGACTCGAAAGTAGGGATAATTCCATTGTATCTAACTGAGCTTGTTATCAGCGTAGAAAAGCTTGAAAATTACATAAAGATTAAAAAAGCAAGATTGAGCAAAAAATCGACAAAATCCTTTAAAAAAGTTTAAAGTAAAACATTCAATCTTAATAATTGCTTGATGAGTTAACCTAAAATCAATTATGATAATAAATTGAACTTGAAAAACCCCACCTCAAACTTGGGTAGGGAACCTCACTAATATTGACTACAGGAAGAATTTTGTGACAGTCAGAGTTCGTATCGCCCCTAGTCCCACAGGGAATTTACACATAGGAACCGCCAGAACCGCCGTTTTTAACTGGTTATTTGCTCATCATCACCAAGGCCAGTTTATCCTCAGAGTCGAAGATACCGATCAAGAGCGATCGCGCCCTGAATATACAGAAAATATTAAATCAGGACTGGCCTGGTTAGGCTTAACTTGGGATGAAGGCCCCTTTTTTCAAACCCAACGCCTCGATCTGTATCGTCAAGCCATTCAAACCTTACTCGACAAAGGATTCGCCTATCGTTGTTACTGTACCCCAGAAGAATTAGAACAGATGCGCGAGGCCCAAAAAGCCCAAAATCAAGCCCCTCGCTATGATAACCGTCATCGTCATCTCACGGAAGAACAACGGCAAAAATTAGAAGCAGAAGGGAGAAAACCGGTCATCCGCTTTATCATTGATGATCATCGCGAAATTGTTTGGCACGATCTGATCCGAGGTAAAGTCACCTGGAAAGGTAGTGATCTCGGTGGAGATATGGTCATCGCCCGTATTCCAGAGACTTCTGAGCAACCGTTTGGACAGCCCTTATATAATTTAGCCGTGGTGGTGGATGACATGGATATGAAAATCACCCATGTCATCCGAGGAGAAGATCATATCGCTAACACCGCTAAACAAATTCTCTTGTACGAAGCTTTCGGGGCAACGGTGCCAGACTTTGCCCACACTCCCCTAATTTTGAACCAGGAAGGGCGAAAATTGTCAAAACGAGATGGGGTAACTTCCATCGATGACTTTCGTAAAATGGGCTTTTTACCCCAAGCGTTAGCTAACTATATGACCCTATTGGGATGGACTCCCCCGGACTCCACTGAAGAAATTTTTACCTTGAGTGAAGCAGCCCAACAGTTTAGTTTAGAACGGGTTAATAAGGCCGGGGCTAAGTTTGATTGGGACAAACTCGATTGGATTAATAGTCAATATTTACATAAAATGTCAGGAGGCGAATTAGTTGATCTATTGGTTCCCTATTGGCAAGAAGCCGGTTATCCTATCAATGTAGACCGCGATCGCCCTTGGTTAGAACAAATGGCTACCCTCATCGGTCCAAGTCTCACCCGTTTAAAGGATGCAGCTAAAGAAAGTGTCTTATTATTTGGGGAAAGGGTAAACTATAGTGAAGAAGCTATCGCCCAAATGAAACAAGAGGGCGTTAAGGACATCTTACAAGCTGTTTTAGAGAATATTCAACTATCTTCTCAGCTAACGGAAGATGAAGCTAAAAATATCATCAAACAAGTTACTAAGACCTTTAAAGTGAAAAAAGGGTTAGTGATGCGATCGCTTCGTGCTGGTTTAATGGGTGAATTACACGGACCCGATTTAATTCAATCTTGGCTTTTATTAAACGAAAAAGGATGGGATAAAAGTCGTTTGACTCATAGCTTAGAGGGGGTTTGAACTATCGAGACCCTAAATTTTTTAGTTTGATTCAGTTACCAGTGACCAGTGACCAGTTAGCAGTTATTTTTCACTGGTAACTCTTCTTAGAAAATGGTATAACTTTGGCTAATTTATCTTTTCCTAGTTTGAGGTTGACTAAATTTTTGAGACTAGCAAGAACTAAATTCCAAAAATATCCATACTGAGGATATAATTTCAGCAGAAAACATTCAGCTAGAACATAGCGTCTATTGGTGGTAGTGTACTCAAATTCTGGGGGATTACTTTCTGTTCTAAATTGTTCAGGAAAGGGTAAAATATGTCCAATAATATCACCTTTTTTCGCAAGACCTTTTGTATATAATTTAGCTTGCATCGATAACCCTAGTAATCGATCAGAACACCAAAAAGGAACATATTTAAACGGACCAAAAAGGGTAAATAGTTTAACGATCTCATTGAGTTGTTCTTGAACTAAGCTATTTTTCCATACTTTTTTGTCAAAATTTTCTTGATGAGGTCCATGATGATCTTTACGATCTCTAATCAGACAAAGCCAATCTAATTTGTTTTCTAAGGGAGAAATAGGAATTTCTTGCAGGGTTTCTGTTGTAGATAAATGTCGATCTTCTCCTCTTCTGACTTGGATAGTTGAAAAATTAGTAAAAGGTTGCCATTCTTCTAATAGTTTTTCTTGATTACCATAGGGATAAAACTTTTGTCTGAGTTTGAATAAATAACTATTAGGAAATCTTTGAAAATATTCAATAACGACTGCTTCTATTTTGGGATATAAATATTCATCACAATTAATAGATAAAACATAGGTTCCTGACGCATTTAATAAAGCAGTAATTCGTTGTACTACTTCTCCCCTTAAAGGACTCGTGATTTGACGAATACGAGAATCATGATTACTCAGCAAGGGAACTTCAGGAGGATAAACTAAAATAAATTCAACATTTCCCTCAACTTTTGATAATGCTTCTATCCAAATTTGAGGAACATTATCCCGCATAGGAATAATAACTGATAAGGTCGGTTTTGTCATATTAGTTAAATATAGTCCTAAATGATATTGTTTATTAACTGATCACAGTTAGTTTCTAACGTTAACCCGATCTAAGGGTCAATGCAATTATTTTTTTAATACATTTTATAAGATTTATACATTATAATGTTTTTTTTGTCAAGGAATAAGACCATCAAGAATTTGTGAACATTGAATTTATTATTGACAGTCTTAATTAAAAATAAACAAAGTATGATTAGGTTTTCTTAATCTTTGACCATTTGTCTATGGAATAATTTTGAGATTTTTTCTACCATGATCGAAGTCAGTCAATCTATTATGTTAAAGATTAAATGATGAACAATCTGGTTAAGGATTTCTTCAAGTTTTTTGTGTTAATTGCAGCTATTTTATTCTGTTTAGGTTTTTCTTCACCTAATTCAGAGAAATTATCGATTTCTCCTAATTTCGATCAGGGAATTCATTACTTAAATCAACAAAAATATCAAGAAGCTATTATTGAATTTACTCAAGTTATTAATCATAAAAATCAGTTAATTGCTTCTGCTTATAGTAATCGCTGTCTCGCCCATTTACAATTAAATAATAATCAAGAAGCTAAACAAGACTGTGAACAAGCTTTAGAGATAAACTCAGAGAATATTGAAGCTTATCTTAATAAAGGATTAGCCGATTATCGACTTGAAAATTATACTCAATCCTTAGCTGCTTATCAAGAAGTCATTAAACGCCATAAATATGATTATCGTGCTTATTATAATCAAGGATTAGTCTACTCTAAATTAGGTGATTATCAGCAAGCTTTAGAGAATTATAATCAAGCTTTAGACACGAATCATAATCATGCTTTAGAACATAAACATAAAACTTTAATTTATTATGATCGTGCGTTAGCCTATTTAAAACTAGAAAAATTTTCCCAAGCGATCGCTAATTTTACCCATGTTCTTATTTTAAATCCAAAGGATGAACAAGCTTATTATCAGCGAGGTTATGCTTATCAAAAATTAGCTAATTATCAGGCTGCTTTTCAAGATTTCAGCGAAGTAATTAACTTAAATCCTCAGTTTACCATCGCTTATATTAATCGAGGAATAATAGCTGGAAATTTGGGATTTAAAGACATGGCCTGGCAAAATTTTAAAATCGCCCTTAATCAGTTTCAACAACAAAACAACAAGATAGGTTACAACAAAACACTCAGTTTAATTCGTAAATTTAAACAAATTACTTCCAGTGTTAATCAAACCCCCATTGGTTAAAAAGGATTTTGTTAACTTCCTGGGTTTAAGGGTAGTTTATTATCGCTTCGCTCAAAGTCAGAAGTAGAAAGTCTTAACCATCAAATTATTAGAAAAAAAACTTCTGTGCGATAGCGCCGGAACATAGTGAGGAACTTCTGACTTCATTAACGCTTTTCCTAGCTAAAAAAACCTTTAGTCTTTCCCTTCTAGTCCAGGTTTACCCAACTCTAACCACAATGTCATCCCTACCCATCCTATAACAGCAATTAAAGCTAAAACACCAAATTGAGTGATCCAATGAATTAATTGAGGTAAAGGGACTAATCTTCCTACAAAAAAGGATAACGTTACCATTATTAACGCCCAAACCGTCGCCCCTCCCAAATTACACAATAAGAATCGATAATAAGGCATTTGGGCAATACCAGCTATTGGACCAGCAAACACTCTTAATAACGTAACAAAACGCCCAAAAAAGACGGCTTTTGCTGCATTTTTACTAAACTTTTTCCTAACTTCTTCTAGTTTTTGGGAAGAGATGTTAAAAAAACCACCCACCTTAATTAATAATGGCCAACCTCCCCAACGGCCAATCCAGTAACCAAAATTATCGCCGATGACTGCACCTGCGATCGCACTTCCTAAAACGATCCAGTAGCCTAATTCTCCGCTTCCAGCTAAAAAACCACCTACAATGGTGATAGTTTCGCCAGGAATGGGGATTCCGGTATTTTCTAAGGCAATGCCAATAAATACTGCCCAATACCCGTATTGACGCGCAATTTCTTGAAGGTTTTCCAGTGACAGAAGTTCTATTGACATCTAAGCAAAACTTTACAAAGGTTTACGTTGTATTCATATCTTGACTTATTTTGCTAGGAACTGTCAATTGCCATCCGACACAAGGTTCAAGATAAATTAAGTTCCTTAAATCAAAAAGTTGACAATTGAAGTAAGAGAATAATTTATTAATTGCTTATCTATTTCATAATTGATAATTGTGATATTCCCATGAAAATTGTGTTTTTTGCCTCTTGAACACACCCCAACTAAATCACAGATTATAGTTGGGGATTCATTGGCACCCAGAAGTTTTTAGACTTCTAAGTGTCCCTAAGCAAACTGGTGTCCGCAGCGTATTTGTAGAACTTT
>JASJDD010000067.1 GCA_030065735.1 Crocosphaera sp.
AATAAAAAGTTATACGATGTCAATCAAAGCAATGCCAGTTCTGGTAGCGGACGCATGGGAACCACATTGGTATTAATGTTAGTGGATCAGACTAAGGTTGCTGTTGCTCATGTGGGAGATAGTCGGGTTTATTCCATTAGTCGCAAAAAAGGAGTCCAACAACTCACCGTCGATCACGAAGTGGGACAAAGAGCAATCCAAAATGGGGTTGATCCTAAATTAGCCTATGCTAGACCGGATGCTTATCAATTAACCCAAGCGTTAGGTCCCCATGATAATAATTACATACAACCGGATATTCGCTTTTTAGACCTGGCAGAAGACAGTTTATTTCTACTTTGTTCTGATGGATTATGTGACAATGATTTAGTAGAAGATCATTGGGAAACTTATCTATTACCTTTACTGAGTTCGAGTCAATCTTTAGATAAAGGAATGACGAAATTAATCGACTTTGCTAATAGCTACAATGGTCATGATAATATTACCGCCGTCTTCGTTAAAGTAAAAATTCGTCCCAAAGTGAACTCGAAAGATTGGTAAGCTATGGAGAGTTTAGAATTTAGAATTTAGAATTTAGAATTTAGAATTTACTTGGCATAAATTTGGACAAATGAGTGAATTAATTAACGGGGATAGACCCATTATTTATTTAGCTGCAACGGGCCACGGTTTTGGTCACGCAGTCCGCATTTCTACTGTAGCGAATGCTATTCTAAAATTGCGTCCTGATAGTCTATTAATTATGGTAACCACTGCCCCAAGATGGTTGTTAGAATCCTATATTTCAGGGAATTTTATTTATCGTCCGTTGGCCTTTGATGTGGGGGTGATTCAATCGGATAGTTTTAAAATGGATAAGGCTGCAACCCTGAAAAAAATTCAGGAAATCTATGAAAAACGTCAAGCTTTAATGGCAGGGGAAATTAATTTTCTTAAGACCAATCAAGTTGATTTAATTTTAGCCGATATTCCCCCCTTAATGGCACCCATTGCCCAACTTGCAGGGGTACCTTGTTACATGATGAGTAATTTTGGTTGGGATTTTATTTATGAAGCTTGGGGAGAAGATTGGCAAGCAATTGTTAACTGGATCAAAGACTGTTATCAACAATGCGATCGCCTGTTTCGTCTGCCGATGTCTGAACCCATGAATGCTTTTAATTCTATCACCGATGTGGGCTTGACGGGAGGAAACCCTCGTCATAATCTTGATGATTTAAAAGACAAGTTTAATTTAACGGCTTCCCCAGAAAAAACGATTTTATTAACCTTTGGGGGGTTAGGATTAGAACAAATTCCTTATCAAAATTTAGCACAATTTTCTGACTGGCAATTTATTACTTTTGATCGCAATGCACCCCCGTTAGATAATATCATTAAAATCACAGATTCTTTCTATCGTCCAGTAGATTTTATGCCTTTATGTGGTCGGGTTATTTCTAAACCTGGATTTAGCACTTTTGCCGAAACCATGCGCTTAGATATTCCTCTTGTTTCTTTAGTGAGAAATGATTTTGCTGAAACTCCTTTTTTATTAGAAGGAATAACCAATTATGCTGATCACCAAATTGTTGAAACAGACAGCTTTTTTCAAGGAAATTGGGACTTTTTAAAACAAGATCCTATCCCTCCTAGAATTGGCAAAATATTGCCTAAAAATGGGGCAGAAGTCATTGCTAAAGCTATATTAGATAGGATTAGTTGTTAATAATTAATCAATGAGGTTTTAGAAAAAGTTATCATGTCTTTAATTAATAAGAATTGGAATCACAACTATGTTTATACTAATGGGGTTAAACTTCATTACGTTTCTGAAGGGGAAGGAAATTTGATGTTGATGTTACATGGATTTCCTGAATTTTGGTACTCGTGGCGACATCAAATTACTGCTTTTTCTAACAATTATCGAGTGATTGCCCCTGACTTAAGAGGATATAATGATAGTGATAAATTGCCATCAATTCAATTATATAGTATCTCAGAGTTAGTTAAAGATATTGCTGGTATTATTACTAATTTAGGGTATAAAAAATGTATTTTAGTGGGTCATGATTGGGGTGGTGCGATCGCTTGGTATTTTGCCAATGAATATCCTGAAATGGTTGAGAAATTGATAGTTTTAAATATTCCTCATCCTGCTAAGTTTATGGAAGGATTGCGCACGCTTCAACAGTTAATAAAAAGTTGGTATATTTTCTTTTTTCAACTTCCTTATTTACCAGAATTATTATTTCGGTGGAACAATTATAAGGGAATTGAATCTGTTTTTCTTAAGATGGCGATCAATAAATCTGCGTTTACCGATGAAGACATACAAGCCTATAAAAAATCAGCAGCCAAACCAGGTTCATTAACTGCTATGATTAATTATTATCGTTGCTTTTTTAGAAAAGGGTTTACGTTACAAAAGTCATGGAAGAAATTAGATATTCCTACCTTAATGATCTGGGGAGAAAATGATACTGCTTTAGGCAAAGAATTGACCGATGGAACCGAGGATTATGTTAATGATTTAACCCTTAAATATATCCCTAATTGTAGTCATTGGGTGCAACAGGAAAAACCCCACTTAGTTAATAAATATATGGCGGATTTTTTGGGAATTTCTTTATCTTAACTTTTTTAAATGTTCTACAAAAAAATCCCCACCTTTCAGCATAACTAAAGATGGGGAGTAATGATCTCGGAGTAATGATTAAACCACTAAAAAGTTTAAAACAGCCACTAGCAACACCAAACCAATCCAAATGGCAGACCCAATGTACAATAAAGGCTTAGACTGATCCCAGTTTTGGGGGGAAGCATAAGCGACGGGAACCGCAACGACCATAACAAAAGAAAAGAAAACGAACGCAGCTAAGACAAGTTGGAAGATAATAGACATAGTTAGTTTTTCCTAGAGTTCTCCTAAAAGAAAGATGAATCGATAGTTAACACTGAGATCAAACTATCAGATTTTTTGCTCAAAATTAGCTTTATTATCTCTCTAGGTTACACTTTAGACAAGAACTAAACGAGATTATTTGCTCCACAACTCAGTACCTGGACAAAAATAAACGTTACTCGTTTAAGTTAAACAGAGGGTGCAGAGGAAGCAGAGGAGGAGGGTTTATGGAGGAATGCCGCTAAGTTATTCTTGAAACCCTTACCAGAGCAGAGGAAGCGGAGGAAGCGGAGGAAGCAGAGGAGGAGAGGCTATGGAGTAATTTACATTTCTTAAGACAGTTCACTTTATTTATGTCTGATTACTTACCAGTGATATTTGGAGAATCCACGCACTTATAGGGCGTGGAGTATGTCAAATATCCACAGCATGATGCACCCTAAAAGCACTACCCACAATATCCACATCCGAGTTAGCCTCGATAATATTGCTTAAACTGACATTCTCAATACTCTTACCGAGAATCCCTTTTAACTTTTTAAGATAAGGATCATTCCCGTACCAGAAGCGATCGCCGTCTCGTAAACGGGTAAATTGATCGGCTATTAAATATTGGAAGGTTTCTCCAACCACACCCCCAGAAACGTGTTGTTCTGCCAAACCACCGATCCACAGATCCACATCATCGATGGACTCATACACCGAGGCAAATGTCTCAGACAGGGCTAAATTACCGCCGGTCAACTCATCAAAATCATTATAAGGCGTTAAGCCTAATTCATCCCGAACCGTATTAATATCGGCAATACCATGTTCCCGTCCCCGTTGAATATTCAGGGAAGCTAAATCTAAACCACCGGCTCCAGGGGGTCCAAATAAGAAGTTACGCACTTCATCGGTGAGAAAATTATCAATTGCTTGGGCTTTTTGCAAACTGAGGCCGTTTAACAAAGAATCCACCCCATTGGCTTGAATTTCACTGGGATTAAAGAAAGCATCCCGTAGGGCAATGGATTCCACCGTTCCGTCATTTTCTACCCGCAGGAGTTGGGGAGACAGCATGGTATGACCCACCCGAAAAGCAGCAGTCGAAAATTCTGTACTAATACTAGGATTGACCGTTTCATCGTAGCCGGTGTACTTATCAATAGCATCTTTCCCAACCAGCAAAGGCAAAAACTCTTTATAGGTGATAATTTGAATCTCGGCCCCCACCAAACGACGGGCAGATTGATAGATAAAGTCATCTCTGCTTAATTCTGAGGCTTGAAAAAGTTGTGTCAGTTGGGCTGTTTTTTTACCATGGCCATGATCTAAAACCTGGCTAATTTTTTCTGCGAGACGGTTATGTTCTCTAACAAAGAGAGTGTGAACGGCAGTTAATCCCAGTTGTTCCCCAACACGAATATCTCCCGCCATGAAGTTACCATCAGCATCGGTTGGTAGTAAAACTTCTTCATTACTAGCGACGCTAGTTAAAAGTTTTCCTGTGCCATCATGGGTGCGTAAGGCGTTGGCCATGGTTTCATTGGAACCGTAAACCATTGACCCGTCAATAAAGGCTGTAATTTCGTTAAGCTGTTGACGAGGGGACTCAATTCCCGTACTGGTATCGTAAACGGAACGATTTAAACGAATGGGTTGTCCGAATAAAGGATCATCTCCTGGTACTGAAATGTTAAAGGGGTCTAAGGGATGAGCAGATTCGGTTAAAACAATATCATGATCAATAAATTGTCCCCACTGCCAAAACCAGTCCGACAGATGAGAATTGTTAGGAATGGACTGGCCTTGTTGATCAGCAACCGCATTACTAATTTCTCGCGCACTGGGAAGGGTTAAAGGGGTATCTAAGCCACCGCCTCTGGGTTGGTATAACCCGTCTTCATAAGCAGCAGAAGTCAAGCGCAATAGTTGGATATGGGCTTTTCCATAGTCAGGGTTATCTAGGTTATTATAGGACCCATCAAAGGTGCGAACGATGGTCTTGGAAAGAACGTCATCCCATCGTAAGTCATAGGTATTTCCTGAGAAAGTTCCCTCCCCAGAGGTCACGTTGGCATAGTAAGTTCCTGGTTCTTTGAGGATAAGATCGATGGATTCCCTATCGTTTAAAGACGTTGAGGCAGCAATTTGTGTCCCCGTAGCATCGAAGAGAAGTAAATCAAGATTTCTTTGGGAAGTGTCGAAAAATAGGTCAACAGAAAGGTCAAGAAAACGATTGGTTACTTCAATCTCAAAAAAGTCATCATTTAAGGCTATTCCTAATCCATTTATCTCACTCAAAAGGGTCTGTTCTTGGGTAGATAAATCGAATGCCGTTTCAATTGTATTGTTGTTTTCATAATTATCATCCCCCAGCAAACTATCTGGCATCAACTCACTTTCATCAGTAAGAATGGGGTTTAAAACAGGAATAATGTCCATTTTATGTTTAAAAAACTGTCACTTAATTAACTATCCAATTTCCATTTATAACCTCATATTAATAAAATGTAAAACTTAATTGGGTCAATGTCCAAAATTATTTTTCAGATCATTACAAATTATTGACTGACCTTGACAAAGTAAAAACTGTTGAAATCAGCAGCTTAAAGGTTTAAAATGACACCAGAGTTGTTTATTGAAAAAATAATGATGCAAAAGTTTGACTGGAAAAAACTACAAAATGGCTCAGATATACGGGGAGTTGCTTTAGAAGGAATAGCTGATGAAACTGTTAATTTAACCCCTGAAGTGGCTAAAATTTTGGGTCAAGCTTTTATAAGTTGGTTAGGAAAAAAATTGGCTAAAAATCCCTCAGAATTAACGATTTCTTTAGGGCGAGATAGTCGCTTATCAGGTCCTAGTTTACTATCAGCAGTGACCGAAGGAATTAGTTTATTAGGAAGCACAGTTTATGACTTTGGGATTGCCTCAACTCCTGCTATGTTTATGAGTACCATTAGTCCAGAGTTAAGCTGCGATGGAGCCATTATGTTAACGGCGAGTCATCTCCCTTTTAATCGTAATGGTTTAAAGTTTTTTACCAAAGAGGGAGGACTGAATAAAGGGGATATTACCGAGATTTTAAGTTTAGCGGAAAAGAATGATTTTCCAACAGCAATAGAAAAAGGAAGTATAAAAAATTATGATTTTATTACCGTTTATGCTGAAGGTTTAGTCAAAAAAGTTAGGGAAGGGGTGAACCATCTGGATAATTTTGAACAGCCCTTAAAAGGATTAAAAATTATTGTTGATGCAGGTAATGGTGCAGGAGGATTTTATGCCGAAAAAGTCCTCAAACCCTTGGGTGCTGATACAGAAGGCAGTCAATTTTTAGACCCTGATGGTACTTTTCCTAATCATATTCCCAATCCTGAAAACGAAGAAGCGATGCAGTCTATTTGTCAAGCAGTTATTGATAATAAAGCGGACTTTGGTATTATTTTTGATACGGATGTAGATCGAGGGGCTGCTGTTGATAATTTTGGTAAAGAATTGAATCGAAATCGTTTAATTGCTTTGATTTCTGCCGTTATTTTGCAAGAACATCCAGGTTCAGCTATTGTCACAGATTCTATTACGTCCGATGGGTTAACTACCTTTATTGAAGAAGAATTAAAAGGGGTTCATCATCGCTTTAAAAGAGGCTACAAAAATGTTATTAATGAATCAATAAGATTGAATGAGGAAGGACAAGAATCATGGTTAGCGATTGAAACTTCTGGTCATGGGGCGATGAAAGAAAACTATTTTCTTGATGATGGGGCATATTTGGTCACGAAACTATTAATTGAATTAGCAAAATGTAAACAACAGGGGAAAAATTTAACTGATTTAATTACGAAGCTACAAGAACCCAAAGAAAGTAAAGAGTTTCGATTAAAAATTAACACAGAAAGTTTTAAAGATTATGGCAATCAAGTCATAGAAAAATTAAAAGAATTTACAACAACTCAGGAAAATTGGCAACTTGTTCCTAACAATTATGAAGGGGTAAGAATTTCTTGTCAATCTAGTGATGAAAATGGCTGGTTATTATTACGTTTATCTCTCCATGACCCCGTTATTCCCATTAATATAGAATCTAATGTTTCAGGAGGAGTAAACAAAATGGCTACAAAACTTTTGGACTTTTTAAAAGGGTTTGATGGTTTAGATTTAACTGTATTTAATGTATAATGACTTATAAATTATTATGAAGAGGAAGAAAGTTTAAACCCTAGGATAAGTGTACCTATGGGTTCCTTATTTAACCACAATGTTGACTACAGGGAAGTTTAACAATGAAGGGAGAAAACACGCATGACAGGACAAGACTTGCACGAACTATTGTACAGTAAATGGGGTCGCTCCTACGACATACAGTTAAGAAAAGTCAAAGGTAAGATTTTTTGTCAGGTGATGTGGAAATATCTTGAACAAGCATCTTTTCCCATGACTGAACAAGAATATTTTGAACACTTGAATGCGATCGCCAACTACCTAACCGCTTGGGGAAGTCAACAACAAATTATTAACTATTTGGAAACCACAAAAGAACGTCCTCGTCTGGGAAAAGCAGTGAGTATTCCTTTAGACTTAGGAGAAAAAAGTTCCGAATGGATTTTAGATGAGTAATGCTGTGTTACTCGCTACAAAAATGAATTTAATTATTTAGTTTTATGGAAGTTTTTACTATTTTTTTGTCGAGTTTGATCACAATCCTTTCTCCTTTAGGGGTTGTGGTTGATACTGTGGTAGCTGAACAGTTACGGTCTCAAGTTGCTAGTGTAGAAGAGTTAGCGGTTAGGATTGATAATACTCCCAGTTATCAACCCATTACAGGGAAAATTGATCGCATTCGTATTGCTAGTCGTGGACTAGAAATTATTGAAAATTTAAGGATAGATACTTTAGATTTAGAGACTGATACCATTGATGTTGATCTTAATCAAATTCAAAATTTAGCAGGTATCAAAAGTATCCAATCTTCTTTGAATAAACCCTTTCAAGGTGCGTTTCGTCTGGTTATTAAAGAAGAGGATCTCAATTCAGCTTTAGAAGCTTATAGTATTAGAGAACAATTACAAGGCTTAGTTAATACCATTTTACCTCCCGAAGCACCGAGGTTTAAAATTTTAAAATTACAGGTTAATTTTATGGCAGAAAATCGCCTAGCATTAGAAATAGAATTAGAACAAGAAGCAGAAGAAGGAGAACCCCCTACTCAATTAGCGATCGCAGCAGAAGTTGGTTTTGAAATAGAACAAGGGAAAAAGATTAAATTAACCGATCTCAGCGCCATTATTAATGAGAGAAAATTGTCTTCAAGATTTGCTAATATCTTAGTTGCGGGGATTAGTGATAGATTAACCTTGGATATTTTTGCTGATCAGGGATTTTTGGTGCGAATTTTGCAGCTAAATATGGACGAGAAAACCTTGGATATTGCTGCATTTTTTCGCCTTGATCCGGCCAAAGATAATTAGTCGTTAATCATTAAGACTTATCAAGCGAGGAACTGTTATCTACGCTAGAATCGTCGTGAAGAATAAAAAAAGATAAGAGGAAAATAATATGCAAGATAATAATCGTCAAAATCGTTCCTCTATTGGCTTTATTGCTGGAATTATTGCAGCAATGTTAAGCACTGGAACCGTGGCCACTTGGTGGGCTATCCATAGTTTAACAAATTCTCCTAAGCCGATCACCCCAACTCCCACAGAAAGTCCTGTAAGTCAACCTTCTGACACTGAACAACGGGGACAGGTTTACTGGTTGGATGCTACAGGCGATCGCTTGAAATTAGAGGGTAGTCCTTTAACCGCGACAAAGTCTCTAACGGATCAAGAGGTCTTAGAAACTGTGGTTAAACGCTTATTATCGGGACCTCAGCGTTCTGAAAACGACACCACCATCCCTTCACAAACCAAGCTATTAAGCCTTAAATTAGATGATAAAGGGGTTCATCTTAATCTTTCTTCTGAATTTACCACAGGAGGCGGCAGTGCATCTATGATAGGACGCTTAGGGCAATTGTTGTACACCACTACCAGTTTAGATGCTAATGCTAAAGTTTGGTTGTCCATTGACGGAGAACCCTTAGAATTATTGGGGGGAGAAGGGTTAATCATTGAACAACCGATGACTCGTCAGTGGTTTGACGAGAATTATGAGCTATAACCGCAACTTAATCCAATCTTTTGTTAAAATCCAAGTGATTTCTCTATTGGGTTTTGATACTGTTTTGAACCGTTATGATCATGTCATTAAATCGTTTATTTCGTGGGTTAGGAGTGTTTCCGGTTTCTGTTGGTTTATTACTGTTTACAGTTCCTGTAAAAGCAGCAGGAGACTGGAACCAATATAGTGTATGTGTGACGCAACTGCAAAAATATGATGTATCAGGAGAAGATGCGGCCATTGCTTGTTCTGATGCACTAATTCCCAAAGAATTATCAGAATGTGTCAGTATGATAGGAAACGCAACCCCTATCAATGGAAATGACTCTGTAAGAGCGTGTTTTCAAGTGAGACGACCCATTGATTTAGGAAACTGTGTCGCTGATATTTATCACGCTGTTCCCAGTTTAGCAGAGGTTGATCCAGAAACCGATACGGAAGAAATCAACTTATTAACTTTATTAAATTCCTGTCGTACCAGTTTACGGCCTGGTTTTTATTCTGAATGTGTCATTGCTACAACTAAGGAAGTTACCGATATAAACCCAATTAAAGCGATGGATCTTTGTCTATCAGCACAAGATTTTCCTCGCAGTTTGTTTCCTGCTTATAATGAATAATCATTGTAATAAAAATAACAAAAATTGTAGGGATCAACGGCTGTTGATCCCTACTTTCTAGTCATTCTTTCTATCAATTATTAACTGCTAATTATGAAATTTTTATTAGCTGCTATAAGTGGTTTATTTATGGGGTTAACAACGGCTCCTTTTTCTGCTTCTTATTTAGCTTGGATAGCGTTGATTCCTTTATGGTTATTGATTGTATTTGATGAAAATAATTATCTTAAAAATAAGTCACTACTTACTAATATTTTTATTAATAAAAAAACTGTAATTGCTTTTGTTTGGGGATTTGCTTATCATGGATTTGCTTTATTTTGGATCACAGGTATTCATCCCATGACTTGGATGGGCGTTCCTTGGATATTTAGTTTATTAATTGCCCTTTTTTGCTGGTTATTTATCACTGTTTGGGGAGCTATATTGGTTACAGTTTGGTCAGTTATTTTTCGTTTATTTATTGAGAGTAAGGGAACAGTAATTAAAAAAAGATTTAGAAAAAAGTTAGGGGTAAATAATAATCTCTTAGCAGCTATTTATAGAGTTATTTTTGGAGTAGCTATTTGGTGTTTATTAGAATTACTTTGGAATCAGGGTGCTTTATGGTGGACTTCTTTATCTTATACCCAAAGTCCTAACAATTTACTCATTCTACAATTAACAAAATTATCAGGTTATTCCACTGTAACGGCAGCTATTGTAGCAATTAATGGGTTATTAGCAGAGTCAATTTTAATTTATCATCAAAATAAGACACAATTTCTATTAGTATTTTTGACTTCAATTTTCGGAATTTTTGCCTTACATTTAGGAGGACTCTATTTATATAAAAAACCATTAAATAATAGCGTAGACAAACTAATCAATATAGGTATTATTCAAGGGAATATTCCTAATACCATAAAACTCTATCCCGAAGGGTGGAGAAAAGCTATTGAAGGTTATACCAAAGGATATCAAAAGCTGAGTAATCAAAACGTTGACTTAATCATAACACCAGAAACAGCCTTACCCTTTGATTTGGATTATATCATTAAAAATAGTTCCTTTTATCGTGCTATTTTAGAGCAACAAATTCCTGTTATTCTTGGAGCTTTTGGTCGTCAAAACACCAGTTATACTAATAGTCTATTTATGATTAACAAAACCGGAAATATAGTAAGTCGTTTTGATAAAGTGAAATTAGTTCCTCTTGGTGAGTATATTCCTTTTGAGTATATTTTAGGTAAAGTAATTGATAGATTATCCCCTTTAGACAGTCATTTAATAGCAGGAAAAACTGCTCAAAAATTTAATACACCTTTTGGTCAAGCAATCACAGGAATTTGTTATGAATCTGCATTTAGTGAGCATTTTCGTCGTCAAACAAAAGCTGGTGGACAGTTCATTATAACGGCTTCTAATAATGCCCATTATAGTCAAATTATGCCCGCACAACATCACGCACAAGATGTTATTCGTGCCGTTGAAACTGATAGATGGATGGCCAGAGCAACTAATACTGGTTATTCTGCTATTATTAACCCAAAAGGGGATACTTTGTGGATATCAGATATAAATACTTATCAATTACATCAAGGGATAATTTATCCTAGAAATACCCAAACTTTATATGTAAACTGGGGTGATTGGTTAACCATTAGTTTAAGTAGTTTTGCAGGAATATTATGGTTAATAAGATTAATTCTATGATAATAAATTTATCAATACTGGGAATACTCATGATGAGGATACTAATTACTATCAATTATGAAACTAAAACTAATTACTTGGGGTTTGGGTATTACAACGGTTACCACTGCGGGTTTAATGGGACTTATTTATCTAGTCAACTTACCCTATCCTATGATACGTCGTCCCGTTTCAAAAGTTGCCCCATTGTTACTATTACCCAGTTATATTAAGATGGATCATCATTATCGAGAAGCCATCGCTCATGTAGAACAAGCAGACCAACTTATTAATCATGTTTCTAGTTTCGATGATATCAAATTAGGGGAAGAAAAGGTTAAACTAGCGCAAGAAAATTTAGATAAATTACCAGTTTGGTTCATTGGTTATGAACCTAAAAGATACTGTGAAATGTTTAGTTGTAGTTGGCAGTTTACTATTGATGAATTTGAAACAGCTAGAAAGCAAATAGGTAGGATGGAAGCCATTATTTTTCAACAAAAAAATGCTTTTAATACCTATCAACAAGCAGAAAATAATTTACAACAAGCCAAACAAAAATACCAACAAGCAACCCAACCTGAACAAAAACAAGTTATTATAACAAGTTGGCAGAAATCTCTAGATGAATTACAACAATTACCCCCTCAAACTTTTGCAGCGACTTTAGTGAGTTCAAAATTAGATGGTTATCAAAGAGACTTTCAATCTGTAACAGAAACTATAACAGAAAAAGAAAGAACCAATACGATGATCACCGCAGCCAAAAACTTCTCTTTATCAGCCACAAAACTATGTGAAAATCCTCCCCATTCTGTCGATAAATGGCAAGAATGTCAACAACTTTGGCAACAAGCGATTAATCGCTTAGAAACTATTTCTCAAGATGATATCGGTTATTTAGAAACCCAACGCTTATTAGCAGAATATGAAACCAATTCTAGTGTTGTAAAACTCCGCAGCAAAGCTGAAAAGGAATCAATAGAAGCTTTAGAAATAGCTAAAAAAAGTATCCAAAATCTACAAGAACAATTTGCTAATGGAGTTGAACCTAATGAACGAAAACTATTTATCAGTAAAATGCAAGGAAACATGGAACAATTAACAAAAGTACAAACAGGAACCACTGCTTACGAAGAAGCACAACAATTATTGGAATTTGCTCAAGCTAAGCTAGAAGAAGCGACTAAGTAAATTAAATAGATTAACTAATAATGATTGAAAAAAATGCCAACTTGGTTAATAATAGATAAGTAAGTTTTATTATTACTATCTATGTCTAACTCTAAGACGACTCAAATGCAAACCTATCACGCTATATTAGAAGCATTAAACCATCTCATTAATGTGGTAGCAAAACTGCGATCGCCTGACGGGGGATGTCCTTGGGATCTCGCTCAAACTCCCCAAACTTTGATACCCTATGTAATAGAAGAAGCCTACGAGGTAGTTCATGCTATTAGAAGTGAGGATCAAGAGGCGATTGCGGAAGAATTAGGGGACTTATTATTACAAGTGGTATTACAAGCACAAATAGCCGAAGATTACGGTTATTTTAGTCTACAAGAAGTGGCACAAGGTATCACAGAAAAATTGATTCGTCGTCATCCTCATGTGTTTGATAATTTAGAAGTTGAAAATAGCGAAGAAGTTCGTCAAAATTGGGAAAAAATTAAAGCAAAAGAAAAAGGAGAAACCCCAGAAATGGCGCAATTATTGAGTCGAAAATTAGATCGTTATCATCGTACTTTACCCCCATTAATGGCCAGTAGTAAAATATCAGTAAAAGCAGCAAAAGCTGGTTTTGAATGGGAAAATGTGGACGGAGTTTGGGAAAAATTTTCTGAAGAATTAACAGAGTTTAAAGAGTCATTAGAAACCGAAAACAAAGCTCATCAACAATCAGAATTAGGAGATTTATTATTTACTATTATTAACATAGCCCGGTGGTATGGTTTAGATGCTTCAGAAGCATTATCAGGAACTAATGAGAGATTTATTCAACGTCTTTCTAAAATGGAAAATTTTGCTGATCGCCCTCTAACTGATTATTCTTTAGAAGACTTAGAAAAGCTGTGGCAACAAGCTAAAAAACAACTGAATCAATAATAATAATTAAGGGGATAACTCATCAAATAAAAAAACGTTATAATTTTTAAAAGACTCCAATTATTTTTATGACCATCGATCACGAAAAAGAACAATCCAACTCAGCATCAAACTCAAAAAATAATGCTTGGCAAACTATCTGGGAAAATGCACAAATTTTAGTAATTGCTGTTATTTTAGCTGTAATTATTCGGACTTTTATTGCTGAACCTAGATACATCCCTTCTGAGTCTATGTATCCCACCTTAGAAACTGGCGACCGTCTAGTTATTGAGAAAGTTTCTTACTATTTTCATCCTCCCCAACCAGGAGATATTATTGTTTTTGAACCTCCCATGCAATTACAACTGCAAGGGTATAAAAAAGAGCAAGCTTTTATTAAAAGAATTATTGCCAAAGGAGGAGATACTATTGAAGTTAAAGAAGGCAAAGTTTATGTTAATCATCAACCCCTTCAAGAAAATTATATTTTACAACCACCTCATTATAATTTACAATCTGTAGACGTTCCTGAAGGCTATTTATTTGTGATGGGAGACAATCGAAATAATAGTAATGATTCCCATGTTTGGGGATTTTTGCCACAAAAAAATGTCATTGGTCATGCTATTTTTCGTTTCTTTCCTTTTCAACGTATTGGTAGTATTTTAAGCACAATAAAATTAACATGAAATCACAATTAAAGCGCAGACAATTTTTATATTTTTCCTCAGCTTTACTGGGAACTTTAGTTTTAAAAGCTTGCGGAAATAACAATAATTCCACTTCGACAACAGCAGACACCTCTACTTCTACTACAACAGAAATCCAAAATCCTTTCAAAGTAGCCATTATTTTACCTGGTATCATAACCGATAAAGCGTGGAACCAAATTGGTTATAAAGGAGTTAAATTAATCGAAGAAAAATTAGGGGCAGAAATAGCCTACGTTGAACAAGTTTCCCAAGCGAACCAAGCAGAAACCTTAGCGGATTTTGCCCGTCGGGGTTATAATTTAGTTTATGCTCACGGGGGACAATTTGACGCAGCCATTCAACAGGTGGCTGGCCAGTTTCCTGATACCTTTTTTATCGGGGTAAATGGGGCAGTGGAAGGGCAAAATATAGCCTCTTTACGTATCGATCATTTACAGGGAAGTTACCTATGTGGAATCTTAGGGGCTTTAATGACAAAAAGCAATCAAATGGCCTATATTACAGCGCAATCTTTTCAAGCTACTGATGAAGAATTAAGGGGATTTGAATTAGGAGCAAAATCTATCAATCCTGATATTAAAATTACCCCTAGTTATACAGGAGATTGGAATGATGCAGCTAAAGCAAAAGAAGCAACTTTAGCCTTAATTTCTTCAGGGACTGATGTCATTTATCAATGGTTAGATAATGCTTCGCCTGCGGTATTACAAACGGCACAAGAAAAAGGAATTTATGCCTTTGGAAATACAGTTGATCAGTTAAATATTGCCCCTAACGCTGTATTAACAACCCCGATAAAACGGCTAGATTTAGCCATTAATTATCTGGCTGAATTAGCTAGTAAAAAAGAATTAGAAGGTAAACTTTATAGCTTAGGTTTGGAGGATTCTGACATTTTATATTTAGGAGAATTTAACGAAGTTATTAGCGATGATATGATTGCCCAGATTAACACTGTTAAAGAAGAAATTATCACTAAAAAAATAACCTTTGAACCTTGTGAAGAAAATGGAAAATCAACCCTTTGTGTTAATACAGCTATTTCTTAGGTAGGGAGAGTAATTTAGAATTTAGAATGAAAAATTAAGAATTTATTTTTAGCTTGACTACTATTTATGATTCCATGAACAATAGATATTAATTCATTAGATTCATTTAGTAAAATGTAAACCCCCTTATTTATTAATGGTTGAATTACGTTTAAAAAGAATTACAAAAAAGTTCGGAGCATTTATTGCAAATGATAATATTTCTCTAACTATCAATCAAGGAAACATTCATGCTATTTTAGGGGAAAATGGTGCAGGAAAAACGACATTAATGAATATATTATCGGGGTTATATCATCCTGATGATGGAGAAATTTATATTAATAATAAGTTGGTTAACATTAATTCTTCTAAAAGTGCCATTGATCAAGGAATTGGCATGATTCATCAGCATTTTATGTTAGTTCCTCAATTATCTGTATTAGAAAATATTATCTTAGGAACACAAGGAGAATATAGACTTAAATTAAAACAAAAAAAATTAGAAATTCAAGAATTAATTGATCAGTATGGATTTGAAATTAAGTTAGATGCTAAAGTAGAAGCTATTTCAGTTGGAATGCAGCAAAGAGTGGAAATTTTAAAAGTATTATATCGAGGGGCGAAACTGTTAATTTTGGATGAACCTACTGCGGTGTTAACCCCTGGTGAAATTGATAATTTTTTCAACATTTTACGTAAATTTGCTAAGCAAGGAAAGACAATTATTTTTATTAGTCATAAATTAGAAGAAGTTATTAACTTGTGTGATTTTATAACAATTTTAAGAAAGGGAAAAGTGATCAATACCTTTGAAAATAACAATCTTAATCCTCAACAGTTAGCTAATATGATGATCGGTGAACATCAAAAAACTAATTTAACAAAAAAATCATTATCTTTCAGCGAAACTATCTTAAAAGTTGATAACTTAGTCGTCAAAAATATTAAAAATATTTCTTTTCAAATAAAAGCAGGAGAAATACTAGGAATAGCTGGAGTTGATGGTAATGGACAACAGGAATTAGTATCAGTTATTATGGGTCTTATTAAGTCTAAAAAGGGGAAAATTAAATATAAAGAAGTTGATATTACTAACTGGGGAATAGAAAAAATTATTAAACAATTATCCATCGCTTATATCCCTGAAGATAGAAAAACAACAGGGTTAATCTCCTCTTTAACTATTGGTAAAAATTTAATTCTAAAACAATATTATTCTTATTCTTTCAATCAATGGGGTACTTTAAAGAAAAAAGCCATTAAAATAATAGAAAATGAAGCCATTAATAACTTTAAGATTCGAGGTGTTAAACCTAATATTACTGTCGGAAAACTATCAGGAGGAAACCAACAAAAAATTATTTTAGCCCGTGAATTATCCAATAGTCCACAATTAATTATTGCCATGCAACCCACCAGGGGACTTGATATTGCAGCAACGGAATATATACAAAAACAACTATTAAAAGCTAGGGAAAATGGGGCAGCTATTTTGTATATTTCCACTGAATTAGAAGAAGTGAGAAAAATGAGCGATCGCTTAGCTATTATTTACCGAGGACGATTTATGGATATTGTTGATCCTAATACAGATTTAGAAACTATTGGTTTATTAATGATGGGTGTTACACCCGAATAAAAATTAGGGATCAATGTAACCGTTGACCCCTACAATCAGATATTATCAATTATCATAAGTTACATAGTCCCGCCTAGAAATTCCTCAATTTCTTTATCTTTTAAATAACAGCTATGGGTTTCATTATAATCAGAATTAGCCGTCATACTAGACACTCCACTAGCAACTAATTCCCGTTCTTTTAATTTCTCTTCTTGTAATGCTTGAACTTGTTGTTCTAAAGCGTCAATTCTATCTAATAATAATCGAATAACCTTCGCTTCGGAATCAGGTAAGTTACCATGTTCTAGGGGGTTAACTCTTACCCCAGACTGATAAACAATACGGCCAGGAATACCGACAACGGTACAATCAGAAGGAACGTCCCGTAATACCACAGAACCAGCCCCAATTCTAACATTATTCCCTATATTAAGGTTGCCCAAAACCTTCGCCCCTGCGCCGACAACCACGTTTTTACCAAGGGTAGGATGACGTTTACCGCTTTCTTTACCAGTCCCCCCAAGGGTAACACCCTGATAAATCAAACTGTAGTCTCCCACTTCGGCGGTTTCACCAATGACCACACCCATACCGTGGTCGATAAATACACCAGTACCTATGTTAGCCCCTGGATGAATTTCGATCCCAGTGAAAAATCTTGCGATATGGGAGATCAAACGAGGAAAGAAAGGGATTCCTAGATTATGGATGCGATGTGCGACACGATGGAACAAAATCGCTTGTAACCCAGGATAGCAGAAGAGAACCTCTAGCCAATTGCGGGCCGCGGGGTCACGGTCAAAAATGATACGAAAATCGGCAATGATGGATGATAACACCAAACTGAATTTCCTGACTTAAAAATGCGTCTTATACCTATTTTATCATTGGAAGCGGTGGACGGTTCACCCATTTGGTTGATTTGAGGGTTGATACTATCGGGGGATATTTGTCAAGTAGCGTATTAATCATTAAAATTGAGGGATTGAACTACCCCAACGCAAGGCGATGGGGATTCTTTACACGATAAAGAATCGTCTTGGAGCGTCCAAAAGCCCCTCTAATACCTCTCTCT
>JASJDD010000068.1 GCA_030065735.1 Crocosphaera sp.
GGGGGCAGGAGGCAGAAGGGAGGAAAAAAACTTAAAAATAGGATTATTTAACTTTTAAATGCCTTATTATCGATAATTTTACTCTTCTGCTATATATTAAACCTCCTGCCTCGGAGCCTTTCCACTCCTGCCTCAGACAAAATTAGGATGGAGTTTGAAGGTGCAAGATGTCAGTATTCATAATTTTGGAAACTTTGCCCACCCTACAAAACTTATAAAGTTATAAAGTTATAAAGAGATATACTAAGCGCACACCTTCTCCATTTTGTATATAATATCATGTCAAGTCAAAATTAACAAGCATTTTTGACAATTTAATCTTAAAAAAATATTAAGCATAAACAGATTTTAAAGACAATATAATGGGAGAAGATAAGACAAATAGAGATCGCAATAAATGAAGTGATCGGTTTATAATTAAAGTAAGAATTAGTGTAACTTATGACGATATCTGATTCCCCTCAAACCCCTGAAAATTTATCCTTACCAAAACAAGGGTGGCGACAACTTGTTAAAATAGTTGCTGATCTTCGCTTAGCTATTGTTCTCTTATTAGCTATTGCTTTATTTAGTATTAGTGGTACTGTGATTGAACAGGGAGAAAGCATACCTTTTTATCAAGCAAATTATCCAGAAGATCCGGCTTTATTTGGCTTTTTAACCTGGAAAGTGATTTTAATTTTAGGACTGAATCATGTCTATACGACTTGGTGGTTTTTATCCCTATTAGTTCTGTTCGGCACTAGCTTAACCGCTTGTACATTTACCCGTCAATTTCCTGCGTTGAAAGCAGCCAGAAAATGGAACTTTTACCAGAAACCCCGACAGTTTCAAAAGTTAGCATTGAGTACAGAATTAAACCTTGATAATCTGAGTTCAGTTAAGGATATTTTGGAACAGAAAGGTTATAAAACATTTCAAGAGAATCAAACCATTTATGGAAGAAAAGGGATCATCGGCAAAATCGGTCCCATTGTAGTTCATGCTGCGATGTTAATCATATTAGGGGGTGCTATTTGGGGCGCATTAACAGGATTTTTAGCCCAAGTAATGGTTCCCAGTGGTTCTGAATTTAAGGTTACTAATATTATCGAAGCGGGACCTTTATCCCAACCGCAAATCCCCAAAGATTGGGGAATTCGGGTCAATCGTTTTTGGATTGATTACACCCCAAACGGTACAATCGATCAGTTTTATTCGGATCTTTCTGTGATTAATAATGATGGGGAAGAATTAAAGCATAAAACCATTTATGTTAATGAACCTTTGCGTTATCATGGGGTTACTTTTTATCAAACGAATTGGGGAATTGCCGGGATTCAAGCGCAAGTTAATAACAGTCCCATTTTTCAACTCCCCATGGCCCCCTTAAACACCAATGGAAACGGTAAAATTTGGGGAACTTGGATACCCACAAAAACCGATTTAAGCGAAGGGGTTTCTTTATTAGCAAAAGACTTACAAGGAACCATGATGGTTTACGATCAAAAAGGGGATCTTTACAGTGCAGTTAGACCTGGAATGATCTTAGATATTAATGGGGTAAAGTTAAAAATTCATCAACTAATTGGCAGTACAGGATTACAAATTAAAGCCGATCCAGGTATTCCTTTTGTTTATACTGGGTTTGGTTTATTGATGATTGGCGTAATTATGAGTTATGTGTCTCATTCCCAAATTTGGGTCTTACAAGAAGATGAACGTTGTTATATTGGCGGAAAAACTAACCGATCTCAAGTTACCTTTGAACGGGAATTATTAGGGATTATCGAGTCATTGGAAACAACCAAAAGTTAGAGTTTCGTTTTTAGGGTAAGTTATATAACAAAAGACGGGAGCGTGAAACACCGCCACCAAAAAGTCGGGGTAATACCTCGGCTTTTTGGTTTGATCGGCTGGATTTTGAGTCAGAACTTGTGCGCGTGCAGCACCTCCATCACGTCACAGAGATAGGCGATACCCGAATAATCGTCGAAAAACTGGGCTGCAACCTCATCCGAAATCTTCACAGCCATATCCCGATTGGGAGTGAGTACCTCGAACTTTATATTGGAGTAGGTGTCGGAAACAGTGGGTCGTCCCGACGAGCGAATATTGCGACTGCCTTTACCGCCAGCCTCCACCACCGTATAACCGGTAGCCCCGGCTTCTTCGATGATCTTGGCGATCTTTTTCAGCAGTAACTTTTCCGTGACGATGACGAGTTTGGTAGCTTGCTGGGTCATGTTGGTTACCTCTCGATATGTGTATTCATTAAATTACATAGAAACTCAGGTAAACGGCAGCACCGCAACCCATCTGGAATTAGCTGCCCATCAGTGCCTGGGCCAAACCGATGTAGAGTGGGATTCCCAAAGCAAGGGCAACCGGCGTGCCGACGGCTGTAGATGAGCCGATGTAGGCAGAGGGATTGGCCGAAGGGATACCGGCTCGTAAAGTGGGCGGGCCTGAGATGTCTGAACTAGAGGAGGCGATGACGGCCAGGATAACGACTCCACCAAGACTAAATCCGGTGAGGACGTGGGCAATCATACCAAAACCGAAGGCAATAAGCCCATGAAGCAGAGGCCCAACAAAAGCATAGATGGCATACCACTGACCTACTTTGCGTAGTTCACCAAGCCTTGCGGCTGCCTCCATGCCCATGACCAGCATCAGTATGGAAAGCAGTCCGCGGAAGAGGGGATTGAAGAAGCTCTCATAGACACTTTCAGGCCGGGTTAGCACCCCTAGAGCGAGGCCGAGCATCAGTGCCGATAGGGCCGAACCCTGGAGGCTTTCCTTGATGATGGGCCATATCTTGACCCGCTCGCCTTCGGTATCACGCTTGGGATACCCTTGTGCAGTAATAGTAATAGTATTGCTCTGCTCGCCGTAAAACTCCTGTTCACCGTAAAACTCCTGCTTGCTGCGATACTGATCTTCGGCAACGCGCTGCTTCTGCTTGCTGGTATAAAGGCTGGCTAAGACGATCGCAGTCACGAGCGCAGGGATGTCCATGAAGGGATAGAGTGCGGCAGCCCAGGCTTCGTATTCGATGCCTTCCGATTCCAGTAGGGTCAGGGCGGCGGCGAGGGTAGAACCACTAACAGCACCGAACAATCCCGCGGTCGCAATGGCATCCACGACTCTTACCTTCGGCAGCTTAGCCAATGTGTAGCGACCGATGAACACGATCAGTATCCCTACTACCACGGCGAACAGCGCAGGTAACAGCATCGCCGCCAGATTGGCATTGCGGATAGCAATACCGCCGCTCAGGCCGACTTTTATGAGCAGCATGAAGACGATGAACTTATAGATCGCATCTGGAATTTGCAGTCGACTATTAACGGCGGCAACGACCATCCCACCAATCAGAAAGCCGAGTGTCGGGGACTGTAATTTCCCCAGGAAGAGCGTCAAAAAATCGGATAAAAAATCCATGTTGTAATTCCTCCTTAATTATATCTTAGGGGTCAGGAGCTAATAGAATAGATTTAATTAAATTCTCATCCTATCTATCATTGATATAACTCTATCTCATTATGTACGGAAAAGCTAACCAAATTCCAAGAATTTGAGACGTATTATTTTATTCGGTTGATAAGCTAAGCTTATGAATATAAATTAGAAAGACAACTTATAGTAATGTTTTTTTTTAATTCTTATTTTAAAATGAATCTGGAAGCCCCAACGATAATCTTTGATTTAGTTGGGGTAGTTCACCTTAACCAAATTAACCCACCAATAATAATAATAAATAACCCTAAAGCTAACCCAATAAACCCGTTATCTTTGGTATCCATTTGAGTAACATCTTCTAAGTCTAGGGATGGTTTTTTGATAGGTTTAGTCGCTGGTTTTGCTTGCACATAACGAGGGGTTGGGTTATCTTCAGAATTAGTTGTGGGAATTTTCGTCATCCATGCTTCAGGACGTTTTAACTGAGGTGCTTTAAGGATGTATAATATCCGTTGACTTTGTTGACGAATTTCTAAGTTAGGGTGACGGGTTAACTCTTCACAAAGGGCGATGGCATCTTCTAACTGATTAACTCCTTGATAAGCGGTTACTAAAGAAAGTTGAACCTCTCCTCCTAAGCGTGAGGAGAGGTTAACCAATGATTTTGCTTCTTCGAGGGTTTGGACACTACTACGATATTGTCCTCGGTCTAATAATGCTTGTCCTTGTTGATATTTTAGCTTAAATTGTTCTAAATTAGAATCCATTTTTAACAACTTGCTTTTCTTATAGTTTAACGGATGTTTGGCTAATTTTAAGCGGTTTTGAAAGAGAGTCGGAGATGGTTTGTAGCAGTTTGTGATGTCTTACCATTTGTTCATGGATTAAAACAGGTAATTTAATCTCTTCTCCTATTCCCATTTTAGAACTGGATGCCGGAAAAATCATCAAATCGTATGGAGTCCAGATCACGGTAACATTAATCTGATTTAAAGTTGTCTCTATATCTTTGTTTAAGTCTTTTAAAAATTCACTATTGGGACGCATTTGTTTAATCCCTGGATTGGGTAATACATAAGCAGTAATGGTTCCATTGTTGGGAGCAGAAATATTGATATAACGTTGAACTCTTTTCACTCCTCCTAAACGTTGTAAATAATAGCGAGTTACCAATCCTCCCATACTAAAACCAATTAAATCAATGGGTTGTTTAGGTTCAAAAGTATTATTGATATAATTATCAACTTGTTGAGCTAATTTTTCCAAATGACCATTTCCATTATTAGGTTTTAGAGATAAACGGTGAACCGACCAACCTAAATTTGTTAGGTACTTTTTCATCCTATTAAATTTAGCAGATGTGTTGTAAATTCCGTGAATTAGTAATACTGGATTTCGGTTATTTTCATTCATATTTAACTTATTCTTGTGGTTACTGATAGGGAGTAATATGAAATCCTGTTGAATACCATACCTTAAGATAAGGTGAACAGAGGAAGCAGAGGAGGCAGGGGAAGATGGATTTACAGTAAGAATTTTAACGTTTACTGATTAAGCGGATTTCATATGATTAGACAGCAATTAATTCAGGTTCATTAATTAGTCGTAATAGTTTAGAACGATCAACGGTTTCCATTGCAAAGGTTTTTCCGTCTGAATCGCTAAAATATTAGTAAAGACAAGTTTTTTTATAGCTGAGTAAGAGGGGGTACTTTTTAACCTTTTAAGATCCTTGATAAAAGTAGGAAGATAATTGGTTTTCATTCTTTTTCTAATTCAATTAAGGCTTCCTCAAGGCTTAAGGGGGTTTCATCTTTAACGTCTATCATGGCATGATAGAGTGCTGTGTCTTCATAAGCTTCTATCATTTGTTGATAATCTTCAAAGTTAATGATAACTTGCTGAATCTTACCTTGATTATCTGTAATCAATTCTTGGGCAAAAGGATAATCTTTTACATTCATAATTGTTCCTTATTTTGATAGAGTTTTTAATCTTATGATAATGTATCCTGAATTTGTGCCAGCAATTCCTCACAGTTTGGTAACTGACAACGGTTGAAATTTTTCTGTTAATTTATTCTTCATCGGGTAATTGAAATAATTCATCTCCGATTAGATCAGGCAAGTCTTCGGTATGAACATGAAGATGGGAAATAGAACTAGTTAATTGAGCCAGGATATCGCCTTTTTGATCAACGCTAAGATTAGCAAGTTTCAGTTGATTAAGTAGGGTCAAAATGGTACTACATTCTTCCCCTAATTCGTTTAATAAAACGTTTAGTGTATTATTTAGTTGGGTTGGGTTATTTTCTTGAGTAAGCATTAGTGACCTCGTTTTAAACGTTTTTCTGCTCTGGCTAAACTTTTTTTGAGTCCGTTGATTTCTTTTTCCCAATAGGCAATTAATTTAAAGTCTGGGGTTTCTTTTGATTGTTCATCGGCAATTTTTTGATAGTGTTTTTCAATTTGATAGCGTAAACTGGCAACGGATTTGCGAAATTGTTTTTTGGGCAAAGGCGTTTTTGATGGGTTGAATGATGATAAATTTTAACATTTTTATTTTCCCACTTTATCCTGAATTTCCGCAAGCAATTCCTCACAGTGTTTAACTAGAGGAATACCCAATTCTTTGCTTAATTCTAAGGCTTCTTGACAACGGGTGAGGGCAAGTTTGGGGCGATCGGTTTTGTGAGCAATTTCAGCAAGGGCTTTTAAACTTTCGGCGATTAAATACTTGTAGTCAATATCTTGGGAAATCTTTAAGGAGTCTTGAATTTTGGTTTCTGCTTCGCTGTATTGTTCTAGTGTGATCAATGTCACTCCCATATTATGTAAAGAATTTGTTACTCCTTGCTGGTAGCCTATTTCCTTACTTATATCGTGAGATTGTTGGTGGTAGGTGATCGCTTTGTCATACTGTACTATTGCGTCCTTTACTTAACCATGTTCTCAAAAATTGCTGATAAACGGAGTCTCCTTCTGCTGTTAATACTGTTTCTAAATTATTCAACACCAATAAAGAAGGTTCAGCGATTAACCTCTGTATCATTTGCAAGATTAATGTGTCTTCATCCCATTTTTCATCATAAGGTTGGTTTAACTGCTCTAACAACCAACGCCCAAATTGCGCTAATGGGTATGGCTGATTAAAATTGACCCAAAATACTCTTAAATTGACGGTTAAATGCTCTATTACCTTCACTGCTAAGGCGGTTTTACCATATCCTCCTGCTGCAATAATTCCGATTAAACGGATATTATCATTGGTTAGGGCGTTTTTTAACTGGTTCATTTCTTCTTGTCTTCCCTGCCATTTATCCACAGGGGGGAGTGTGGTATCAATTACTGCAGTAGTGGTAATAAGCGGTTTTGACGGTTGATGATAATTCCACTCATTGGGATCAACAACGTCAGTAATTTCTAATTCTAACGCTTGGCAAATCGCATAGGCAATATCCCGATCAACCGCCTTACCTTCTCTAATAAATCGCTCAACAGTTTTCTTCTCAACTAATGCTTTTTCTGCAATTCGTGGATAGGTTAATCGTTTACCATCCTTACAATTAGTCTGTAGGGTGGGCAAATGCTTAATATCGACTATAAGCAAACTTAATGATTCATTTTGCCCACCTTAGAAATCATAATGATGGGCAAGGATTGATAAACTTTTAATTGACCGAAAAATTATCCCCTTTTGCCCACCCTACAGGATGGATTTTGGTTATTTTTCATCATAATAAGATAAGTTTATTCAAAGTTAACAATGATTGTTTCTGTTTCAGTTTTGGGTAATCCTTCATACTCAGCTAGAATCGTTTTTCCTGTTTCTACGGGTAGCAGAGGAGTAATACTCCCTAATGATAATAAATCACCTTTTTTTAAAGTTTTACCTTGAGTTTTTAATTGTTCTTTGATCCAAAATACCACATTTAAAGGATCATCTAACAAGGCGTTACTATTACCTTGACCGATTATTTTTCCTGATTCATCCTTTAAGGTAACAGATATATTTTTAAGACTATTGTTTGTTCCTATTTCTTGATTTAACGGTATAATATTACCTACCACACCCAGTCTAGCACCTGCGTTAATTGCCATCAACATTTCACCGTTAACTTTTATGTTTTGATCATAAACTAAATCTGGTAACTCCAGAAAAGGAATAACTGCATCTAAGTATTGTAGGGTTTCTTGAGGTGTGGTTGCTTCATTAATTTTATCACTAGAAACCCTTACCATTAAATCTCCTTCCATCATGGGCTTTGCACCAAAGTTAGCAGGAACTTTTATTCCTGATGGCAATAACATATTCTCTAATAGTATTCCTAGTAAGGGTTGACTGACGTTAAAACTCTCTTGTGCTTTTCTATTGGTTAATGCTGCTTTATATCCGATTAATTCGCCTTGGGAAGAACTTAAAATATTAATGACTTTTTCCTGTATTAGTTTTGCTTCTTGAAACGTCAAGTTATGGTTAAACTCTGTAATAAGTTGCTTATTTAAGTAAGCATTGGCAATTTTTTTAGCAATATTTTCAATGTCTGTAGAAGGTAAATCAGTTAGTAAAATAGATAAATTATCTTCATTTTTATCATGAATAAGTTTCGGTTGTGCTGTGACAGTTAAAAAAGGAAATAAAATAAGAGAAAAGATAAAAAATAAGCTTTTTTTGAGAGATTTTTTGAAAAATACGGTCAGCAAATACATATCATACAACTAGATAATAATCCTTGTTATACAGCAAAGAGATTTACATTCCTGAGAATATAATTTTCTTGTTTTAGAATAATCAGTGATAAAATACGACTATCTAAGACCGTAATGACTAAATGCCTATCTAAGTGATAGGGACTGCTTTCAAGACGATTTAGGGTTGCTAGTCCTTGATTATCATTAATTGTAGCACATTGACATTGAGTTAAATTAATGAAAAACGTTTTTATAGTTCTATAGGACTGATTATGTTAAATCCCCGAAAAGATTTAAAATTCTAATGTTAAACTATTGTGACATTTAATTCAGTAAGATGAGTGAATTGGAGAATTAGGAAAAAATATAATTAAAAATTTCAGTAATTGCACTGTTTCTAATTAAGTATATACCTAAGGATAATAATTATGATAAGCTGTTTAAGAGTAATCAATTTTACTTTTAACTCGTTGTTCCTAACCATTTCTGTTATTTCATTTTATCCTCTATGTTTTGTTATTGAGGAAATAGTCAATTGCAATTCCATCCTAGATCATGTCGTAATGAAAGGGAAGTAGAGAGTAAACTAATTGTTCAATATTTACTCCCAAAATTAGGTTATTCTCCTGATAATTGGCACCAAGAAGTTATCTATGGCAATATTCGTTTAGATTTTTTAACTGTTGCTGCTAAAAAAATGAAGAATTTTGCTTCTTGTGTTGTCATTGAAGCAAAACATCCCCAAGAAAATTTAGATCATCATGTGCGTCGTTTGGGACATTATTTGATGAAAACAAAAAGTTTTTATGGGGTGTTAACCAATGGAAAAGAATTCCGAATTTATCAACGACAAAGAGATAAATTAAAGTTTATTTTTTGTTGTCAAGGAGAAAATCTTGCTAACAATATCAGCAAGATTAATGCTTTGATTAGTAAAGAAAGTTTAACCACACAATTATCTACTTCTAAACCTCTTTCTGTTTCTAAAGTTTCTCAATCATCTATTAAGGAGTCAACTAACAAATCCATGAAAGTTATTGCTGTTTACCATCATAAAGGTGGTGTGGGAAAAACCACCGTTGCCACTAATTTAGCTGCTGCTTTTAGTAACCAAGGAAAACGAGTATTATTAATTGATATTGATGCTCAAGCAAACACTACTTTTGCTACTGGTTTAATTAAATTTCAGTTTGATGATGATGATGACTTGAAAGATAAAAATATATTTCATTTACTACATAATAAACAGATACAAGTCACTGATGTGGTTAGAAAGTCTCAAGGATTTAATAAACCAGAAATTGATGTTATTCCATCTCATATTACGTTAATTGAACGTCAAAGCGATTTATTGAAGAAAGCTGCTATTGCTTTTAGATTAGCTAACAAATTAAACTTAGTTGAAAACAACTATGATTTTGTGCTTATTGATACACCACCATCTCTAGATTTATATGCACAAGCTGCATTAATTGCAGCAGATACTTTAATTATTCCTTCTGATTTAAAGCCGTTTTCTAATCAAGGATTAAAAAGTGTAAAGAATTTCATTGATGAAGTAATTAATTCTAGCAAAGAAGAATTAAACAAACCACTGCTTAAAATTATGGGTGTTTTACCTTCTAAAATTTCTACTCATCATAAATATCTTCAGTACACATTCCCCAAACAAAGAAAAGTTATTTCTGATAATTATAATTTTCCTATTATGGAAAATACAATTTCTGAAAGAATGCCTTTATCTCAATGTATTAACCAAACAATACAGGTAAGAGATTTAGAAATACCTGATCCTAAATCGATTTTTAATTATGCAAATAGTGTTTCTTCTGCAAATACATCTGCTGCTGAGTTTGAATCATTAGCTATTGAAGTGTTAGAAAAAATAGGAGCTTAATTCTCATGGATTTTTTCTTAATTGATGTTGATACTATTAAGTGTTCTGTTCCTTATTCTCAAATCAAAGATAACGAAAAGAAAATTGATAGACTCGCTAATCTTATTTTAGATTCTGAAGGGATTATTAATCCTATATTTGTTAAAAAAATTGGCTCTAATTCTTATGAATTAGTTTACGGAGAAATCGAATACTATGCTATGACAAAAGTTGCCAACATAGATCCAGAAAAAGGAGAAACCATTGCTGCATTTATCATTGAAGATGCTCAAAAAGAATTAATGAAGCAACAGATTGATTTTTTGAGAAAATCTTTATCAAATGGAGATGATCCCCCTAAAGTAGTCTGTACAGCAAGCCATAACTTGAATAAGTTAAACTCAGTTCAGAAAGATATTAATCAGATCCATGAAAAATTAGCATCTCTCATGGAAATGAATACAGCAAAAGGGTTGAAAGACTTACTCAAAAAACAGCTAGAAAGTATTATTTCTGAAGCTGAAATCAAGAGTAAAGAAGAAGCCATACAATACCTAACAAAAGCTAAATATGATCTACAAGAACAACAAAACAAAATCAAGGATCAAATATTGGAATTAAGCAAGGTTAACTTAGTTGATATAACTTATGAACAATTATCTACACTGATGCAACAAGCAGCAGGTAAAAGCAATCAAATAAAAGCAAGTTGGAAAGCAATTGAATACTGGCGAAAATCTGATCAAGGACTAACTTGGGATAATCTTAAAAAATCGATAGGAGGCAAAAAGTCTGAACACAAAATTGATAATTTTGGTCAAAAAACTTATGATAAACTCAGAGAAGTTGCTTATTTGTAACTTTTAAATTTTTCAAGTAAATCATTGAATTATAATAGGGACATAACTTATTATGTCCCTAAATTTTGATATACAGTTGAAAATTCATAAACTTGAACTACAATTGAAAAAATAATGTAATATAGCGATCGCATTTAAAAATTTCAGAGAAAAGATGTTGATCTTTGCATTAGAATATAACCAATAATAAGTATACTTCAACCATGTCCACCAAAATTATTACAAGTCAAATGATTTTTTCAGAATTACTTGATAGTTTTTCTAAACAAGGCTTATTTCTAAAGCAAGCAACCCTTAACCTAATTAATCGTTCCTATAATAACCCCAATATTGACATTATTCCACAAACCTATCAACTTTTTAGAGAAGCATTAAATTTATACCATCAACGACTTGATCAACAATGGAGTCATACAGATTGTTCTTCATTTATTATCATGAAAAACTATCAAATAAGAGAAGCTTTGGCTTATGATAAACATTTCGAGAAAGCAGGATTTATTGCTTTACTGAGGACATAATACGCTTAAAAAATTTAGTTTGATAAAGGAAAGCCCTTTGGAGTCTGTGTAGATTTGACTATACTTTTAATAACTATTAACATAAAATTAATGCCAAATCCTCGCCATTTTCTATGCTGTCCCAAATCAAAACCTTTGCTGAAGACCTTGCACCCAGATTAATTGAAATACGTCGTCATTTGCACGCCCACCCTGAATTAAGTGGACAAGAATACCAAACAGCAGCCTATGTCTCAGGAATTCTCTCATCCTATGGGATTCATGTGCAAGAAGCCGTAGGAAAAACGGGGGTTGTGGGCAACTTAGAAGGAAATGGCACAAAAAAGGGGACTTTAGCCATACGCACCGATATGGACGCATTACCCATCGAAGAACGAACCCAATTGGAGTTCGCCTCCTGTAAATCTGGGGTCATGCACGCCTGTGGCCATGATGTTCATACCACCGTTGGCCTAGGAACCGCCATGATTTTAGCTCAGTTACGAGAGGCGTTGCCAGGGAGCATTCGCTTCCTATTCCAACCCGCCGAAGAAATAGCCCAAGGCGCAAGCTGGATGGTGCAAGACGGGGCGATGCGGGATGTGGATAGCATTTTTGGTATTCATGTGTTTCCGTCCCTTCCAGCCCGTTCTGTGGGCATTCGTTACGGAGCATTAACCGCAGCGGCCGACGATATTGAAATCTTTATCCAAGGAGAGTCTGGCCATGGGGCCCGTCCCCATGAAGCGGTTGATGCGATTTGGATCGCTTCTCAGGTCATTACCACCCTACAACAAGCCATTAGTCGAACTCAGAACCCTTTACGGCCCTTAGTTTTGACCATTGGACAAATAACCGGCGGCCGGGCCCCCAATGTGATTGCTGATCAAGTAAGAATGGCCGGAACCGTGCGATCGCTGCATCCGGAAACCCACGCTAACTTACCTGACTGGATAGAAGGCATTATTGCCAATGTCTGCAATGCTTATAATGCCAAGTATGAGATGAATTATCGTCGGGGGGTGCCTTCGGTCCAAAATGATCTTAACTTAACACAAATATTAGAAAGTGCTTGTCGAGAAGCATGGGGCAATGATCTTGTAGAAATATTACCAGAACCCTCATTAGGGGCAGAAGATTTTTCCTTATATTTAGAACACGCCCCCGGTACGATGTTTCGCTTAGGGGTCGGACACCACAATAAACTTAATTATCCCTTGCATCATCCTTTATTTGAAATTGATGAATCTGCAATTATTACCGGGGTTGTTACCTTGGCTTATGCTGCTTGTAAATATTGGGGAATAGGGGAAATTTAGAATTTAGAATTTAGAATTTAGAATTGACATTACCCCATCTCCCCCAAAAGATGAAACTATTTAACAATTTGAACCGGCATGACTAAATAAGTCATTTGTAAACCTCCCAAGGGATTAAAAATAACCGGTTGATTGCCTTCATTTAGCTGGATTTTAATTTCTGTGGTAGGTAGTGCCTTTAAGCCATCCATTAAATATTTAACATTAAACGCAATTTCTCCACTTTCTCCGGTTACTTCTGCCGGCATCGATTCTTTAGCACTGCCTAAATCTTGGGTTTCGACGGATAAAGCAACTTGTGCATCTTCATGACTAAAAGTACATTTAACTAAATTGTTTTTTTGATCTGCTAAAACGGCGACCCTTTCTAGACTACTTAAGAGCCGTTTTCTTTCTAAACTAATGGTACGACTAAACTCTTTAGGGATTAACATTTGATAATTAGGATAAGCCCCATCCAATTTACGAACCGTTAACCGTTGATAGCCCAATTGAAAGACAACTTGAGCCTCATCCACCTGTAAAGCAATGGTATCAGATTCGCTGCGATTCCCGATTATCCGTTCTAACTCCCGTAACGCCCGCGCGGGAATGGTTACGGCAAACCCTTCTAAGTTCGGAATTTCAGTGCTTTCCTCATCCTCATTTTCCTCATCAGTTTGTGGCGGTAACGTGGTTTCTACCACCGATAAACGATGGCCATCAGTGGCTGCAAACTCTAAACTATCAGGGGTTCCGGTTAAATGAACTCCCGTTAAAATTTGTTTGGTTTCGTCGTTACTGGCTGCAAATAAAGCCCCTTTCAAACCTTCGGTTAACATAACGATGGGTAATTGAAGGGACTCCCCGTCTTCTACCGTTGGTAAGGGGGGAAATTCCTCAGCATCCATGGCCCTGACTTGGAACTGTCCCGATGCTGATTTTAACATCACAATTTGGCTGTCATTGTCTTCGGTTTCTTCACCCATTAGGGTAATTTCCCCTTCTGGGAGTCGTGATACAATATCGTTGAGGAGTTTAGCCGGTAAAGTAATTTGCCCATCTTCGCTGACATTGGCACTAAAACTGGTTTCAATACCTAAACTGAGATCGAATGCAGTTAAGCTAACTCGATTTTTTTGACTATCGGCCACCACCAACACATTGGCTAAGATAGGATGGGTGGGACGAGAAGGGATAGCCCGACTGACCAAAGATAAATTGCTATTAAGATCACTTTGACTACAAACGAATTTCATAGAGGGTTGAAAAGCTGATAAACGTAGATCAATTGTATTTTGACTTAAAACTTATCTTTTGTTACTTAAATTTTTCTTCTGTTTACCCAGAAGTCTGTGGAAAAAGTGTGGAAAAACTCCGAGGGTTGTCCACAGATTTCTGAGTTTAATCCCAAAAATTAGCTAATTTAGGCAAAAAGCTAGAATAGAGAGTTAACAGCTTAGGAGAATAAAACAGAGTAAACAAGAATTTAGAAGATTAAGTAAGAATAATTAGCAATTTAATTCTACAATTTACTTCAATTTTCTTTATTCTGACTCCTGACTCCTGACTCCTGACTCCCCACCTTCGCCCTAACCCAATTTCCTTGAATTGAGATTCCAAATGTTCAGGAGAAGATCGTTAAAAATAACTAAAAACCTTGATTTTTCAAGAATATTGCGGAATTTTCTAATTTTAGAGAATCTTAATTTTTTCCACAGACTATATGCAGAAGGCAGAAGGCTCCGAGGCAGGAGGCAGGAGGGAAAATTTGTAATCATAACGTTTATCTTTATCATTGTCTTTGGAAAATGGGTCGAACAAATCCCCATGGCTGCATTAGTAGCTGTGATGATCATGGTTTCTATTAGTACCTTCAATTGGGGTTCTATTACTAATATTCGTAAAGTTCCTAAGAATGAAACAGCAGTCATGATCACCACTGTTTTAATTACTGTGTTAACTCATAATTTAGCCATTGGGGTGTTAATTGGAGTAGCTATGAGTGCTATTTTCTTTAGTCGGAAAATTGCTAATCTAATTCATGTGGATTCTTACCTAAAAGAACAAGAAAAGGAACGCATTTATAGTGTGAATGGGCAAGTATTTTTTGTCTCTGTAGACAGCTTTTTAAGTTCCTTTGATTTCCGCGAAAAATTAGAGAGAGTAATTGTGGATTTAACCCATGCTCATTTATGGGATCATTCGGCGGTAGATGCAGTGGATAAAGTGGTATTGCGTTATCGTAAACGAGGGGTAGAAGTGGAATTAATTGGACTAAATGAAGCCAGTGCCACCCTTTTAGAACGATTAGCAACCCATGATCAACCTGATGCTTTGGATAAGATGGGCAATCATTAGAATTTTTTTGTAGAGGTAATTGCCTCTACAATTAAGGTTAAGCACTATATTGCCATTCTTGGGTTTTGTTCCTCATTTTTTCCAACTGATAGGCTAATAATTCGCGAATTTCTCCGTAATTTTCTAACTCACTTAGATAGGGTTGACCTTGTAATAATTGACTATATTGTTCCAGTTTTTCTAGTCTTTGGGTCGTTTGGGCAATAATACGATTAGCTAAAGCAAGTTTTTCTGATAATTGTTGTTCATTCCCAGAAACAACCATCGGTATATCCAATAGGTTAATAACCTTTTTAATCTCTGTTAGAGAGATGGCAAGTTGTTCTTGATAATCGTTGAAAATAGCCTGTATGGTTTTATTGTGGTCAGATGATAAATTATTCATGAAATCCAATCCTAACTATACAAATCCTACAAAATAATTGGATTTGATAATAACACCCCTTTTCTGTTAAGGAGATTATTTTTAGATAGTTTTAAGGATTTCTGTGTACGCTTTCCAGTTGGTATTTTGTTGGTCAAAAGACCCTAGCTTTTAGGAGATTCTTATGGTCACATCAAACTAAACAAAGGTCAATGTCAAATATAACACGAAGTTATACATTGCGTTTACATCAAACATCCCATGGGTATGACAGAATAGGTTCGAGGGAAACCAAACCTTCAACTTTATTCTTGTATATCTGAGGAGATAACATTTATGTTCGGTTTAAAACCTGCTGCTGTAGTAGGTACTGCAATTGTTAGTTCTGTTGTCTGTTTTATACCCCAACAAGCTCAAGCGTTAACTTTAACTGGGAAAGCTGAAATTGGTGGTGCAGTTGTATTCAATACCGATGAAGCTGCCCCTGCAACGGACACTATCGATTTTGTTGATGGAACTGTCCTAAGCGATTCTACTGGTTCATTCTTTGAAAGATATCTAGGTTTCAGTGATGATCCTGAGCTTTTCGCCATTAGTGATATTGCGCTAGAGCTAGTTAGTAGTTCTGTTCTATTTGGTAGTACTTTTAGCACCTACGAGGCTGATGCTACTAACCCTTTAGTTACCTTCTCTGATGGTTTAGAGTTCTCCGCAGATAACCCTTTCACGGTTCTTCGTACTTACAATGGCACTCAAGTTAGTGAAATGACTATCGAATCTTTCACTGGTACCTTCACAGATGGTACTGGAACCGTTTTAGGCCAGGGAATCTTTTCAGCCCAAATCTTCCAAAACCAAGAAGACGGTAGTTACTCTATGAGTTTAGAGGCAGTTCCCGAACCTCTCACCATCTTAGGTGCTGGTGCTGCCGTTGCTTTCGGTGGTGCATTCAAGCGTAAGCTGGGCAAGAAAAACAAAAAAGAATCTACCAAAGCATAAACAAGTTACACTTATTTGATAATTATTGTTTTCCCTAGCCCATAAGCTCTTAAGTGTGTTTATAGGGTTGGGTGACCTATAGGTAGACATTGAAGTAACTCTATTCATTATATTACTTTTTTGTGTGATATGGTGACCGTATTTCCCCTGAAGTTTAGCAGGGGATATTTTTTTGCTCATTTTGAAGGAGGCAGGAGGTTGGACAATACTGTTCGGCCCGCGGAAAATTGTCTGTTGAGACAAGCAGGGGGAGCAGGGGATGCAAGGGGAACAGAGGGAGAGGGTCTGCTCAAAACCTGTTGGTCTTTCCTTTAGTCAAGCGGAGGAAGCAGAGGAAGGGGAGAAGCTCCAGGGAGAAGGAGCGCGACCATTCTTCCCCTGCTTCCTCTGCACAAGAAAGCACCCTCTGCTCCCGGAAAACCTCAACTAACTATTTTTGAGCGCACCCTCCTGCCTAGAAGCCCCCTGCCTTCGGAGGCTCAGTTGCCTCGGTCAAGCTAAAAATTCCACCAAACAGGTTAACTTATCCCAAGCAGCCCCACTTTTTAGAATATCCTTAGCCGTTTCTACGGCTTTTTGATGATCTTGCCAAGGAACAATATTGCCTACTTGCAGAGCTAAAGCAGCATTTAAAACCACTGCATCCTGTTGTGCTTGAGTTCCTTTTCCCTGTAAAACATCGGTCAAAATAGTGGCATTTTCTTGGACATTTCCCCCTTTTAAAGCGGTTAAAGGAGCAACCGTTAACCCTAAACCTTGGGGGTTGATTTCTCCTAAGCTAACCTCACCCTCTTGCAAAAAAGCCACATCAGTAATATCCCCTAACCCAGCTTCGTCTAGGGTTTCTCTACCGTGTAATACCATTCCTTGAGAAATGCCTAATTGATTTAACGCTTGGGCCATGGGACGAATAAACTGAGGATGATAAACCCCGATAATTTGACCAGTGGGATGTAAGGGGTTCACCAAAGGCCCTAATAAATTAAAAATAGTCCGTACCTTCAACGTTTTCCGTAACGGCGCAACGTGCTTCATAGCAGGATGCCAACCTGGAGCGAATAAGAAAGTAATCCCCACTGTTTCCAAAGCTTGGGCGACCTTTTGGGGGGTAGCTGCCAGTTTAACCCCTAAATATTCCAAAACATCCGCCGAACCAACTTTACTGGAGGCTGAACGGTTGCCATGTTTAGCCACTTTAACCCCCGCGGCCGCTGCAACAAAGGCCACAGCAGTAGAAATATTAAAAGTAGAAGCCCCATCTCCTCCTGTTCCGCAGGTATCGATAACGGGGACATTATGGGATATTGGTGTTTCTTGGACAGACTGTTGTTGCAACACTTGGGCCATTCCTGCTAATTCATCGGCCGACACTCCTTTAGCTTGAAGGGTGACTAAAATAGCCCCGGATAATACTGGGGGAATGGTTTCATCTAACCACCCTTGCATCAGTTGGCCGGCTTGAGTTTGGGAAAGAGACTGACCATCAAGGAGTTGTTGTAGTAAGCTTTGTGTAAATTCTGAAGAATCTTGAGTGACCATTAAACAGTGAACAGTGAGCAGTGAACAGTGAACAGTGAGCAGTGAACAGTGACTGATAACCCAGAACTGATAACTGATAACCGGTAACTGATTTCACCATACCCTATTTTTAACCCACTCAAGTTTAAGCGATGGAAATATTAGCAAATTAAACGGGAACACTAACCATAGAGAGTCAATATTGATCCCTATGACACCAGCCCATAAGTTCCGAAAAAGTATTGCCGTTACAGAGACTGGCAAACGCAAACTGA
>JASJDD010000069.1 GCA_030065735.1 Crocosphaera sp.
TAATGAAATAGAGATCAAAAATAAATACTACAAAAGATCCTGAAATGCCACACATTAAACCCGACAAAGCCATCAATACTAAAGCTACTAATAATAACCCTATCATCCAGCGTTTTTGTAACCCTGCCGTTACTCCTTCAAAATCTGCCCCTATAAGGGTTGCCCCTTTAAAGTTTGCGCCTCGGATATCACAGTGGCTAAAGTTTGCTCCTGATAAATTTTGTCCTGCAAAGTTCCCTCCTCTCAGTTTTTGCCCTGAGAAGTCCCGTCTTCCATTTTTATAACTGTTTATAACTGTTGATGCTTTCATTTGGAGGCAGGGGGGAACCCTTCGGGAAGGCAGAGGGAGCAGGGGAGGCAGGGGGAGCAGAGGAAGATAGTTTAAAAAATTATGACTTGATTATAAACAATAATTTTGTTGTAATCTGAACTTCGATGAACGAACAGGTTTCAAGTCTCCAACTTCAGGGGTCAATAATTCTAAATTCTAAATTCTAAATTCTAAATTCTCATTGACTTGGCAAAGGACTCCTTACAGGGGACAATAGATAAAAGAAAAATATTGAAAATTACTTTAAGTCTACTTCGTGGATAATATTCGTACTGTTTCTGATACCAAGCGTAAATTTTATGGCTATCACACCCGGCCCATAAATTCCATTTATCGGCGGTTTGTGGAAGAATTGTTAGTAGAAATGCACCTACTGTCGGTTAACGTCGATTTTGGCTACGATCCTATCTATGCTTTGGGCGTTGTCACCTCATTTGAACGGTTTATGCAGGGATATAAGCCTGAAGGGGATAAAACATCTATTTTCAACGCCTTATGTCAAGCAGTAGAGGGAAATAGCCAACAGTATCATCAAGACGCTGAAGCCATCTTAAATGAAGCCAAAGGGTTGTCTATTGGAGATTTCAAAGACAAACTAACCCATGTTACCGATAACCAAGGGGGAGAAGGCATCCTATGGGGAACGTTTGGGGCGATCGCAGCCAATCCTAAATTTAAGTATAGTCGTTTATTTGCCGTCGGGTTATATACTTTATTAATGGAAATTGACGCTGATCTCGTCAAAGACGAAGAAAAACGCACCGAAACCATCCAGCAAGTCTCCGAAGCCCTCCAATTTTCCCCAGAAAAACTACAAAAGGATCTCGACCTCTATCGCAGTAACTTAGATAAAATGCAGCAATTATTGACAGTGATTGAAGATACCTTAGAAGCCGATCGCAAAAAACGCGCTTCTCAAGAAGCCGAAAAACCAGCCGAAGTGGTGGATGAAAAAGGAACTCCAGAAAATCAAGAATCCGAAAGTAACGGATGATTGCAAGTAATTGGGTCTAAAACCCCAGTTTTAAAGATTGAGTATAAATCTCTATCTCAAAAACAAGTTCTGTGCGATAGCGCATGGTAGTAGTGAGGAACTTCTGTGCGATAGCGCCGGAACGGAGTGAGGAACTTCTGACTTCACGATGAGTCCCAACCCTCGAAAATCTGCCATAATAACGATGACCCACTAGATACCCTTAGAGTCATCTGTGAAATTGCCCTTTCGCTCCCAGCCTCCCACTCCCAAATCTCCCATAGAGGACAATCCATCAGGGTTAGGAACCTTCGGGGGCGTTTATACCCCTTCCATTCTCACCATCCTGGGCGTAATCATGTATTTGCGCTTCGGTTGGGTTGTGGGGAATGCGGGGTTAATTGGGACGATTGTAATCGTTGTCTTAGCCAACAGTATTACCTTTTTAACCGCCCTTTCCGTGTGTGCGATCGCCACAGATCGGGTGGTGAGAACCGGAGGGGCTTATTATATGATTAGTCGTTCTCTGGGAGTTGAAACAGGGGGCGCAGTGGGTATTCCCCTTTATTTTGCTCAAGCCCTTTCAGTAGCTTTGTATACCATCGGTTTTGCCGAAAGTGTGGTCACAGCCTTTCCTAACTTAAATCTTAGTCAACTCTACATCGCCTTAATTGTCACTGTTGGGGTAGGAATACTGGCTTTTACCTCGGCTGATATTGCCATTAAAGCTCAATACTTTATCATGGCGGCCATTGTCTTATCTTTATTGTCTTTTTTCTTGGGTCATTCTGTCGAAGAAACCCAGATTGAACTTTGGGTTAATAATAAAGAACCTTTTTGGACTGTGTTTGCTGTATTCTTTCCGGCGGTAACTGGGATCATGGCGGGGGTCAATATGTCAGGAGACTTACGTGATCCCATTAAAGCCCTACCCATCGGAACTTTAGCGGCGGTGGGAAGTGGATTTTTAATCTATATGATTTTACCCATTTTTCTGGCCATGCGGGCTAATAGTAGCACCTTAATCGCAGAACCCTTGATTATGCAACGAATGGCTTTATGGGGACCGGCCATTTCTTTGGGGGTTTGGGGGGCAACTCTCAGTAGTGCCATTGGGAGTATTTTAGGGGCCCCGCGCATTCTCCAAGCCTTGGCCAGAGACGGCATTTTACCCCCTTGGATGCGCTTTTTAGGCCAAGGTAGCGGGCCCAATGACGAACCCAAAATAGGGACGTTGGTTACCTTTGCTGTAGCGATCGCTGCTGTTTGTATTGGGGACTTAAATTTAATTGCCCCAGTGTTAACCATGTTTTTCTTAACTACCTATCTTGTCTTAAATATTTCGGCCGGTTTAGAAGGATTGTTAAATAGTCCTTCTTTTCGTCCCTCTTTTAAGGTTCATTGGGCTTTATCCTGGTTAGGGGCCATTGGCTGTTTAGGGGTGATGTTTCTCATTGATGGAGTAGCCACCTGTGTTGCTGGTATGGTGGTGATTGGCATCTATTTTTGGGTGCGTCAACGGGAATTAATTGTCACTTGGGGAGATGTGAGACGGGGTATTTGGATGGCTTTATTAAGGATGGCCATTTTACAAACCGATCATCATACCGACGATATGAAAAATTGGCGGCCACAATTTTTGGTCTTGTCTGGGGCCCCAACCAAACGTTGGCCGTTGATCCAATTGGCGCAAGCGTTAACCCATAATCGAGGGTTAATTACAGTGTCTAGTGTCTTACCTCAAGGATCACGAGATGTTGCCCGTCAAGCTGTCTTAGAAAGGCGTATTCGGGACTATTTACACCGTCGTGGGGTGCAAGCTTTAGTGAGATTAATTACTGCTCCTGATCCTTTTGATGGGGCCGAAAGACTGGTGGAAACCTACGGGTTAGGATCGATTGTTCCCAATACTATCTTACTGGGAGATTCTCAACAAAGCACTCACCGCGATCGCTATTGTCAAATGATCGCTAATCTTTATAAGGCCCAACGCAATGTAATTGTTTTACGAGAAAACCCCAATTTATCTTATGATCCCTGGTATGAGTCAAAAAATCGTCGTTTTCGTATTGATGTTTGGTGGGGTGGCGGAATACAAGGCAATGGTAGTTTAATGTTAATTTTGGCTTATTTGCTTCATTCTAATCCTAAATTTCAAAAAGGACAGATTCATCTCAAGTTAGTGGTGACGGATGAAAGTGCAGTCATCGAGGCACAATCTAATTTAGATAAATTAGTACAAGATTTACGCATTGATGCGATATCTGAGATCATTTTAGCCGATGGTCGTACCTTTGCGACCATTCTTAAACAGTCGTCCCAAGGGACTGATTTTATCTTTTTAGGAATGCCTTCTCCTACTGATAATAAGTTATTTGTTTCTAATTATGAAAGACTACAACAATGGACTCAAGATTTACCAACGACTGTGTTTGTTTTAGCAGCACCTGAGTTTAATTTTCAGGAAGTATTGGGGGAAAATTGAATCAGTTATCAGTTATTAATTAATTAATGATTTGACAATGTTCTTTGAGTAAAGATAAAGCTAATTCAAAACTATTAGGTTGGGTTTGCACGGTATAAGCTTCTCTTTCTAAATCTTTCCGATGAATATCAGTATAACCTTGAAAAAAAGGGCGCGCTTGATTGATGGGTTCTAGGGTTAATCCTAATGCTCTTATTTCTCCTTTTCCGGCACACACTTGGGACGCATGAACCGATTCATGGATGATAGTTGGTAGGGCAATATGAAGATCAAAAACCACAGGATTGATCCATATTTTTTTAGTGCTGACTTGTAATAATCCATAAGCTCCTCTTTTCGGCGGTAAGGCAATAATAACCTCAAATCCTGCTTTTTCTAATTCTTGTTTTAAGTGATTAAATTGTTTGTTTTTCTCACTATTTTGAGCCATTATTCTGTTATTTTCAATCAGTTTTTCATGACTCATTAATCGATAATTTGATAATTGATTGTGAAAGTTTAAAGGAAGTAATAAAAAAGAAGTTAAAAATAATTGAAACATGGATAGTTAAACTCTCTTTAAATTATATTGCCCTGAATAAGATTGAAAATATTGAAACAAAAAAAATTTCTTATTTTTGCTTCTGATTCCTGCATTCTGACTCCTGAATTTTGACTTCCCGAAAATAATAATGATTAACAAGATTTTCAATCCTATTTAATAGCTTTTCTTGTGTCCAAGCAAAGGATAAAGAAGCAGCGATCGCAGATCCCCCAGCCCCCACTCCTTCTTTAACATAGCCTTGTTCATACATTTTTAATTGTTCATAAGAAGAAGAAGAAAAATTCAATTGAGTCGCCAACAAAGGAACATTACCAATAGACTCAGCTAAAGCCACTGTATCTCCTGTTAAATCTTCTGCTACCCAGCGCGTTGTCCCCACAATAATATTCTCTAAATTGGTTTGATATTGAGATGTATTCATAATAGCTTTAATTAAAGCATAAACCGCTAACATTTGGGTTCCTCCAGCTAAAATTACCCCTGTTTTGATACTAGCACTAATGGCCATTCCTGCTACTACAATTTGCATGGGATCACCCATAGCAGCTATTAATTGAAAAGGATTAATGGGGTGAAAATTAGAAGAATATCCAGAATTTTTTAGCCCTTCTTTAACCACTAATTCTTTTTGTTCGTGGTTACAATTAGGATGGCTACTATTAACTTTTCCTCTGGCATCAATGCCTAATCCTGTTAAAATAGCTAAGGCAGTTGTTGTGCCACCCACAACACATTCACTAAGAATTAAATAGTTTTTTATTGTATTTTTAGCTAATTTTTTTCCCCAATTTAATCCTTGTTGAAACAACTCATAAACTAAAGGTAAAGGCAAGGCTTTTCCTGTGGTTAAACAGTTAGCTGGTTTTCCTACTAAATCAATAGAAGGAACAGAAGGAGGGATAGGTAAACCCGCATTAAATAAATAGATAGGAAGGTCACAAGCTTCTATCACAGCACGGGTAATAAACACAGGAGAAATCCCTTGCGTTAAAGGGGGTAAAGGATATTGATAAGAAGATTGTACTCCGTTAATTAAAAATTCTGCATCGGCGATCGCAGTATATTTTCTCGATTCTGGAGTCGAGCCGGCTGCTGAAATCCCCTGAATTAAACCTGTTTCAGTAAAGCCTAAAATACAAGCAAAAATTGGTGAAAATCCTTGATAGTTTTCAACCCATTTTTGTCCTAATGATTGAGAAGTATAAATGCGAAACATCAGTTTTTTCAGTTATCAGTTATCGAGATAATCGGGTCTAAAACCTGGCTTTTAAAAGACGTTCGGCGAAGACTTCGGCGTGAGCTCAGTCGAACGCTCAGTCGAGCCGCGAAACGTTTTTGAGGTGGGGCTTAAATTCTCGTCTCAAAAACAACTTCTGTGCAATAGCGCCGGAACGGAGTGAGGAACTTCTGACTTCGTTAACAGTTATCAGTGATCAGTTTTTCTGTTATAAGATTGCAATGGTAGCACTGTTAGAACTATGATGTCTATGGGCTAGTTTATCTATGATTAAAGCGTGAAAGTCTTAGTTGTTGGAAATGGAGGGCGAGAACACGCCCTAGCTTGGAAACTACTTCAGTCCCCTCAAGTAGAACAATGTTTTTGTACTCCTGGTAATGGGGGAACCGCTTTATTGGAAGGGTGCGAAAATCTCCCTTATGCAGTAGATGACTTTGCTAACATTGCTGAGTTTGTGCAGAAAAACAACATTGATCTGGTGGTGGTTGGGCCAGAAGCTCCCTTAGCCAAAGGGATTACCGATTATCTCCAACGCTACAATATTAAGGTATTTGGACCCACTCAAGCCGGAGCGCAAATCGAGTCGAGTAAGTCTTGGGCTAAAAAATTGATGGCCGGTGCAGGTATTGCGATCGCCCAAGGAGAAACATTCAACAATGCAGACGCAGCTAAAGCTTATATTGCTCAACAAGGAGCGCCGATTGTGGTTAAAGCGGATACTTTAGCGGCCGGAAAAGGGGTGATTGTGGCTCAAACCATTCAAGAGGCACAAGCTGCAGTAGATGAATTGATGGAAACGGGATTTTCTTCAATTGTAGTAGAAGAATGTTTACAAGGAGAAGAGGTGTCAATTTTAGCCCTCACTGATGGGAAAACGGTACGGCCTTTATTGCCAGCACAAGATCATAAACGTATTGGGGAAGGAGACACCGGACTCAATACCGGGGGAATGGGGGCCTATGCGCCGGCACCCATCGCTACTCCTGACCTATTAGAAAGGGTACAAACAGAGATTTTAGAACCAACAGTTTCTGCTTTGCGCCAACAAGGTATTGATTATTGTGGGGTACTTTATGCAGGGTTAATGGTGACAGCAGAAGGCGATCCCAAGGTCTTAGAATATAATTGTCGTTTTGGTGATCCTGAAACCCAAGCGGTGTTACCTCTGTTAGAAACGTCTTTAGATGAGCTACTGATGGCTTGTATCGAAGGTCGTTTGGAGGCGTTTCCTCCGTTACAATGGTACGAAGGTAGTGCCGTGTGTGTGGTGGCCGCGTCTGAGGGGTATCCTGGGAACTATGAGAAGGGAAACGTCATTACAGGAATCAAAGAAGCAGAAAAGCTAGGAGCAACGGTATTTCAAGCTGGAACCCAGTTGCAAGGCGATCGCCTCTTGACAGACGGAGGAAGAGTTTTAGGAGTTACCTCTAGGGGTAAAGATTTTAATACAGCGATTGAAACAGTTTACAGTTGCATGGAAGCTATTAATTTTCCTGGTCAATATTATCGTCGCGATATTGGTCATCGGGTTCGTTAATATTGATAATTTTACTCTTATGCTAGGTATTAAACCTTCTGCCTACTGCCTTTCAACTCCTGCCTCCTTCAGTATTGTACAGGTAAAGGATCAAGACTACGCCACAAATACCAGGTGGCAACGGTACGGTAAGGTTTCCAACGTTGTGAAAGTTCTTTAATTTGTCCTTTCGTTAAGGCTTTTTCCCTACCGTAATGCCGTTGAATGGCATTAATTAAACCCAGATCAGCCATTGGGAAAATATCTTTTCGATGCAAATGAAAAATCAAAAACATTTGTGCCGTCCACGGACCAATCCCTTTAATAGAAGTTAATTGTTCCATGACCGCTTGATCACTCATTTTTGCCCAAGTTTGGGGGGTTAAAATCCCATCTTGAAATCCTTGGGCGATATTAGCAATATAGCTGATTTTTTGCCGAGATAAGCCACACTGACGCAACAATTGAGGATCGGTTTCTAGATAATTTTCAAGGGTAATTCTTCCTAATAACGATTTTAATCTTTGACCGATGGCACTGGCTGCACTGACAGAAATTTGCTGGCCAATAATCGCTTTAACGAGAGTCAAGAAGGCATCATGATAATTAATCATGGTTTCTGAAGGATATAAAGCCATGAGATTAGCCAAAATATCATCATTTGACCTTAAATATTTCTTAGCTTCCTGCCAATAACTCGGACAACTCATAAAAACATCACCAATAAGACTTTAACTTGACACTCTTGGAATCGTCATAATTATAACTTTTGTGTTAATGTTTCCATAAATCCTTATATTAAAGTTCATTGATAATACATATCTGGTGATCATGACCTATGCCCATCAGCCCTTTACAACAAGCAATACGCAAACTTTCTCCCAAACAGCGAAAATGGTCAATGGTTGGCCAACGAACTCCAAAACGGGTTAATCGTTGGTTTAAGTGGCTATCCCCCGGTCTGTTTGTCAAACGTTGGTTACTGATTAGTGCCACAGGTCTATTATTATCAGTATTAGGCTTAGCCATTTGGGTGAAATTGACTCCTGTTAACCGTTTTCTGGAATTAACCTCCCAACTCCTCGAAAGCATTACCACCCACGTTCCTAGCTATATTTCTGGTCCAGTGGCTCTATTATTAGGACTATTTCTACTATTATGGGGACAAAGTCGCACCGTGGGTTCCATTACCGATGCGTTTCCCCATAGCGATCAAGAATTGGTTGATCGCCTCTTAACCCATCGTCGTCTCCATCGCGGTCCGAAAATCGTGGCCATCGGGGGAGGAACGGGACTATCGACGCTATTACGGGGGTTAAAGCAGTATAGTGCTAATATTACCGCCATTGTAACGGTAGCGGACGATGGAGGGTCTTCAGGACGACTCAGAGAAGAAATTGGGGTCTTACCTCCTGGGGATATTCGTAACTGTATGTCCGCTTTAGCAGATGAAGAAAAGTTATTGACGGAATTGTTTCAATATCGCTTTCAAGCAGGAGAAGGACTCACCGGCCATAGTTTTGGTAACTTGTTCTTAACGGCCATGACGGCCATTACGGGACGGGATTTTGAAAAGGCGATCGCAGCGAGTTCAAAAGTTCTGGCGATTCGGGGTAAAGTGTTACCTGCAACCCTGAGTGATGTCCGTTTATGGGCTAGATTAGATGATGGTCGCTTTGTAGAAGGCGAATCCCATATCACCGAAGCTGGAGGAAAAATTACTCAAATTGGTTGTTTTCCTGCCAATCCCCCCGGTTTACCCGCAGCTTTACAAGCGATTGCTGAAGCTGACTATATTATTATGGGGCCAGGTAGTCTGTATACCAGTATCATTCCTAATCTTTTGGTAGCAGATATTAGGGACGCTTTGGCTAAGGTTAAGGTTCCTCGCATTTATGTGTGCAATATTATGACTCAACCAGGGGAAACGGACGGTTATACGGTATCTGATCATATTAAAGCCATTGATCGTGTTTGCGGTCAACGGATATTTGATGCTGTTTTAGTACAACGACAGTCTCCTTCTGCGATCGCCTTAAAACATTATGCTAAAGAACAATCCCATCCTGTATTTTTAGACCGACAAGATGTGACCAATTTAGGATGTCGTATTGTTTTAGCTAATATTATGGATGAAGATTCTATGACGGCAAAAGTAAGTCACCATCCCCAACGATTAGCTAGAGTCTTGTTACGTTGGTACAGCAAAAATTAAGTCGTCTAAGTACCTGGACAAAAATCAACGTTACTCGTTTAAGTTAAGTAGAGGGTGCAGAGGAGGAGAGGCTATGGAGTAATTTACATTTCTTAAGACAGTTCACTTTATTTCTATCCGACTACTTAAAAATCGCTATTAACGGAAGATAATGAAATTCCTGAAAGAATATGATTTAATTTTAGCTCAACACAGCAAATCTATCTTAATAGGAATTTTATTGATGGGTTTAGTTTTGCGTCTTTATGGGATCAATTTTGGCTTACCTTATTTATATAATCCCGACGAACCTAATCGGGTTAGAGTTGTGTTTCGTATTCTATCGAGTCAAGATTTAAACCCTCATTGGTTTGGTCATCCAGCAACAACGGTTATTTATCTTTTAGTATTATCCTATGGCTTGATATTTGTGGGAAGTCGAATTTTAGGTATTTTTAATAGTTCTGAAGAATTTTTAGAGTTTTATCGTCAAGATCCTAGTATTTTTTATTTAACAGGCCGCTTATGGAGTGCATTTTTTGGATTTATAACAATTTGGGTTGTCTATCTGATTGCTACCAAGATATTTAATAAAACTGTGGGTTTAATCTCAGCTTTTTTAGTTGCTATTATTCCTCTCCATGTTAAATTTTCAAAATTCGCTCGCATGGATAGCTTAATGCCTTTTTTGCTTCTTATTTCTTTTTACTATTGTTTAAAAATTCTCGAAGAAGATACTCTATTAAACTATATTATAGCTAGTTTTTTTCTTGGTTTAGCCATAGCAACAAAATACCCAGCTATTGTTTTTGTATTAACTATTATTTTAGCCTATATTTTAACCAAAGGATGGAACTTTCAAAGATATTTAAAACCAGTTAGTAGTGTCTTAGCTTGTACAGGGGGTGTGTTTATTGCTTCTCCTTTTTTGTTCTTAGATTTTAATCAAGTTTTAATGGATCTTAGCCAAGAAAATAGGTCATCTCATTTAGGAGCAACCGGAGAAGGATTTATTAATAATTTAATCTGGTATTTTCAAAATTCCTTAACAAATTCTTTTACAATTCTTGGTATATTTTTGATGGGTTTAGGCATTTTTTTTGTGTTAATTTTCAAACAAGAAAGATTACTTTTATTAATTAGTTTTCCTAGTATATTTTTATTGTTTATTTCTTCACTTAGTTTGCGATGGGAACGATGGATAATTCCTATTATTCCTTTCCTCTGTATTCTTCTTGCTTACACTATTTATAAAACCTCTCAGTTGATTGAGTTGCGCTTTAAGTACCCATTAGGATTACTCTTAATGTTGGCAGTATTAACATTAATTTCCACTCCATTATTACACAAAGATATAGAACAAGGTTATAGGATGTCTGGAGTAGATACCAGGACTTTTACAGGGGAATGGATGCTAAAAAATATTCCTAAAACTTCTTCTATTCTTGTAGAAGCGTCTACTCCACAACTCCCTAAAACATCATTTCAGTTCTTTGAAGTTAACAGTCAGAAAAATGGTACCATAAGTAAGTTTAACCCTGAAAGATCATCCCATGCAACTTTTTATCCTTCTGGAGAACTTGGACATCTCAAAAATCTTGAAGAAATTCAGATTAACCAAATACAATATATTGTTATGAGTAATTTTTATGATCGTTATATCCGTAAAAAAAATAGGTATCCTAATATTGTTGATCGTTACGAAGATATGATAGCATCTGGAGAATTGCTTTATGAAGCAAAAAGAAATAATAAAGTGCGTCAAGGACCAACTATTCGTATTTATAAAGTTTCAGAAAAATAGATAAAGTAATTAAAAAATGTTTATTACCACTGAATCTTTTAATGATAGAGGAACAAGGGGAGAAAGAATAGTATGGAAGAAAATTAAACAAGTATTTTATCAGAGAAAATGTTTAATTTATTGGCGTTATCCTATCTTTCCTATACGGGAAAAAATGCGGAAAGAAGCTGATATTTTAATTGCTGACTTTAAATTAGGATTAATAATTATCGAAGTCAAATCTTTAGTTATTGAGCAAATTGTTAGTATTCAAGGACATTGCTGGAATTATCAAAATTTTTATACTGGTTCAGGAAGTCCTTATCAACAAGCAGAAACTCAGTTATTTTCTTTATTAGAATATTTCAACCAAGAACCAAGTTTATCTAATCAAATTACAGCAAAAGTATTAATTGCTTTACCTTTTATTACTTCAAAACAATGGCAAGTAAAAGGATTTCATAAATTAGCTAGTAATCCTCCTATTCTTTTTCAAGATCATTTGCTTTCATTAGAAACCATTGATAAAATTATTCAGAAAACACCAGCAATTATTATAGGAAAAAAAATCAATAATTATCAATGGAATTTACTGCTTAATATCTTATCAGGAACCCCTGTTTTACGTCGAACTTCTCATCAAGTTTTAAGTCAAGAAAATAGTAGAGGTAAGATTTTACAACATCTTAGAAATCATCTTTTTCAATTTGATTTACAACAGGAAAAAATTGCTAAACAAATTCCCCCAGGATTTCAAAGAATACGAGGAATTGCTGGTTCAGGAAAAACCGTATTACTGTGTCAAAAAGCAGCAATTATGCACCTGAAATATCCTCATTGGAAAATTGCATTTGTTTTCTTTTCTCGTAGTCTTTATCAAGAAATTATACAACAGATTGATCAATGGGTTAGATATTTTAGTCATCAACAACAAACCTACAATAAAAATAATCAACAATTACAAGTGTTTCATGGTTGGGGTTCTAGGGAACAATTAGGATTTTATCGCTTTTTATGTCAAGTGACAGGAGTGGTTCCTTTAGGGGTTGGTCAAACGACTTTTCAACAACCATCAGAAGCATTAGGAGAAGTCTGTGTTAACCTTTTAAATCAAACTGCTATTCCTCAGATTTTTGATGCTATTTTAATCGATGAAGGACAAGATTTCATGGTTAAAAATTGGCTTTATCAAGGAAAACAGCCTTTTTATTGGTTAGCTTATCAAGCATTACGTCCCATTGATGCTGTTACTACTCAACAAAAAAGATTGATTTGGACTTACGATGAATTACAAAGTTTAGACAGTTTACAAGTTCCTTCTCCTAGTGAAATTTTTGGAGAAGAATTAGGTAATATTGTTACCGGAAAATATGAAAATGAAATTAATAAAACAGAGATCATGTCTTGTTGTTATCGTACACCTCATTTACTCATTATAGCTGCTCATGCTATGGCAATGGGATGGTTACGTCCTCAAGGAATGTTAACAGGAATTACTGACAAAAAAGACTGGCAAAGTTTAGGTTATGAAGTTGAAGGAAAGTTAATAGAAGAACAAACAATAACCATTACAAGACCGCTTAATAATTCCCCCAATCCTTTATATAAAGCTTGGAAAGATTCATTAATCCAATTCAATCTATACTTATCAAGACAGCAGGAAATTACGGCTTTATCTCAACAGATTTATAATAATTTGCGTAACGATGGATTACGACCAAGTAAAGAAATTTTAGTTTTAGTTTTGGGTAATTATTTTGAGTCCTTTAGATTACAACAAACCATTGCTAATTTTCTCATTAGACAAGGGATTGATATTTATATTCCAGGAAGTAAAAATTGTAATGATTTAAGCCAAGAAAATAATGATAATCCTAATCAATTTTGGTATGATGGTGCAATTACAATTTCTCGTATTCATCGCGCTAAAGGACAAGAAGCAGATATGGTTTATATTGTTGGATTAGATCAGATTGCTAAAGCAGAATATGACTTATTATTACGAAATCAATTATTTGTCGCTATGACGCGATCGCGAGGATGGTTAACTATCAGTGGAATTGGTCATTATTCCCTCTATCAAGAGTTAGAAAATGTCCTTAAACAAAAAGATACGTTTACCCTAACTTATCGGACTCCTAAACAACGAGAAATCATGGTGACAGAAGCAGCAGAATTATTACAACGGTATCGTTTAGGAGAAAGAAACTTTCAACAAGCTGAACTCTCTAAAATGAATTTACAACACCTTAATTTAGAAAAAATCAACCTGATCGGTGCTAATTTATCAGGAACTAATTTACAATATAGTAACCTTAATCGTGCTAAACTAATTGCAGCTAATTTAACCGATGCTAATTTAACAGGAGTCAGTTTAGTTAAAGCTAAATTAATCGGTGCAAATTTAACCAATGCAAATTTAACCAATGCAAATTTAACCAATGCAGACTTAACCGATGTTATTCTCAATAATACCCAAGGAATTATGAATAATAGCTGATAAATTAAAAGGATAAATCAAGATAAAGGTACAATTAAAACAGTGAGTAGTCCATAATGATAACTGATCACTGATCACTGATAACTGAAATAACTCTATGAATTTAAACGGAGATAATCCTTTTCTCAATCTTAATTACGAACCTGCTTTAGAAAATTTAGGAGAAGATTACTATGATCAAGTGCTGGCAGCAGAATTTCCTCAACATATTTTAAGGTTTCGTAACGATGATTTATTACCCCAATTAGGGTTATCATCTAATGGTGTAGATGACGTGCATTTTATCGAAGCTTTTGGCAAATTTCAAGGCATAAGACCCTTTCTAGCCCTACGATATCATGGTTATCAATTTGGGGAATATAACCCTTTCCTCGGAGACGGTAGAGGATTCCTCTATGGACAAGTTAGAGGGGTAAATGGGGAATTATACGATTTTGGTACAAAAGGGTCCGGACAAACCCCTTATTCGAGGGGTGGTGATGGTAGATTAACCTTAAAAGGAGGCGTTAGAGAAGTCCTTGCAGCCGAAACTTTACACAGAATGGGAGTCAAAACCTCCCGTTGTTTAAGTTTAGTAGAAACTGGGGAAGCTTTATGGAGAGGAGACGAACCCTCTCCCACTCGTTCTTCTGTGATGATTCGGATGAGTCGTTCTCACATTCGCTTTGGAACCTTTGAACGTTTATACTATATGAAACGGCCAGATTTAATCAAAAAATTATTGGATTTTGTTATTGATATTTATTATCCAGAAATTGATTCAAGTTCTCCTGATCGTTATAGTTTATTCTATTACGAATTAATCAAGCGTCATGCTCAATTAGTAGCACAATGGATGGCAGCAGGATTTTGTCATGGGGTATTAAATACGGATAATATGTCCATTACAGGGGAGAGTTTTGATTATGGACCTTATGCTTTTATTCCTACTTATGATTCTGCTTTTACTGCTGCTTATTTTGATTATGGAAAACGATATTCTTATGGCAATCAACCTTTAATTGTTCGCATTAATTTGGAGATGTTACAGTTACCGTTAATGACCATTATTTCTCCTCGTATTTTAGAAACAGCCTTAAATGATTTTAATGATTATTATCAAACTGCTTATACTCAAGAAATGTTAAAAAAAATGGGCTTATCTGGCTTCATTAAAGAAGGAAAAGAGTTGATTGATTTAACGGTAGATACTTTGAAAAAAAGTCAAGTAGGTTATCATCAATTTTTTGTCGATTTAATGACTGAAATTAATCAAGGTTGGTGGCAGGATGAATCAACTATCTTAGAAAATAGCAATTTATTAGAAATTCATGGGAAAAATTGGCGACAACTCTATTTTAAAACCCTGAGTCAAATATCTCCTGAACAGATAGATAAAATAAGTGAAACGATGAATCAATTTAATAGTAAAATCCCCCTACTTAGACCCCAAATTGAATCAGTATGGGAAGCGATCGCTAATGAAGATGATTGGCAACTTTTTAATGAATTAGTTAGCCAAATTAAAGCAAAATAAAGAGTTAACCATGAGATTAGTTATGTTAGAAGTAGTTATAATAATGATGATTCTCAGTCTAATTAGTCTTCATTAATAATCGTTATGACATTATCTTATAGCGTTAGCTGGGAATTGGTTTCAAAGTTAGTGTCAATCAAACAAGGAGGATTATCATGTTTCTCGATGAATTACAACCCATTTTTAAAGAATTGATACAGCAACCCCTTGCCTTTGCTGGCGGACTGGTTTCCGGCGCACTCAAGCTCAAACTGTCTGAAGATCCCCTAAAAAGTTGGCTACAAGACCAAGGAATGACCGACTTTACCTATACTGATAATACCAAAGATAATGGTAGCGGTCCTCAAACTATATCCATTGATTAGGTTGATTCACTCAGGATATAAAAGTTGAAATTCTCCCGTTACATCTCTTATTTAACGGGAGATTCTTGTTTCTTTCAGGTTACCTCTTAACTAGATGTTAACCGCTTAACACCTCAGTTCAGTTGACTTTAGCTGTTACTTTTCAGACTATATTCGGGAATATTAAAAGTGAATGACCCAAACAAGGTGATCTTGACCCCTTTTTGCATCCGATTGGTCAAAGTCCATAATGTGACATCGGTAAGAGTGAATGAGCTACTGTGTAAACCCATCTTGCGCCCAACCCAAAAACCCCAATAATGTGGCAGTTTGTCAATCTTGCGGTTCCCAACTGCGATTAAACAAACGTTATCAACCCCTAGGTATTCTAGGAAAAGGTGGCTTTGGGGCTACTTTTGGGGCGGCGGATCTTGCCCTTCCAGGAAACCCTATCTGCGTGGTCAAACAGTTACGACCGGCGACTGATGATCCCCAAGTCTATAAAATGGCCAAAGAATTGTTTGAACGAGAAGCACAAACCTTAGGAAAAGTGGGAAACCATCCCCAAGTCCCCAAATTATTAGACTATTTTGAACAAAATCAAGAATTTTATCTGGTTCAAGAATACGTCAAAGGGTATAACCTTCATCAAGAGGTTAAGAAAAAAGGGCCGTTTACCGAGGCGGGGGTGAAACAGTTTTTGACGGAACTCCTACCCATTCTGGAATATATCCATTCTCAGAAAGTTATTCACCGTGACATCAAACCAGCTAACGTGATCCGTTCTCAAAAAGACCGTAAACTGGTGTTAATTGACTTTGGGGCGGTGAAAAATCAAGTCAATTCTATGGTAGCCAACAATAGCCAAACCGCTTTTACCGCCTTTGCTGTGGGAACAGCCGGTTTTGCTCCCCCCGAACAAATGGCCATGCGTCCTGTTTACGCCAGTGATATCTATGCAGTGGGGGTTACTTGTGTGTACTTATTGACCGCTAAAACCCCCAAAGATATTGGTTGTGACCCCGAAACAGGGGAAATTGCTTGGGAACCCTATGTCGATATTAGTGACTCTTTGGCCAAAGTTCTCAAAAAGATGTTAGAAGTATCCGTCAAACATCGCTATAAGTCTTCTGAACAAGTCTTGGAGGCTATGGCTATGGCCCCTTATGAACAAGGGATGCAAGATAGCATGACTACCATGATCACAGGGTTCAAGACTTCGGGTAGCTCATCAAGTCCGAACTCTTCCGTCACTACAGGGTTAATCAGTTCATCACCCCCGACGGAAAATATGGGCAGTTCTAATACCTATATTTCTAGGGGCAGTCCCATTTCTTCCGTTTCTACTGAACTTAACCAGCCTATCTCTACTAGCGTTAAGGGTGGAGGTGGAGGCGCGGCTGTAGGAGCCGGAAGTGCTTATAATATAGCTCAAGGACAAGGTTCGAGCCGTCGTCGTGGTGGAAAAACAGCCTCTTCCTCTGATGCCACACAAGCGAAGAAAAAGAAGAAAAAATGGCGGGAAAAAACTTTATTAGAAGCTTATGACAAAGGCCGTCGAGATTTTACTCATCAGGAATTAAACGAACTCAATTTATCTAAAGCTTTTTTACCAGGAATTAATTGTTACGATTCCAAATTAAGCCGTATTAATTTACAAGGGGCTGAGTTATCTCGTGCGGATCTCGGAAGAGCAGATTTAACCCAAGCTGTTATGAAAAATGCTAATCTGACTGAAGCTTATTTAGGTTATGCTAACTTAAATGGAGCGGATTTAAGGGGAGCTAATTTGTGTGGAGCAAATTTGACTTATGCTAACTTACAAGGGGCCAATCTTTGTGGGGTTGATTTAAGTTCTGCTCGAATTACTGAGGCTCAATTATCAGTGGCAAAAACTAATTGGCGAACAGTAATGCCCAGTGGAAAAAGAGGTTTTTGGTAACATTTTTCTGGATAATTTTGATGCTTTATTCGGTTAACTGATACCAAATACGCTTTAGATACCCCCCCTTTAAAACTTGATAGGTTAACACTTGAAAACCCTCCTAAATCCTGCCTCGGAGCCTCCTGCCCCCTGCCTTTTCTAGAAGATAAGATGGGTTTGACAAACGAATTTGGTATGACTGTGGTTAATGTGAAGGATGTGGAAAGAATTTTTACTTTACTTTATAAAATAAAAATGAAAAATCTTTGCTCTTGACAGTTTTAGGATTCCTATGTTAACTTGAATTCCCAACTATTAAAAGCTTGAAATCAAAATCAGGCGTTTTGTTGTTCTCTATCTGTTATAAATATTAGTCGAGTTGTAACTTATATTGGTTTTGCCATTGCAGAACAAACTTATTTCTTATTAGAGGAAACAATTATGCCTGTTCTTACCTATTATGTCCCCAATAACATCTATCCTGTAATTGTCATAGGGACGGATGACGATGATAGTCTTACAGGAACATACCTAAATGATGCCATTGATGGCCGTCGTGGTAATGATCAAATATCAGGAGTGGGTGGCCATGATGCTATCTCTGGAAATGAAGGACGCGACAGGATTAATGGCGATGGAGGTTATGATTTTCTTATTGGTCATCAAGGGGATGATACCATCTCTGGAGGCAGTGGAAACGATGTTATCGTTGGAGTTGATCCCACATCAGATTTTGGCACATATGAGCAAGATAGGTTAAGGGGAGACGAAGGAGCGGATACCTTCGTTTTAGGGGATAAAAATCACGTTTACTATGTTGATGATGATCCCATTTCTCCAGGAGAATACAACTATGGGTTAATTGTTGATTTTACTGTCGGTGAAGATACTATTGAACTCAATGGAACCCCAGAAAATTATTATTTAGCTTCTTCCGCAATTCATCCCACGCCATAAATACGCTCAAAAAAGCAACATTTTGGCGTGGGATGAATTGCGGGCAATAATTTTGATATAATACAAATAAGCGGTATAAGAGAGAGTAGCCGTGGTGGGCGAACTCCCCG
>JASJDD010000070.1 GCA_030065735.1 Crocosphaera sp.
AATCGAGGGATGTAGATGTCTGTTGAAGGGCATTAAGTTAGACGAAAATCTAATAAGTTAACGAGCGAAGACGTGGATTTATCCCGTCGTAGCTTAACAGCTAGAATCCATGTTTTTCAAAGCATGGAGACTTCAAAATGTGTCAATCTTACCCTGCTTTATATAAAGGACAACAAGTCAAATATAATGATGATTATCAAGTCGAGTAATATTAATTTAGAAATCTCTCGTCAAGTTTCTAGAGAAATTATTGAGTTTGCTTTACTTCATAATGTTAAAGTAATTGTCATCGAAAACTTAGCAGGATGGAAAGCTAAGGCAGGAAAAAAAGGCACTTTAATGAGACAAGTGAATCCCCATCTAAATCAAAGATTATAGATGGGGTGTGTTCAAATAATACCTTATTATATCACTTTTACCTTTTCTCCTTCCTTCTCTCTAATCTATCCTCCTGCCTCCTGCCCCCTGCCTCCTGCCTCTTGCCTATCCTCACCAGAAGACTTTTTCAGCAAACCCTAATTCAAAATAGGCTGATTGGTAAGGTCTTCTAGTCCAACTTTGGTTAACAACTCAACCCACCATTCTCGTTCAGATACAGCCTCAGACACAAGATCATACCAACGATTTTCAAGCTTAAACTCATTGTCGTCAACTCGCCGAACCGTTCCCTGAAGCGAAATTTCGTCATCCCCAGAAGGATAACAGGGTATGTTTAAATACCAACGATAATTCACGTTAGGGATTAGCTCTTTTTTGGGTTGGAGAGAGATAATACCAGGTTGACTGGGTAAAGACACCTCAAACTCATCAATTTTTTCATCCCCTTCCACAAGATTTAGTTTAAATGTCGCTTTTCGATTAGTCGCTATGGACGGTATATAAACCCAAAATGTCGGCCGAGATTGAGCCGTAAAACCTCGACTGGCTGAGGGAGCGACAGCTTGAAGAGCTAAGAACTCATCAGGACAATTTCCACGGGGGGACTGTGGCGTTGCAAAACCTTCGGGCAATTCTGAGACGTTTGGGGGGGGTTCATATAATCTTCCGGCCCCCCCACCAAAACGGTCATCCCCAGACCCCGGTTGCTGTTCTGGGGGTTCGAGAGCCAATAACCAATGAGGGCCTTCAGGGTTTGTCACGGGTTGGGCGTTTAAATTGGCAACTGGCAATAAAAGACTTGTGAAAGTTAGCGCGATCGCAATATAATTTTTCATCATGACAGAGTAACTTCCTGGTTAGCTGAACTAGCCCTAAACATCATTTTGTCGAACACAATGAAGGTTAACTGTGAGATTAGAGAACAGCCCAGGAACAACAAGCAACAAGAAAGGGTTTTCACCTTAGTAATACTTCTTAACACAGAGCCATTGATTAATGTTCGACGACACTACCTATTATTATTATCTAAATTTTCTGCGTTTTCATCAACTTTAGATATTCTACTGTTAATAAAGCTTTGCCAATCTTCACATTGTCTCAATAAATAGTGTGGAGAGTGCTTACTGAAAAATGTGTGATAGATTAGGGAGTTAGCCATCATGATCATTAAGGAGAAAATAATCGGAATTAAGGGTAGCCATCCCCCATAAATAAAGAGATAAAAATTAATCGCTGTTAGTAAACAAGCGCCTGCAAGGATACTCAGAATTTGCCATTTTTTGCTGACAAAAAAACTCGGAATAGCAGACCATAGCCAAATCCACAGAAACTCTTTCCATCCCGACCAAAACCAAAGTAAAGGGCGATTATCTAACACAGCACTGAGCATTTGACTAATCATTTGAGCCTGAAGAAAAACCCCATAAGTGGTTAATCTAGAACTGTTGGTATAAGGAGTTTCCCATTCATCTTGTCCATCAATAGTAACCCCCATCAACACTAAACGATCTTGGAAATCTTGCTCCTGGAATGAGTCTTTTAAAAATGACCGAAGGGATATGGTTTTAAAAGCAATTTCGTCTGGGGATTTTAGGGAACGATAATTGAGTAAAATTTGAGAGTTGCCCAGTCTACTTTTTTGATAACCACTACTGCGGGGGAAGAGAGACTTAAACACCACGTTGATTGGCTTAGAGTCTCCTGCTTGATTGGTTAAATTTCCTTTTATATCAAATCCTAATTTTTGAAAATATGCCCATTCAATCGTAAAGTCTTCCGACAATAAAAAATAATTATAAAAGAACCAAAAATTAAACGAAAACTTAGCTTGACAAAGGGAAGAAATGTCGGGAATAAAACTAATTAATTGACGACGAACAACATTATCATTATCAATAACAAAATCACTAAACCCCAACTGTTCTGCTGGTAATTTCTCCGGAGGACCAATCCCTAAAATATTGGCTTCAGGTACACCCACTTTACAGACCATAAACAGATTATTTTGTTTTTTAAAGAGGTCTAGTAATTGCTCATTTGTTGTTTTAATATCTCGATAAATATCAATACCAATCATTTTAGCTTGATATTGATTCAGTTTTTGTAAAACTTGAAGCAACGCATAATCCGATAATGAACCATGAAGTTTCCAACCCAGAGATTTTTGATACTCAACATCTTCTTCATCGATAGTAATAATGACCAAACGTGGATCGGGTTTTTCGGGAGCTACTAATACTCGTAAACGAAAGAATTGATCTAATGCCCATAATTCACTAGACTGTAATAAACCTGCATAACGAATACCAAACATTAATCCAGTGGCGAGTATACTGGAAAAAAACAAGGGAAAGGAAACCTGACATAATAACCATTGTACAATTTTTCTTTTCAAGGTATTAAAATGAAAGAAGTGATAACAGTAGATAAGTGGTTGGACAAAATTGAAGTTAACTATGAGGAGAGGAGTCAGGAGTTCCTCACTACGTTCCGGCGCTATCGCACAGGAGTCAGGAGGAATTCATCGGGAAAACATTTTTTAACATAGTACTGTTTATTTATGTCCGACTACTTAATTTAATGGGAAAGATTGAATGAACCAAGAGTTTTTTGATGCTTTTATATCCTATGGAAGACCCGATAGTAAAGACTTTGCCATCAGACTTCATAAAAAATTGGAATCTCAAGGTTATAATATTTGGCTGGATCAAAATGATATTCCCTTTGGGGTTGATTTTCCCGAAGAAATCAAACAAGGAATTGCCAAATCTCAAAATTTTCTCTTCATTATCTCCCCCCATGCTATTCATTCTCCCTACTGTAAAGAAGAAATTGATTACGCTGTTCAATATAACAAACGTATTTTACCTCTACTGCACGTCGAAACAATTAATCGACAGACTTGGCAACAACGTAATCCTATGGGAACAGACCAAGAATGGCAACAATATTGTTCCCAAGGAAAACATTCCTGCTTCACCCAGATGCGTCCTGAAATTAGTAAGGTAAACTGGATTTATTTTCGGGAAGAAATAGATGATTTTGAAGGGTCTGTTACCGCTCTAATGGAGGTATTTCAAAGAGATCAAGATTATGTTTATCAACATACTAAATTACTCACTCAAGCTTTGCAATGGGAAACCCATAAAAAACAATCTCAATACTTGCTCATTGGACAAGAAAGACTGGATGCAACTAAGTGGTTGCAGCGAAAATTTTTCAAGCAACAACCTCCCTGTGAGCCGACATTTCTCCATTGTGAGTTTATTTGTGAAAGTGAAAAAAATGCTAATGATGATAGGGCTAAGGTGTTTATTAGTTATCTCGATCATGATCAAGTTTTCGTAGATAAACTTTGTTGTACTCTGAGGCAAAATGGCCAAACTATCTGGACCAGAGTAACGGACAAAAAAATTCCCGAAAATTTCTATTATAAAAACTTAGTAAGACTCGAAAAATCTGATAATTTCTTTTATGTTTTTTCTCAAAAAATGCTCGATTATAGTTCAGATCAAGAACTGTGTGAACAGGAAATTAAGTACGCTTTAGCTCTTAATAAAAGAGTCTTTGTTTTAGAGTTAAACAGTGGAGATTTTGGGGAATTTTCCTCCCTACTTTCTGAGACAGAAGTAGTAGATTTTTCGCAATATGAAGATGAGCAGAAATACAAGAAAACGAGCGATCAACTGATTAGAACCATACTCGAAGAAAGTGAGTATCATCAACAGCATAAAATTTTATTAGTAAAAGCACTACAATGGGAGCAACAAAATAAATATCCAACGCTTCTCTTAAGAGGCAAAAGTTTACAGGAAGCCATGATTTGGTTAGAAACAGCCAATAAACGCTCACGTTATCAACCAATACCCCTACAAAAAGATTATATCTTGACTAGCTCTCAGCAACCTACTATTACTAGCTTTGATGTTGTTATTTCACACTCTTATTATGATTTAGATTTTGCCAATCAGCTAAATGATGCGTTAGAAATTCAAGGAAAAGTTTCTTATTTTGATGCCAAAACTTCAGAGAAAAAAAAGAATGATCAATTAGAAGATAAGCAAGTTATTAATCGTTGCGATAATTTTATTTTAATTATTTCTCCTGATTCCAAAAACCTGGAAGATCGTCAAGAAGAAATTGATTATGCCCAAAGGCTGAATAAACGAATTATCGTGGTTTTGTACTGTTTTACCCAGGAGCAAGACATTCCCATCAAAGGTAAAGAAACAATTTATTTTTCGAGAAATAAAGCCGATTTTATGAGCAAATTTAATGAATTAATCAGGGTTTTAGAAACCGATCGCTCTCATGTTCATAGTCACACCAAATGTTCAGGAAAAGCCTTAGAATGGGAACAAAACCATCGCCATGAAGATTATTTGCTACGGGGTAATGAATTAGTCATAGCCCAAACCTGGTTAGAAGACGCTAAGATCCACAAAAAAGAACCCACAATAACCCAGTTACAACGGGAGTTTATCGAGCAAAGCCAACAACTCCGCGATCGCCTATCCCGTCAAAAAGAATTACAGCGTCAGCAACAATTACGACAGGCCCGACGGATTACCTTGGGGGCGGTGATTGCCGGCGTAATCTTAGCTTGCTCAACCACCATTACCCTCATCGAACTTAGACACGCCCATATTGACGAAATTAAAACCTTAATCGCTTCATCCCAAGCAGACTTAGAATCAGGACAAGCTTTAGATGCGCTCGAAAAGGGTTTAGAAGCACACCAAAATTATAGAGACCATTGGACAAAATGGATCACATGGTTACTTCCCATCGCCAAACTGCCTGATCACCTTTCTCTTGACATCTTTGATAGCGTCAGAGAAGCGGCCAATCACGTGAGGGAAAAAAGGGTAAGGATTGAGACTCAATCAGGTTTAAGTACCTTAACGGTGAGTCCTGATCACGACATCCTCGCCCTAGGCTCTCAACAAGGAAGGGTTAAACTTTTTTATAGTATCCAGGGAGAGTTTCACCCCTTAAATCCCTCACCCACCCCTTACGGTGACAAAATCATGGATCTCAGTTTTAGTCCCGATCGAAAACGATTAGCGATCGCCTCTTGGAGAACAGCCGTTCGCATCTGGGATCTTGAGGAAAAGAAATATATTGAAACCTTAGCCCATGAGAGTTGGATCAATCGTCTTAGTTTTAGTCCTGATGGTCGAACCCTAGCCACCGCTTCTGTGAACGGGAAAATTAGCTTATGGCGCGTCAAGGAAAATAATGGCACAAAAATTGAGAAACAGAAGGATTTTGATGTGGATGGCTCGGCAATCGCCCTTACTTTTAGTCAAGATAGTCGATATTTAGGGGTGGGAACCAATCGGGGGCAAGTTGTGATTAGGGATAACCAAGAGGAGTCCCTAACTCGATTGAGTGCCAAGAGTGGGGTTCATGACCTGGCATTTAGTCCTGATGGTCGCTTATTAGCCCTAGCCCTCAGTGATGGACTTGGGCAAGTGTGGCGCTGGCAAACAGGGGAGAAAATTAGCCAATTAGAAGGCCATGAAAATCGGGTCAATGCCATTACCTTTAGCCCTGATGGTCAACAACTTGCTACCGCTTCAGAAGATACCAGCGTGCGCCTCTGGGATCTCCAAGGGAACCGTTTACAACGATTCCCCGGCCACAAAGAGGGAGCAACCCAACTCAAATACATAGGGGATTATTTATTCGCAACCGCAGCGAATGGAATGTTGCACCGATGGGATTTAACCTGGAAAAAATTACCTGAATTACAAGGCCATATTAGCAGTGTCTATCAAGTTCAATTTAGTCCTGGTGGACAATATTTAGCCACAGCCTCTGCTGATCAAACTGCCCGTTTATGGAATTTACAAGGAGAACAATTAGCCATGTTTCCCCATGACGGGGCGGTTACCAGCGTCAGTTTTAATTCTGATAGTCAATTGCTTTTAAGCGGTGCTGCTGATGGCATAGCCCGCATCTGGAGTCTTGAAGATAAAACCCTACAAACTTCTGTATTAGAAGGTTATAGCGATCAATTTTATCGAGTTAGTTTTAACCCAAAACAGTCCTATTGGATTGCGGGGGCTAGTTATGGAGAAATACGAGCCTATCAAGATCAAATCAATAAATTGAAGCATCCAACCACGTCGGAATTAATCACTGATCTCAGTTTTAGTTCTGATGGCCAACACTTAGCAACGGCTTCTTTTAACAAGGGTGTGTTGATTTGGAAGACTCAAGAACTTTTGACCAATTTACGCAACCCCAAACCTAAAACATTAGACTATCCCCAAGCTACCAGCATCGCCTTTAATCCTAAAAACAAAATGTTAGCGGTTAGCTCAAAAAACGGACAGATTAGTCTTTGGAATTCTCAAGGTCAGCAAATTAGAAACTGGCAAGCTCATCAAGAGAGTATTCTTAGTGTTAGTTTTAGTCACAATGGTCAATATTTAGCCACAGGCTCTTGGGATGGAACTGCTCGTTTATGGAATTTACAAGGGGAGAAATTGGCTCAATTTACGAGCCATGCTGGACCAGTTTTTAGTGTTGCTTTTAGTCCTCATCATCAATGTTTAAGTTTAATACTTAACCCCAAAATTAAAGGGGATTGTCTAGCAACCACTTCCTCGGATGGGACTGTTTATCTCTGGCGAGTAGAAAGTGAAAAAGAACTACTCAAAAGAGCTTGTGATTTGGTGAAGGAACGACTCAACCAGAAAGAAAACCATTTTTGTAAGGGAATCGATCCAAGTAACAAGTGAACTACCCAACACCGAATCAAAGATTACGGTGTGGGGTTCCTACCCAACAGATAGCGGTGTAGTGGATTTCTTGCGTCCTCCTCTACCACGTCTTACATCTGGGCAATAGGCTTTATCCCCTAAATTTTGGTTATCGAGTCATGAAGTACAACTTACTCCTGCCTCCTGCCTCGGAGCCTTCTGCCTCGGAGCCTTCTGCCTCGGAGCCTCCTGCCTCGGAGCCTTCTGCCTCGGAGCCTCCTGCTATAATAAGAACAAAAAATGGCAATCAATCGAATTAGAATTAGTAAAGATAAATCGGAATTCGTTCAATCTTTAGTGGATTTTAATGGAGGCATTGGTCCCTTTCAAACCTATGCAGATGTCATCACTTTTGCCGCCACATTAGGAGCAAAATATAACAAGCGTGTTCCTCTTAATCTTATCTCAAAAGAACCAGCACCTATTAGTTTAGAAATTTTTGTTTCTAGAGGTTATGATACCGTGATAAAATTATTGGCGATCGCTGAAACTAATGACCCTAAGATTCTCTCGGTTCATGATACACAAGCAGAAGAAAAACGAGTCCAAATCTTTGAAGAATATGCTAATGGTGGACTGGAACAATTACAAGAAGAATTAAAAGGTATTGTTGACTACTCAGAGCATTTATTATTATTGTTGAATTTAGAAAGATTTCCTAATAATAAGTCAGAAGAAGAATTTGATTTAAGTCGATTTCTCTAGAAACTTCACTCTAAAATAAAAAATCATGAATCTAAAAGAAACAAAAAAACAACTTAGAAAACAAGTAATAAAAAAGCGAGAAAAATTATCAGAATTAGATTGGATGGAAAAGAGTCAAAAAATTTGTCAAAATCTACAAAATTATTCATTGTTTCAACAAGCAAAAACGATTCTTGCTTACTTGGCTTTTCGTCAAGAACCTGATTTAACTTCTCTCTTTTCAACTAAGAATAATTGGGGATTTCCTCGCTGTGTCAAAAAGTCTTTAATTTGGCATTCTTGGCAACCAAACGATCCCCTAATACCTGGGAAATATGGCATTTTAGAACCTTCTCCCAACGCGCCTATTTTAACCCCTGAAAATGTTGATTTAATCCTTGTTCCTGCGGTCGCTTGTGATTACAATGGATATCGGTTAGGCTATGGCGGAGGGTTCTACGATCGCCTCTTAAATTCTCCCCAATGGAATTCCATTCCTACTGTGGGAATTATCTTTGAATTTGCCCTATTATCTCAACTTCCTTGTGAACCTTGGGACCAAAAATTAAAGGCAATTTGTACAGAAAATAAAATCCTAAGCATATATACTTAATGTTTTTTAATTAAGATTTATTACGTTACTCAGCAACTGAAAATGGTTTTGCTAATATGAATGATAAGTATTACTAAACAGAGATTAATTCAGACGGAAACCAGTAGTCAATTGAGGTAATCTAAAAGAATTATGAAGCACTTTAGAGACGAATGGATACAAGAATGGTGTGACGAGAATGGATGGACAGATTTATTTAGAGAACGTTATAATCATTATTGGGCGTTTCCTCCAGGTGCAGTTATGCCTGAACCCATTCCCTCGGAAGTATTGCATTTAATTAAAGCAACAAAAGGATTTTGTGCTGAAGAGAAAACTTGGTTAACCTCAGCCATTTTAATCTCAATAGTATCCGTTGTTTTAAGTTATCTCTTAAAAAATCCTATGCCCATTATATTTGCTTTTGCCTTTGCTGCGGTTGCTTCTGCTAAGTTGGAAGTGGAAGAGATATAAAAACCTTGTGGAGTCGGTTTAACGGGGGTGTTAAGAAATTAATGCCTAGTCAAGAGGCAATCTCAAAGAAGCAAGAATCTCCCGTTACAGCCACGAAAGGAGTTTAACAGAGAGATTGTCAACCTTCGAGATAATCCTTTCGGGTGAATCCAACCAATCCCTAGAAAAAGTATATTGAGAATGTAGATAAATCGAATTTTAGCTATCGCACGCCTAGTTTAGATCAGTATTGTTTGCTCACCACCGTCATCAAGGAATAATTTACATCAAAGTATTTATTCTGTTTGGCTGGTGTTGGAGTTAATAAAGCTGATATTGGTGCTGTGATTGCCTCGACTTACTCCTTTCTAATCCACATTCGCTCTGGATATGATAGTATCATGAACTATAAGGAGAATGTAAAGAAAGAAAGTTAGTTAGGACGAGTAACTAACTTTCTCATGCAATTTCCCTACATATAAGTAGTTAGACACAATTTGTGTTTAACTACTTACTTAGCTTTTGAAACAATACGTTGGATTTTGTAACGCAGTTGACTTCTAAAAGCCATCTTAATTAATAAGCAATATAAAGTTTTTGTCAAGCTCACTATCTGCTCAAATTATCCAACACTAAAATAATCTTGAAGAAATAATTATAGTTTTGTTGACATCCTCATTCGATGATCTTGTGGTATTATTTCTAGTGGTTGCGACCCACCTGGCCGACTAAGAGGCCCTGCTTGTCGGATCAAGTATGTACTCGGCGGTAGATCAGGGAAAAGGTTGTACAAGAATACAAACTAGGCAGCAATAGCGTAAGACCAAAGTGCAATCTCGACGATAAAAATTTCGCCTTGGGAAGCAGGGCGACTGCCTGTGGAGGCTGTGTAAGACCAAAACAAGAATAGTTTTGTGGAGGCAACGGCCAATGAGACGGGAAACTCCGGATGACGAATAAGACCGTCCTAAATCTTTGTTGAGTTGGAAGACCCAACTATAACAGAGTTTAGTTGGGGTACTTCACATCTTAAGCTGCTGTTAGAGAGGCATTCCCAACTGAGGTGGTGCGTTCTCACTGGTATCAATACACTTTTTTAGGAGAATCATTGTCATGAAAACTATTGTTCGTCTTTTTGCTATCTTGATGATACTGATCAGTTCCGTTGGTTTTGTCGGTTCTGCAGTTGCTGCTGAATTAAACCCCGTAGATGCTAAGTTAACCACAGAATATGGTCAAAAAATTGACTTAAATAACGAAGATGTGCGCGGTTTCCGCGAACTTCGTGGGTTTTATCCCAACTTGGCTGCTAAAATCATCAAGTATGCCCCTTATGATAGCGTAGAAGAAGTATTAGATATTCCTGGACTCAGTGAAAGACAAAGACAACGTTTAGAAGCTAATTTAGATAAGTTTGTGGTGACACCTCCTGCCAGTGAATTAATCGAAGGTGGCGATCGCATTAACCCCGGACTTTACTAAATCTTATCTCTAATTTGACTCATGAACCCACTCCTTAAAGAAGTGGGTTTTTTATGTCGAAGAAAACCTAAAAAAACACTTAAAAATAACCCTTAATCCAAGTTTTTAACAAAAATACTTAACATCACTCGTCCTAATAAATAATAATGGCCTTGGGTTTTTAAACCCGCGTTATCAGCAAATTCTTCTCGTTGTTGAGGAGAATAGAAATGAATACCTCCAGGAGAAAAGGGAATAGAGTCTAAAGAGTAAAGTTGGATATAATCAACTAAATAGAATTGTCCTTGAGGTTTTAAAACACGACTAACTTCCCTAAATACCTGTTGCGGATTAGGATAATGCAGAAAACTAATCGTATTAAACACTGCATCAAATTGGTTAGCAGCAAAAGGTAGACATTCTGCATTTCCTTTTGTATAAATTAAACGAGGATGATGTTGATTAGTTTCCCTCGCTTCCTTTAACATTTGTGGGGATAAGTCTACGCCTATTCCTTGTAAATCAGGGAATTGTTTGGCTAAGCGATTCAATAATCGACCAGTTCCACAACCTAAATCTAACACAGAAGAGGGATGAGGTAACGTTAAATAAGATAACAATCTTTTGTGCAGGGATTGATAGAAAATGGTGGTAAAAATGAGGTCGTAGTTCGGGGCCCACCTATCAAAAAAAGAGGCTTTTTTTTCAAAAATTTGTTCACTCATGGCCTTATTTAATAATACTTCTATCTTTTACCTATTGCTTCTGAATGATTAAGTTTTTTGGTTATGATTAAGCATAATTAATAATACTGGTTAGTCATTTCTTGTAACCCATTGAACATCATTCCTTTGCCCACTGCTTCCATTTTCCATTCCCCATCATCACGGTACACTTCCGCTAAAATCATCCCTATTTTCCCATCATATTCTTCCCCTAAAAGACTGTAACGGGCAATTTCTTTATTATTACTTAGATTAACTAAGCGAACAAAAGCATTTTTAACCTGTCCAAAGCTTTGTTGTCGTTGTCTAGCTTTATAAATATTAACAACAAAAACTAATTTAACAATATCATCAGGAATTTTAGTTAAATCCACTAAGATTTGTTCATCGTCTCCTTTTCCTTCTCCTGTTAAATTATCTCCTAAATGAGTAATTGCTCCTGAAGAATGCTTTAAGTTTCCAAAGTAAACCACATCAGATTTACTCTTTAGTTTATTTTGATTATTTAAACAGAAAACAGAAGCATCAAGATCAAAATCATTCCCTTTAAATAGGCCAAAAAGCCCTTTTGATTCAGCTACATCCCAACCCAAACCACACATAACTTTAGTTAATCCTGGGGCTTCTTTTTTTAGGGAAATTCGTTGTCCTTTTTTAAGATTAATAGCCATTATTTTTCTCCTAGTTATAGTAACGATTTAAGATAGCTTGTAAACCTCCTTGATAACCAGAACCAACAGCACTCATGCGCCATTCTCCCTCTTTGTTGTAGATTTCTGCAATAATTAAGGCTGTTTCAATGGAATATTCTTCAGTTAAATCGTAGCGTAGCACTTCGTCTTTACTCTGTACATCAACTAATCTCACAAAAGCATTTTCTATCTGTCCAAAGTTTTGTTGTCTTTTATCTGCTTCATGAATGGTGACGACAAAAACTAATTTTTTGACCTCATCAGGAATCTTAGTAAAGTTAACTAAAATAACTTCGTCGTCTCCTTCTCCTTCTCCTGTTAAATTATCTCCCATGTGTTCTACAGAATGATCGGGATCAGGACTTTTTAAGTTATTATAGAAGACGAGATGATTGTCGGAAATTAATTTCTCATTTTCTCCTAGTAAAAAGACAGAAACATCGAGATCATAATCATTGCCAGTATCGACTTTTTTGACATCCCATCCTAATCCAACAAAGGCTGCTTTTAACCCAGGATGTGCCTTTTCTAATGAAATTCTTTGACCTTTACTGAGCGAAATTCCCATAAATTTTTCCTTGATTTTTTGTTGCTTTTGTGGTAAATATTCTAATTAGAGTAACGGTTAAGAATGGCTTGTAAACCGCCTTGATATCCGGAACCGACAGCAGTCATGCGCCATTCCCCGTCTTTGTTGTAGATTTCTGCAATAATCAAGGCTGTTTCAATGGAATAGTCTTCGGTTAAATCATAACGTAAGACTTCTTCTTTGGTTTGCACATCAACCAATCTGACAAAAGCATTTTCTATCTGGCCAAAGTTTTGTTGTCTTTTGTCTGCTTCGTGAATGGTGACAACAAAGACTAATTTCTTAACTTCATTAGGAATCTTGGTAAAGTTAACTAATACGACCTCATCGTCCCCTTCACCCGCACCGGTTAAATTATCTCCCATGTGTTCGACGGAATGATCGGAATCTGGACTCTTTAAGTTATTATAAAAGATGAGATGATTGTCGGATACTAATTTTTCGTTTTCTCCTAATAAGAAAACAGAACAATCGATATCAAAATCTGTTCCTGTATCGACTTTTTTGACATCCCATCCTAATCCGACAAAGGCTGCTTTTAGTCCAGGACTTGCTTTTTCTAAGGAAATTCTTTGACCTTTACTGAGTGAAATTGCCATAATAATTAGTTGAGTTCTGATAGTAATTGAAGCTTCACTAAGAGGAAGCATTGAGAACAGCTAAATACTCTATAGCAGCGTCTAACCGAGAAGGATAACTACGGGAAAATTCTTCAAACCATAGTCCTTCATCAGAGTATTCGTCTAAACTCTTTAACCATTGTTCAGCTTGCCGAATCAATAATTTTTGCTGCTGTTGCTTTCTTTGTTCAGTATAGCGTATTTCTTCCTGATTTTGATGGGTGATGCTTTCTGTTTGTTGTTCTTGTTTCTGCTGGAATTTAGACTTAAATTGTTGTAAATTTTCGTTAACTTTTGGTCTATTTTGACCTAGATTATGTTGTTGAGATTTTTCCTTTTGTTGTTGAAAGTTAGACTTAAATTGTTGTAAATTTTCGTTAATTTGTGGTCTATTTTGACCTGAATTATGTTGTTGAGATTTTTCCTTTTGTTGTTGGAAGTTAGACTTAAACTGCTGTAAATTTTCGTTGACTTCTGGTTTATTTTTCTCTAGATTATGTTGTTGAGATTTTTCTTTTTGTTGTCGGAAGTTAGACTTAAACTGCTGTAAATTTTCGTTAACTTCTGGTTGAGTGTGACCTAAATCATGTTGTTGGGATTTTGCTTTTTGTTGTTGGAAGTTAGACTTAAACTGTTGAAGTAGATTATCCGTTGAGTTAGGTTGATGATTAGACTTATCCATTGATTCTTTCTTTTTATTACTGTGTTGATGTTTAATGTTGTTAATTAAATCATCAATAGAAGATTCTTGTTGAGGGTTATTCATCATGTTTTCTGACAGACCTCTTATCACATAAATCCTACTATCGTTATATCAATTAGACTCTTGAGTTATCCATGTCTGGAAACCAGAGGTGATCGCTGACAATGTTTAAACTTATGTCAATCAAAAATTAAGGATCACCACCTCCATTATATTCCGTGTTAAGTTTAAGGGTAGTCAATGTAATAGAACGTTGCAAAATATATGTCTATGTCTTCTGGAAGTTTGCTCGTGGCCGAACCAAGATCCTTTTATATTGTAGAACCTTCTTCGCCTCAATGGATCGAGGTTTTGCTCAATTCTCCCTGGGGACAAGAGTTATGTATCTATAGTATTCCTCCTGATTTAATGGTACAACCTGGAGATATTGTTAGTGTACCTTTTGGAAAACAAATTATTGGTGGAATTGCCATTAGATATACGAATTCTCTACCTGAATATCTCAATGATAATCAAGTTAAAGCGATTGACGATGTGATTACATCAGGTTTTTTTACCCAAAATTATTTTAAACTGTTAGAGAAAGTTGCGAACTATTATTGTACAGACTTAATCACTGTCATTCAAGCTGCATTACCCCCTAACTTATTGAGTAAATCTCAACGTCGAATTCGATTAAAAAGGGATAATATTCCCCCTAATGCTGAGTTTTTTTGTCGTCCTGCTGCTGCTGAAATTTTAAGTTTATTAAAAGCACAAAAAAATGGAAATTATAGTATTAAATATTTAAAGCGTAAAGTCAAAGGAGTTCGCCAAGGAATTCGAGAATTAAATCAACGGGGATGGATTGAAAGTTATCTAGAAACGCCAACAAATCCTCAAGTTAAACAACAAAAATCTGTCACTTTAGTGGTTGACAAATTTCCCTCTAACTTAACGCCAAGACAATTGGAACTTTTACAAGTTTTACGTCATGAAGGGGGAGAATTATGGTTAAGTGATTTATTGAACTTATGTCAAGCAAGTTCTTCTATTGTTGATGCTTTAGCAGCAAAACAATGTGTTATTATTGAGTATCGAGAAAAGTTGAGATTGTTAAAAGAAGCAGAAAAAAAACGAGATAAAAATAAAACATTAACGTCACAACAAACCCAAGCACTAAAAATAATTAATAGTTTAGAAAAGTATAGTGAAATTTTACTACATGGAGTCACAGGCTCAGGAAAAACAGAGGTTTATTTACAAGCAATCTCCCCTTTATTAAAACAAGGAAAATCAGCTTTAATTTTAGTCCCTGAAATTGGATTAACGCCTCAATTAACTGATCGATTTCGGGCAAGATTTGGTGATAAAGTTTATGTATACCATAGTAATTTATCAAAAGGAGAAAGATACGATACTTGGCGACAAATGTTACCTGGAGAACCTCAAGTTATTATTGGTACTAGATCGGCCATTTTTGCTCCTTTACCCAATTTAGGTTTAATTATTTTAGATGAAGAACATGATTCTAGTTTCAAACAAACCCAAATATCACCCAATTATCATGCAAGAACCGTAGCTAAATGGCGAGGAGAATTAGAAAATTGTCCCGTAATTTTCGGCTCAGCTACACCGTCGTTAGAAACTTGGATTTCTGTTAATCATCCTCAATTCTCTGCCTCTAATTCTTATTATTTATCCTTACCTGAAAGGATAGGATCTCGTCCTTTACCTCCTGTAAACATTGTCGACATGAGAGAAGAATTAAAACAAGGAAATCGCTCGATTTTTAGTCGTCCTTTAGAGGAAGCATTGAGAAATTTAAAAGAGAAAAATCAACAAGGTATCTTATTTGTTAATCGTCGGGGTCACAGCACTTTTGTCTCTTGTAGAAGTTGTGGTTATGTTATGGAATGTCCTGACTGTGATGTATCTTTATCCTATCATTATACTCACGAAGGAGCTACAGAATTATTAAGGTGTCATTATTGCAATCATACCCAAATTCAACCCCCAAACTGTCCCGAATGTAACTCACCTTATTTCAAATTTTTTGGCAGTGGAACCCAAAAAGTTACCCAAGCATTAAAGCAAGAATTTCCCGAATTAAAGCCGTTAAGATTTGATAGCGATACTACCCGTAATAAAGGTTCTCATCGTCGCTTATTGGAGCAATTTTCGCGGGGTGAGGCTGATATTTTAGTAGGGACACAAATGCTAACCAAAGGATTAGATTTAGCTCAAGTTACGTTAGTGGGTGTTGTCTCTGCGGATGGGTTATTATATTTATCAGATTATCGAGCAGCAGAAAGGGCATTTCAAACCTTAACACAGGTAGCCGGAAGAGCAGGAAGAGGAGACGAACCCGGACAAGTTATTGTACAAACTTATTCCCCCGAAAATTCAGTCATTCAAGCGGTTAAAAACCATGATTATCATCGTTTTATAGATGAAGAATTACCCCGACGAGAAGAGTTGAATTTCCCTCCCTATGGACGCTTAATTTTAGTGCAATTAAGTGGCTTAGATGCCATAGAAGTACAAAATACGGCCAAAAAACTCGGTGATTATTTTCACGAAACCATAGGATTAGATTGCGAAATATTAGGTCCTGCACCGGCTAGTATTATGAGAGTTGCAAAACGTTATCGCTGGCAAATTTTATTGAAATTTTTACCCAACGCTAGGGTGATTATTCCTGATATGGAAAATTGGCATAAATTATGTCCTAATTCTATTAGTTTAAAAATTGATATTGACCCGTTACATATTAATTGATCTTATTATATAAAATTTGTGCTTATCGGGAATATTACGGCAGTGATGGAAAATTTAATTAATTCTAAATTTCCAATCTCAGTATAATTAGGGTTATTGATGGGTAAAAAAAATATAACTCAGTAAATTTTCTTAATTTTGTATAACTTAAAAAATCGAATTTGACAAGGATGCAAGTAACCCAAATAATGTGATTATAATCACAGCGTTTTAATTACCTTTACTTTTATCATAATAAACACTGAGATGGCAGAAAAAAATTATTTATAAAATATCCAAGAAAATTATGAGACTTCTATATCAGTTAATCCCTAAAACCAATAATCAAGGATTTGTCTTACCCCTAATTTTAGGCATGGGTTTAGTTATGTCCGTAGCTGCAACTGCCATAATTGTCAGCACTCAAGGAAAACAAAAACAAGTTTTTGCCCAAGAAAGAATTAATAATGTTAACTCAGTTGCTGAGTTAGGGATTACTCGTTATAAACAGTTATTAGTGCAACATCCTCAACTTGCGACTTATTGCGCGAATCCTAGCACTGAAACACCTTGTAATAGTGGAAAAACTTGGTCAAATATTACGGCCAATGAGATTGAGATTAATAGCTCGACAGCAAGCTCTTGTAGTACCACCACAGAGTTGATAACAACTTCAAGCACTTCAACAGTTACTAACATTCAAAATCTAGCTAATGTTTCAACTTGGCACAATGTTGATGACGATAACCTCAGTTTAGGCCAATATAAATTAGTCAATTATATTTATGAACCCATCACTGATCAAAGAGGGACTGGAATTTTAACCGTAGAAGGACGATTTAAGGCTAAAAATTCTTTAAAGGAGGCGACGAGTCGTCTGCAAATAAGAATTCCTATTAGCAAAGAAGAAAATTTTGGCTCTTCTTCATCGGGGGGTGTTCCTGGTTTGTGGATTCGTTGGAATCAACAAACCGATGTCAGTGGTTCTGTACAATTACAAACTAATATTAAAGATTCCACTTGTCCTGAAGATACGGATAACCATCGTGTTACCAAAGTTGAAAATTATATGACCAATGTTCCCCCTGAATATCTAAAAGCCCAATATATTCAGACTCCTGGGGAAGCGTTTCCCCCTTTACCCGAAGAAGGGAAAACCCCACCCACTGGCTCAGGAGTTTATCACATTTCTGGGGTTGATAACGATACCGTCATGCTTCCCCAATCCGGAGAAAGCGCAGTAGATGGGGTGTTAACTTATCATATTGGGGACGGAAGCGGAAAATCTATTGAGTTAAGCAGTGGGTCAAATTTACAAGTGGGAACAGGACACGAAACCGTTGTACTTCATGTTGATGGTGACATGGATATTAGTGGTGGTGGGAATATTCAAATTGCTGATGGTTCTAAATTAATTATTTATGCTCATGGAAAAGTGACCCTTTCGGGGGATTCTACCACTAATGCGGTGGAAAATAGTGGTAATCCTGAAGATGCACAACTTTATGTTTATAACCCTGATGATGTTACCTTGTCCGGGGGATCGGGAATGAAACTATTTTTATTTGCCCCTAACTCGTTGGTGAGTATGGGTTCCGATGCTATCTTTAATGGGACAATTTGGGCAAAGACTTGGAAAGGTTCAGGAAGTGCTATTTTTACTCAAGGTAAGACAGATATCACAAAAACAAAACTCGACATTAAGGCTTCTCAAAGCACCACAATGGATATTTATAACGAATGGCAACGACAAAGTATGAACTAAGAAATCTGACTTCGATACAAGCTAAAAATTCAAAAGGAGTCAGGAGACAGAATTCAGGAGTCAGAATGAAGAATATATCAGAAAAATTTTTACCTTGAGTTATAATACAAGTGTTTTACAGACCATAAGGATTACTGTCAGGCTTGAACACACCCCAACTAAATCACAGATTATAGTTGGGGATTCATTGGCACCCAGAAGTTTTTAGACTTCTAAGTGTCCCTAAGCAAACTGGTGTCCGCAGCGTATTTGTAGAACTTTGGCTAACAAATACCTTAGAGAAATACTGATCACCAATTAAGACAGAATACC
>JASJDD010000071.1 GCA_030065735.1 Crocosphaera sp.
AAAATCCTGTATGGTTAATCAGGATAGTTCACAAAAGGTAGACGCATGATGTATCGCCGTTGGTTCCTCTCTGTTATAATGGGTTTTGGTATAAGCTTAGGCACACATTTAACCCTTCGTGCCGAGAGTCCTGACACTGCACCGATTGAATTAAAGGGGTTGATCACTCAAATTGATGCTGCAGCTAATCGACAGGACATCGAACGCATTCAATCATTGTATAGTGACCAATATGTAACAGCTGATGGGTTAATGCTAGATGAGTTTACCCAAAGCTTAAAACAACTGTGGAAAGATTACCCTAATTTGAAATATAAAACAGAACTGTTATCCTGGGAAAAAAAGGGTAGTGGTTGGGTAGCCCAAACCCTAACAACTCTCACAGGAAATAGTCAACAAAGTGGCCGAAAAATTCAACTAGAAGCAAAAATTAAATCCCGTCAAACCTTCCAAGGGGATAAACTAATTCGTCAAGAAATCTTAAGGGAAGAAACTAAACTAACCTCTGGAGAAAACCCCCCAGAAGTAACCGTAAATGTACCAGAAACCATAAAAGTTGGGGAAACCTTTGATTTTGATGTAATTGTTAATGAACCTTTGAGAGATGAGTTGTTAGCAGGAATGGCCATGGCCGAAAAAGTTGACAGCGATCGCTATTTAGACCCGGCAACAATGCAGCTAGAGTTGTTACAATCTGGGGGATTATTTAAACGGGTTTCTGCTTTTGAAGAACCACAAAATCGTTGGCTTTCTGCTATTTTAGTTCGTGGCGGAGGTATTACGATGGTCACTTATCGTGTCAGAATTGTTGACTAACGAATGATTATTGTTGCTGTTCTTTAGCATAGGTATCTACCAGATTTCGGATCATAGCCTGATAAGATGGGTTATGGCGTTTAGCTTCACGTTTAAAGAAGTCAATGCTCTCCTTAGTAAACTCCATTGTCACCCGTACGGTTGTTTTTTTGGGGATCAATTGCTCTGGAGGTGGGAGAAAATCTTTGACAATTGTAACCTCTCCAATAGGTTCGGCTGGATCAGTAACTTATTATGACTGAATCTGAACAATTAGCAGAAATTAAGGAATTAATTCAAAATAATAATCAACGTCTTGAGGAAAGGCTGGATCATCTTGAAACTACAACCGATGGTATTAACGAAAAGCTAAAAGAAATCTATGTCCGTTTTAGAGAGTTTGATATTCGTATCGAAACCTATCAAAAAGCGTCCCAACAAGTGGTTAATTTGGCTTTTAGTTTAATTATTGCAACAGCCGCAGCTATTGTTATTCCTGCTGTTTTTGGTAAATAATTTCACTTATATTATCTACAGAATCTTGCACATAAACTACCTGTTTAATATCAAATGAAATTGAGTTACTATTGTTATCTTTTGCTGTATCATTAGTTTTCAGTTTAGCAGTAGGTTGTTGATTTGATTGTTCAGGAGGTTGATTGTTTTTAGTCTTACTCATCAATTTTTTTTACGATTATTACGGTAAGAATATAGCACGAATTTATGATTATGCAGATAATTTTCCTTATCTTTTTAGATTTTTAGAAAATCAAATAGATTATCATTAAGTTAAATTATTCTATAGTAATCGTTTGATTTATATCAAAGAAGATTGGATTTCGAGATTTTTTTTGTTTTTCCAATTTTACTGAATTTTCCTCTAATTCATTCTTATCCTTATCTTTAATATTCTTTTTCTCTAGTTGCTCAGGAGATTGCTTATTTTGACCACTACCCATGACTTTGATGACTCCAACAATCAAGACTATGATAATAATATAGCATTAATTTATGATTATGTGGAAAAGTCTATTGATATTCTTAGAGCAAATCTTAGTGAAGTGACTAATAACTTAAGGTTACTTGCTGCTGCTGAAGTAACCTATATTCATTTTTTTCTGAGTGATCTACCTAGTCCATCTTTTGCTGATATGATTAGGGAAAATATAGAACTCTTACCATGTTATTCGTGTTTTGTTTTTAAAACTTTTGCTTATACATTTAGCATAACATCGATCACTATCTGTTTATGGAAAGGTTACAATAAAGAGTCGATTCCGTTGGTTATTACACCAGAAAATTTACTTTCAGAAGCAGAAAAAGGAACAATTACACAATATAAACAATCTATAATTATCAATATTTGGAAATATACTATTGAAGATTTGAATAAATTTTTACAGATAAGGGCAAAATCTTTAAGACAAGCTGTTATTATATTAACATTATCTATGGTATGTGCTGTGTTAAATATTATAATTCATTTTGTTTTTTATCCTTAAATTATGATCTGTAATATGTTGCCACATTAATCATAAATTATATATGAGTAAGGTGGGCATTGCCCACCCTACGAAGTTAACTTAACCCTTCTCAACTTCTGCAACCATTAATAAGGTTTTCAAAACAGAATCAGGGTTTAAACTCATGGAATCAATGCCCAATTCTACTAAGAATTTAGCAAACTCTGGATAGTCACTGGGTGCTTGACCACAAATACCAATTTTACGGCCTTTTTTCTTAGCGGTTTCGATCGCTAATTTAACCATTCGTTTCACCCCTTCGTTGCGTTCATCAAACAATTGAGCAACTAAAGCAGAGTCCCGATCTAATCCCAAAGTAAGCTGAGTTAAATCATTAGAACCGATAGAAAAACCGTCAAACACTTCTGCGAATTGGTCCGCTAAAATGACGTTACTGGGTAACTCACACATCACATAAACTTGCAACCCATTAACCCCTTGTTTCAGTCCATGTTTGGACATCTCTGCAATCACTTTTTTCCCTTCTTCTGGGGTGCGACAAAACGGAATCATCGGGATAACATTCACCAAACCCATCTCATCTCGTACCGTTTTCATGGCCTGACATTCTAAAGCAAATGCGTCCCGATACATGGGATCATAATAACGAGATGCACCGCGCCAACCAATCATCGGATTATCTTCTTTGGGTTCAAATTTTTGCCCCCCTAACAAGTTAGCATACTCATTGGATTTGAAATCAGACATCCTAACAATAACCGGTTTAGGATAAAATGAAGCTGCAATGGTTGCCACTCCTCGCGCTAATTTATCAACGAAAAATTGCGGTTTATTCTCGTAGCGTTTGGTCAATTCTGCAATCTGTTCTTTAACCGCTTCATCTTCTAATTGCTCAAACTTGATTAACGCCAAAGGATGGGCTTTAATATGGTTAGCAATGATGAATTCTAGACGGGCTAAACCCACTCCTTGCGCCGGAATACTAGCTAAAGAAAAGGCTTTTTCCGGGTTGCCCACATTCATCAAAATTTGCGTTCTGGTGACAGGTAAATCATCTAAAGGGGTTTCTTGCACTTCAAACGGTAATAACCCCTCATACACCCTTCCCTCGTCCCCTTCTGCACAGCAAACGGTGATTTCTTGACGAGTTTTGATTTTATCCGTCGCATCTCCACAACCCACAATCGCCGGAATTCCCATCTCACGGGCAATAATAGCAGCGTGACAGTTACAAACAATAACGGGGGTATATTTAGCCGTAAAAACGACATAATTATGATGCTCAGCCACGGTAATATTATATACTTCTCCTTCACTTTTTTCCCCTACTTGAATGACACGCTGCATTCTCGTATCACCGTCAATAAGTTGCTCAAATTCTCCCATTTGACGCAGTTGTTTGTCAGAAATCAAGTAATTGTTATCTTGACGGAGTTTAATTTGTTCTGTTGCTTGATTTTCAAACAATTGACGAGTGGCAAAAAAGCGAGTTTGAATGGTTCTTGGTGTAACTTCCCCTTTAACTTTTTGGGTGTAGCGCAAAATTTCCTCTAGTTTGTCGACAATTTGCAAATGATAAATATTACGGTTTTTGGTAACTTGAGGAACGGTATTAATTTTGAGACAAGCAATAATTACAGCTTGTAATAAATCCTCTTCAGAGATATAGATATGAAGGCGGTTATTGTGATAACAACCATCTCCATCAATCACACCTCCTAAAAAGTAATAGGATAGTTCAGCTTCATTTTCTAGAAGCAGTTGAGTAATGTTATTTTCTCTCTCTTTTATATCATAGGCGATCGCTTTAGAATGAAGTCGATAAGCAGTTGCTTGTCCTGTCAATTTTTTGCCCCGAATATAACTAGAAGAAATAGGTTTTTCTTGAGGCGTAAAAGATTTCCCATCAAGACTATTAGCCAAATCATTCATTTTGGTAATAAAGGCTTGTTTTTCAGGAACATCTTTTTGAATAAACTGGACTTCTCCTCTAGTTGAACTGGTATAGATTGAACCATCTTTAATGATCCCCCCTAAGAAATAAGCGAGATCAGCTTCTTGATGTTTATTGTTACCTAAAGAGGGAATTGTTTGGGCAACCGTTACCATTTCTTGTTGCTTCAATAGGTCTTGAATTTCTGTTTTTGTGTATTTCCCTCCTCGTAAATTAACCATTTTATGATCAGGGGTCAGACGCAAGGTATTATCAGTTATTTTCCCTGTTTGTGAGACGCTAATATCAATCATTTGAGACTGACGTTTCATGGCATCTAAAATGGGTTTCCACTCAATTTTATGGGTTTTGGTATTGAGGGATAAAGTCGATAACCCTTCATATCCTTGTTCGTACAGTTGACGCAACGTTATAAACCCTTGATTCGTCAAGATTTTTGTATTACCATCAAAGCAAGTTCGGCCTCCTTGGTTAGTAACGATCGCACTGGCTTTTTTCATAATCGGTTCCCAGTCGGGATCGGTGCGGTTGGTAACCAGGACTTCCCCTGGTTTGAATTGGTCAATTTTACTCGCTTCAAGGATGACACGGGCTTTCCCTTGACCGATCGCAGCCCCCACACTACGTCCGATAGAGAGAACGGTACTATGGTCTTTTAATTGGTAAGTTTTGAGGACATTGGCTGCTTTTTGAGATTGTACGGTTTCTGGACGAGCTTGCACAATGTAGAGTTCTCCGGTGCGTCCATCTTTTGCCCATTCAATGTCCATTGGGGTATAGGTTCCCCTAACTTGGGAATAGTGATCTTCGATGATACAAGCCCATTTTGCTAGTTTTAAAATCTCTTCATCCGCTAAGCAAAATTGTTCTTGATCTTCGGCTAAAACTTCCACATTTTTAGTCAGTTTTGAACCCCCTGTATCGTAGATCATTTTGATAGCTTTGCTACCGACTCTTTTCTCTAAAATAGGTCGATAATCTTCTTTTAAAGTAGGTTTAAAAACATAATATTCATCAGGGTTAACGGCACCTTGTACCACGTTTTCTCCTAATCCATAGGCTGCGGTAATTAAGGCCGCATTTTTAAAGCCGGTTTCGGTATCAATGGAAAACATCACGCCGGCTGAAGCTAAATCGGACCTTACCATCTTTTGTACCCCGACCGAAAGGGCAACAGCAAAGTGATCAAATCCGTTATGATGTCGATAGGAAATAGCGCGATCAGTAAACAAAGAAGCGAAGCATTTATGACAAGCTTCTAACACCCCTTTAACACTATGAATATTGAGATAAGTTTCTTGTTGCCCGGCAAAACTCGCTTCCGGTAAATCTTCTGCTGTGGCACTGGAACGCACTGCAACATCAAGATTTTGGGTTTCTATTTGACATTCTTCGCGGTATTTTTCATGGAGTTTACTGCATTCATGAGCATAGCGATCGCAAAGCATTTTATAAGCTTCAACGATCGCTTTTTCTAATTCTTTGGGGAAGGGAGTATTTAAGATTAAAGAACGGGCTAATTGTCCTCTTTCTTGTAAATTGGTAACATCATTAACGTCTAAATCAGCAAATAAATCTCTTAGTCTTGACTCTAATTCGGCTGATTCGATAAAGTAGCGATAAGCATAAGCGGTGGTGGCAAATCCAGTGGGAACGTTAACCCCTTCAGGTTGTAATTGTTGAATCATTTCTCCTAAAGATGAGTTTTTTCCTCCCACTAAACCCACATCTTTACTACCGACTTCTTCAAACCAAAGGATAAATGCTGTTTCTCTGTTCACCGTTGGGGTTATTTCATACGTTGTTGTTACCATAAATTTTTAACCCTAATTTTTACTTCTATTTTAACCATTTTTCTCCCTAAAAGATCGCTTGTTAAAAATTATCAATAAACTCAATTTTTTATTGACTTTCTAAGTCAAATATAGTAGGAAATGTAGAATTAAAAATGCAGAATGTAGAATTTAATTTTTTCTTAATTCTACATTCTTAATTCTTAATTTTTAAGGGATTAACTGAACAGGAAAACCTTGATCCCGCAACACTTCAGCCGTTCCTCGTCCGGGTTGATAATTGTAACCCCATTGACCATTATCATGGAGAATTTGGGGGGTTAATAAGACAATAACCTCAGTTCGTTGGGAACTATCCGTTTGACTTCTGAATAAAGCCCCAAGCAGAGGAATATCTCCCAATAAAGGAACCTTACTGGTAGTAGACTGATCCGTTTCACTAATAATTCCTGAAAGAATTAAAGTCTGGCCATCTCGCAGACGAATTAAACCAGAACTCAATTCTCGACGGTTCAACAGGAAGAGGTTATTCGTACCGCCATCGGCCCCACTATCAAATGTTTGAATATCTCCAACCGCAGCAATGGTGGGACTGACGGTGAGATTAATGTAACCATTGTCATCGATTTTATCGACGTTGATAGCCAAGGTTAAACCGGCATCTTGTAAAACCGGCGTTGTGGTCCGTACACCACTGAGGGGATCAACTTGAGTGGTGATGTTTTCAATCACCTTTTGCGTGAGTTTAACCGTTGCTTCCTGTCCCTCTTGTACCACCAAAGTTGGATCGGTGAGAATTTTACCATTACCGCTTTGGATATTGGTTTCAATTTGTGCTAAGAAACGTCTAGGAAATTGGAAGAAACTGGGAAGGGCCGAAGTCGCCGTGGGGATGGTTCCTGGACTGATGGTTACTGTTTCAATTCCCGTTGCAGGATCAAAGGTGCTTTGAAAAGTATCTGGTTCCCCTGGGGTAATCTCAGTAATCCCTGCAATCGTCGGGTCCATAGAGATACCAGCCACTCGACCGAAAAATCGAGCATCACTAGGCACACGGATTAAGTTTCCTGTATCATCGAGGAACAGAAATCCACCCCCTTGTCCTGGAGCAACAATGGAGCGGTTAAAATCGATAAAGGTATTTCCGTCAATAAAGGGGTTATCAATAACGGGAGGATTAATCACCCGACCCGGTGGACTGTTAAGATCCTCACCACTGACGGGACTAAAGCCCCCAAACCGTAGCACTGCGGCCCCATCGTCTTGAACAATAAAGGCATCCCCAGAGCCAAAGGAAAAATTACTGCTGAAGGATTGATCATTAGTGAGGGTAACATCCACCACCTTGACGTTAACCGCCACTTGACGGCGACGGGCATCCATTTGAGTCAATAAAGAGGTAGCCACTTGAACATCACGGGGTTCTCCTACCAAGGTGACGGTGTTGAGACGATCATCAGCAGAGACCGTTAACCCCCTCAATAGCATGGGACCAGTTGACCCCTGACCTGCTTCGGAGGTTAAAGACTCTAGGGTACTGGGGAGTTCTCTGCGTCCCACCACCCGTTGGGTTAAGGGATCGATAATATCTTCCGTTTGCGTGACTAACCGTTGAAATTCTGCCCCTTGGGAGGCTAAAAACACCCCTGCGTTCCCAGATTTAACTTGGTTGAGGCGTAAGGTTCGACTCACTAGGGTGCGGGCCGCTTGGGGTAGCTTAGAACCCACAAACACCGTGCGGCCTCGGCGGTTGGCCTGTAGTCCTGAAATCATCAACACCGCGTTAAAGACATCTTCTACTGGTTCATTTTCTAAATCTAGGGATACCGTGGGTTCAGCGGCCGCTTGTCCCTGGCCTTGAGTAGCGCCAGGGGTATCGGTAAACACCAAGTTCATGCCAGCAAAACGGGCTAATACGGCTAAGACTTCTCTAGCTGGGGCTTCTCGTAGGACTAACCGTGGCACAACAGCACTACTGCCTAAATCGACTTGAGTGGCTCCTGCGTCAATATTAGAAATGGCCATATCTCCCACTGGTGGAGCGATCGCCCGTGGCAAGGTAGGAGCGACGGGCATAGTGGGTTGTAAGCTATCGGGAATCGAACTCCCATTGGACTTGATAATGACTTCAGGATTAGGCACTAACACCTCTGAATTAGTGCCAGAAGGACCGATTGGCTTAGGGACTGGAGGGGGAAAGGTTTGTCCTGGGGGTGGGGAATAAGTGGGGGGAGCCGGGGAATAGTTAGGCAGTTGAGCGATCAAGGGTGTCGTTGATGCTTCTTCGGACCTCTCAGGAGGGATGATGGAAATGCGATCGCCATCGATCTTGGTTTCGACTGTCGGGAGTTGGGCGTTCAGTTGTTCTAATAAGGATCGGGTTTTCGGGAGCATCGTCTCTTTTGTTCCCTGTGGGAGATCCCCGATTGGTCGATAATCAAGGCTTAAGCGAGAAGATGGAGAGTCTTCAACTGCCATTAGGGGTTGATGGCACAAGAGCATTAAAAAGACTCCACTGGTCATAAGCGGGTAATGATACTGTTTCACGGTTCACTCCTTGTTCACACACACAACACACACACAAGTGTCAGCTAACATCGTTAGTGACTATTTTAATGATCCCAAATGGGAATTATTCTCCTTCTGGTTGTTCCCCGTTTTCTGGGGTTTCTCCGTCTGGGGTTAATTTTGCTAGTTCCTCTGGACTTAAGGGTAAGATAGCATCTAAGGTGAAACTGGTTTCTAAAGAATCTTTGCCTTGGGCTTTAGCTTGTCCTGTGGCAACCGTTTGTCCTCCTTCTTGCTTGAGTTCCACAAGGTCAATGGTAAATTTTTCTTCAACTAACTGAGATTTCAATCCTTGAATGACTAATAACGGCTGTAGTCGCTCTAAATCTCTGAGAATACTTTGGGTTGAACCAAAATCTGCTCTAATGGTTAGTTCAAATTGCTGGCGTTTCAGTCGACCATTAACCCCTGCTCCTAAGGAACCATCATCAACGACTGTAATCGTTCCGTTGGGTTTAAAATTGACTAATTCTGCCTGGTGTTTTTGCACCAATTGGTTGATATCGAACAACAGGGTTTTCAGACTTTCTTCGCTAGAAAACAAGGATAACACTTGGTTTCTTAAAGATTCTGACTCCCGAAGTTTTTGCTCAGCATCTAACATTTTTTGGCTGAGTTCTCCGGATTCCTGCTGTGCCACTTGACCCTGCTTTTCGGCTTCGGTGGTTCTGAGTTCAGTATAATTCTCATAGGCTGGCTTAACAAAATTCAACCCCACATAGATCGAACCCACTAATCCCAATAATCCTAAACCAATACCACTGACTTGTGGGGTAAAGGTAATCCCAAAAGCCGTAGGATAACTACTACCAAGGTCATCAAAATCGGCATCGGTTTGTGTAGAGTTAAATTCTTCTGAAAAGGTCATGGTTTAAGCACTCCTTTATTTTCAAGGGTTCTAATGCGATTGACAAGACCAACAGCCCCACTACGAGCAAACTCTTGAAGTAACTCTGATGAAGGGCGATCACTGATGGCAGTGGTAATACTATATTTAACCCCTTGAGGAAATTCTACTTCCAGATTCTCCGGGGTATTTGGGGTTTCTACGGGAAAGTCTTCCAAACTAGCTGTCTTAATCACCGTTTTGTCTGCGTCTAGCAGAGGAGAACTTTGTAAGGTCAACAAAAAATCATTGAGGTCATTATAACTCAGGGCATAACCGCCAATGGTTACTTCGGTCTCCGTTTGGACAATGGAACCCACCTGAACATTGGCGGGAATTTGAGCTTCAAGTTCCTTGAGAATGGCTGACCACGGACGAATTTGATTAAAAACAGTCACTAAAGATTGAATCTGTTGATCGTTTTGCTCTACTTGAGCATTAATTTCTTCAATGTTTTTGTTTTGTGCATTTAATTGTCCTAATTGACTTTCTAATTGTTGGATTCTTTGTTCCGTCGAAGAGGATAACTGATTGAACAGCAACAAAGCACTAGCTGTGATAGCCGGTAAAAGGACCATCACGGCCCCACCAATTAACAGGGGAATTTGTTCTTTTAACGATGGTCCACGGGATTGGGGAACCAGCGTTGTTTTTGCACTGGTATCAAGATGACGATCTTTAAGAAAATTAATATCTAAACTATACATAGGCTACACCTCCCGTAATCCTAAACCTAAGACGGTTCCTAAAGCCGGCCGTTGCACAACCGGAACCTCCTTATCCATTTCTAAGGATAAAGCAGCAATGGGATCGATTTGCATGGTGGGTAAACTCAAACGATGGGTAAAATATTCATCTAGTTGTACTAAACCTCCTCCTGGCCCTGCTAATAACAACTGAACCACTTCCAATTCTTCGCTTTGGTTTAAGTAGAAATTAATGGAACGACGCAACTCATCGGTTAATTCCCCTAATACTCGCATCAAGGCAGTCATTCCTGGGTTCACCGCCGTTCCTTGGGTGGTTAAACTATCGAACTGGGTGACAGGAATGGTCATTCCTTGCAGAATTTCTGGGTTGCGAGAGGGGGGTAAATTCATGGCCCGTGAGAGGGCATTTTGCATCTGAAAGGTTCCAATGGGAACGGTTCGAGAAAATTGGGGGACTCCATCAACCACAATGGCAATTTCTGTACTATCGAATTCCACATCCACTAAAACGGCTGCTTCTGTGGACCCAAATTGCCGTAGTTGTTCCCGAATGGTCCGAATAACCGAAAAACTGTTGATTTCTAGGACATCAACTTTTAATCCTGCTTGACCAAAGGTGTCCATGTAGGAGTCCGTAACTTCCCGTCGGGTTGCTACTAACAACACTTGTACTTTTTCAATCCCATCTTCGTCTTCAAAGAAGCCTAATTTTTGATAGTCTAAATCCACTTCTTCTCTCGGATAGGGTAAATACAAGGCAGCCTCGTGGTTTAAGACCATATCTCGCAATTCTGCTTCGTCTAATTCAGCAGGAACAGGGATAATGCGAATAATGGCTTCTCGCATCGGAACGGCCGTAGCAATGCGTTTAGTTTTGATCTTGTTTTCGACAAAAAACTCCTGAATCAATTCAGCTAACCCGGGAGAATCAATGATTTTCCCCTCTTCAAAAATGCCTTCAGGCACTTCAGCACTGCAAAATTTGGCTATTTTATAACCTTGACCATGTTTGGTGAGTTTAGCTAGGTTCAGTCTCTCAGGGGTGATTTCTAAACCAACCCCGTCAGACTTTCCCCCAATTAAACCTCCCATAGCATCTTGGATACGGCTTAACATATCTTTATTGAATGAAACTTGACCGATGTTTGAATGGGTAACGCCAGAAAGCAATGTGGATCGAGATCACATTGACCAGGTTCCCGTTCTAATGTAACTCAAATTTTTCTAACATCCCAGAGACTTAACGTTTTGTTGTCTGCTTGATTGTCCATAAAAATATAGTCAACTCAATAACAAAATGTTATGGGCGCAACATTATAAAAAAAGAATTTAACTTAAAGGCTTCCCTTCTGAGCAAAAATCTGTTAAGATAAATTAAGAGTACAAGGGGCAAGCCAGTATCCCAAACACTATTCTTAGCCGAAAGGCTATACTGAAGGATTTGCTTGGTTTTTCGCCCCAGTGGAAGACAAGGGGTAAAACCAAATAATACATGGGCAACAAGCCAACCATTGCTATATCTCACCTCGGTTGTGAGAAGAATCGTATAGATTCAGAACATATGCTAGGCTTACTAGCAGAACAAGGGTACTCCATTGATGCCAATGAGGAGTTAGCCGACTACGTTATTGTCAATACCTGTAGCTTTATTCAAGAAGCCAGAGAGGAGTCGGTTCGTACTTTAGTCGAACTGGCTGAAGCCAACAAGAAAATCATCATCTCTGGTTGCATGGCGCAACATTTCCAAGAGGAGTTATTAGAAGAGTTACCCGAAGCTGTGGCTTTAGTGGGAACGGGAGACTACCAAAAAATCGTAGAGGTGATTCAACGGGTAGAAACGGGGGAAAGGGTCACACAAGTCTCTCAAACCCCCACCTTTGTCGCCGACGAAACCACTCCCCGTTATCGCACGACTAATGAAGCCGTTGCCTATCTTCGAGTGGCAGAAGGATGCGATTACCGTTGTGCTTTTTGCATTATCCCTCATTTACGAGGTAATCAGCGATCGCGCTCTATGGAGTCTATTGTAACCGAAGCGCAACAACTAGCCGACCAAGGGGTTCAGGAGATTATCCTCATCTCTCAAATTACCACCAATTACGGTGTAGACCTTTATGGAGAACCCAAACTAGCCGAACTCTTAAGGGCATTAGGGCAAGTTGATGTTCCTTGGATTCGTATTCATTACGCTTATCCCACAGGATTAACCCAAAAAGTCATTGATGCCATTGGAGAGACAGGGAATATCTTACCTTATTTGGATTTACCTCTGCAACATTCCCACCCTGCTATTTTAAAAGCCATGAATCGTCCCTGGCAAGGCCAGGTCAACGATAAGATTATTGAAAGGCTAAAAAAATCAATTCCTAATGCTATTTTACGAACCACCTTTATCGTAGGATTTCCTGGAGAAACGGACGAGCATTTTGAACATTTAATCAACTTTGTTCAACGACATGAATTCGATCACGTTGGAGTTTTCACCTTTTCCCCTGAAGAAGAAACCCCAGCTTATCAAATGGCTGATCAAGTTCCCCTAGAAATTGCTCAAGAAAGACATAACTATTTAATGGAAATCCAACAACCTATTTCTGCTCAGAAAAATCAAAATTGTATTGGAAAAACAGTCGAGGTATTAATTGAACAAGAAAATCCCAAAACCCAACAATATATTGGCCGTTCAACCAGATTTTCCCCCGAAGTCGATGGAGTTGTTTATGTTCAAGGAGAAGCCCAATTAAACTCAATTATTCCCGTAAAAATTACCGATGCTGACGTTTACGATCTCTCAGGAAAAGTTATCTAAACGAAAACATTGAATTCCGTACAAACCGTAGTGGAAACTAACAAAAACTTATGCTAATATAAGTGACAATAATAAGCAGTTTGAAAAGCCACTATAAAAAAATCTAGCTGCACCTTGCTCAAGGTTTAAACCATAGTCAACTTACCAACAAAAGCGACCTTATGACCATTTCTTTCGAGAACTTAGGACTATCCGAAGCCCGCGTTAACCAATTACAAACCCTTGGATTTGAAAGTCCTACCGAGATTCAAGAAAAAGCAATTCCCTTAATTTTAGAAGGCCACGATATCTTAGGACAATCCCAAACAGGAACCGGAAAAACGGCGGCCTACTCCTTACCAATTCTTGAACAAATTGACACCAAAAATCCCAATGTTCAAGCCCTGATTTTAACCCCAACCCGTGAACTTGCTCAACAAGTTGCTGAAGCATTAAAAGATTTTTCAACGGAACGTCGTCTTTATATTTTAACGGTTTATGGTGGTCAATCCATTGAACGACAAATCCGTAGTTTAGAACGAGGGGTACAGATTGTTGTGGGAACCCCAGGACGAGTCATTGACTTATTAGAACGCAAAAAATTAGTTTTAGACTCCCTGCGTTGGGCAGTTCTCGATGAAGCCGATGAAATGTTAAGTATGGGCTTCATTGACGATGTCAAAACGATTCTTAGAAAAACGCCTCAAAGCCGTAGTACGGCGTGTTTCTCGGCGACAATGCCCAGAGAAATACGAGACTTAGTGAATCAGTTTCTCAAGTCTCCCGTCACAGTGTCCGTAGAACGCACTCAAGCAGCCCCCACACGCATTGATCAGCATCTCTATCTGGTTCCGAGAGGATGGTCAAAACGCAAAGCCTTACAACCTATCCTAGAGATGGAAGATCCCGAATCGGCTATTATTTTTGTTCGTACCAAACAAACGGCCTCAGAATTGACCACCAAACTTCAAGAAATTGGTCATAGTGTGGATGAATATCATGGAAATCTCTCTCAGTCCCAACGAGAAAGATTAGTTCACCGCTTCCGAGACGGAAAAATTAAATTAGTGGTGGCCACTGATATTGCTGCACGGGGCTTAGATGTGGAAAACTTAAGCCATGTCATCAATTACGACTTACCCGATAACAGTGAAACCTATATTCACCGTATTGGTCGTACAGGACGGGCTGGAAAAACAGGAACCGCTATTTCCCTCATCGAACCCATCGATCGCCGTATGGTACGGCAAATTGAGCGGAGACTGCGCCAAAAGTTAGAAACGTGCAAGATCCCTAGTCGTTCTCAAGTTGAAGCAAAACGCTTAGAAAAACTACAAAATCAAATCAAAGAATCCTTAACAGGAGAACGGATGGCCTCATTTTTACCCTTGGTACGGGAATTGAGTGCTGAATACGACCCCCAAGCGATCGCCGCTGCTGCTTTACAGATGATTTATGATCAAGATTGTCCTGAGTGGATGAAAACCGACTGGGAAGTACCTGAGTCAACTGTACCTAAACCTATCATTAAGCGCAAAGGCAAATATAACTCTAATCATTCTAAGCACAATGGTAACTCTAACCGAGGTAATCGTAAGGTTGTGAGCCATCAACAAAGTCACTAGAAACTAACAAAAATTTAATTTTTATCGCTCCTGTCTGATTGATAGGAGCTTTGTTTTGATGCAATTGAGACAATTTAACGGTTTTATCATTTTTATGCTAAAAAATTTTAAGAAAAATTGAGTTTTAAAACCTAAGCTTTTTATCTCGTGATAGAAATTAGAAAAGTTTAATTTTTACAAAGAGAGAAATTAAATAGACTGGTGATAGAAGCGATTGCTTACAGTCATTATTTGGAACTTTTTACAATTATGAAAAAATTTATACAGTCCTTATCGATTGGGACAACAGGATTGACCATTGCTATTGTCCTAGGAGGTAAACCAGTTAATGCGTTAACGTTTGAATTTTCTCAATCAGGATGGCAACCCGGTGGTGGAGAAGTAATAGGAACCTTCTCAGGAGAAGACAAAGATGGAGACAATATGATTATATTTGATCCTGATCCTGCCTTCAATGAAGTATCTGCTTATGAAATGAACTTTTCAGGCAACTCAACCTTTATGGATTTTACCCATACCTTAGACAATATAGATTTAAGCCTGTTTTTTCTTGAGTATGCACTAGCGGATTCTTCTATTTTTATTTCTTCTATTGGTGATGGTGGTGGGCCTTTTCCCGAAGATCCTCCTAATATTGCTAATGGTAGGATCTCCAATTATGATACTGACTCGCTAGATAATACCTCTATTATTACTCAAGATGGTCAACCCAATCCCCTGGAAACCATTGAGACAGTGACGACTAACCCGAAAGAGGTTTCTGAACCGACATCTTTGATCGGATTAATACTTCTTGGTTTGAGTGGATATTTTAAGAGAAAGAGATTCTTCTAAAAGACAAGAGCAAGAAAATCAACCCACACTGATTTTTTAGAGTTTTCAGTGTGGGTTGATTAATAACAAGAAAAACTGTTGTTTTTAACCTTAGAAAATTTTGTGAGGACTGAGAAAAACCAATCCAGCAATGATCAATAAAGCGGTGGTTAAGCTATTTTCGGGGACACTCTGTGGGTCTTGTGCTGCTGGTATTACAAACTGAGCATTATCAGACATAAAAGAATTAGAACTGGAAATGGTAGCTGAATCAGATGACACAGGTTCCCCTAAGTTCAAATTAACGAAGTATCTATTGGTTTTTAAAGCTTGATCTAAAGGGTGTTCATGGGTAGGAAAAGCAACGGTAGGTATGTCAGCAGCGATGAGATCGGAATTAAAGTCTTTGCTCTTAATTTGAAACCCGTATTTTCGTGTTTGGGTTGTTCGTGATCGATTGTAGGCATAAACATCTAACTTACCGTCCATAACATTAAACTCGAAGTTGTTAAAGTGTGTATTTTCAGCAAAGTCAAGATCGTAGTTCATGTTCTCATAATCCATTAGAGAAAAACTGGTTAAGGAGTCAAAGCCTTTTAACATATTATTGGTTACGTTGTTATCATCCCAAGCAAAAGTCATGCGACCCATTTTCTGACCGTTAGCATCTAGTATTTCTCTATTAAACGATCCTGCGTAAACTGGGTTAATAGGAGCAAGACTTAACATTGCACCCATACCAATACTCACTCCTAGTAATCCTAGAGAAGTTGATTTGATATTCATATTGGGTTTCTCTTAAATAATTAGTGTAGATTCTATATTCAGAGTAATTTTGAAATCATCTTTTCGCAAGGATTAAAATCACTGTTAACCTATGATTTTGATCATCGACAATTGAGAATAAATATGTTAAAAACTATAGTAAAAATATTGTTATCTTTTTTAAGATATTATTAGTGAATATTCTAAGGGTAATTGGACTTAGAGTCAAGATTAGGTGATTTTACAGTTTACCTAAAGGACACAATTGCTTCATTATTTATGACCAGCTTAGTTATTATTTCTGATGTGATTATTACTTAAGAAGGAGAAATAAACTTACTAATACTTTTAGATGCTGCAATTTTTAACGCAAGTTCTTTTTGGTCTTGTTTTGAAGAGGGCCAACCTGTTATATCAGCATGATTAGGATTGTCATCTAAAGGTTTTGCCTCAACTGATAAAGGGTTAATTTTACAATCTTTTGTCTGAATATCAAAACGGCCATAAAGATTTTTTTCTCTCTTTTGAGCAACATTTTTCCCAACTTGCCAAAGTTCATTTTCAGTTGCATCTCGATGACGGGTTACTGATAAATCTTGACGAGGATGAGGGATAAAAAGTTCTGGTCTAGCAGTTTTATCATTACGAAAATGCCGACTTTGTAAAACATAACGAGTTAGAATTTCGGTATCTTCAACAGGTGGAATATTTGATGGATCGAGCATGAATGAAGTTTAGATTTTTTTGATATTGATTCTTTCGATTAAATTGAGAATTGTTTCTGAAAGATTGCCCAAAAATGTATCAGTTCCTTTAATACTGCTATCACCAAATAAAGCAGCATAGTAAAGATAACCTTCTGGACTTACGCTAACAGAAAGTATCCAACGAGGATGACGATACCACTCCAAAGTTATATGACCGTCTGGTTCTGCTCCAAAAGAGGGTAATGGACAACCAAGAGGTAAAGCATCTATAACATACCAAGTATTTTTAAACGTTTTTTCTTGGACAGGAAAAGCATTATATCCATCCCAATTTTTAATTTTGCATTCATCCCATAATTCAATTAAGTCCTTATACGCTGACTGCTTCCCCAAAGTCACTGACTCGAAGAAATAGCGAGAGTTATTTTGATTAATTTTTTCGAGGTAGTTAGCAGTATCACTACTTCCGATTATTCTAGTTGACGTTGCCATTTTATCCTCCAAAGTTTTTAAGAGCAAAATCAGTAATACTATTGAAAAAAATTTTGTTTTTTAGCCAACGCATTTCATTCAAGTAATTGGTTAACGTTGATTCTTCAAGTTCAAGGATCTCAGATATAAATACATCAATATCAACAATTAGAAATCGCTGAGTGACTTGTGATTGTTCAGTACATACCCAATTAATACCATAGGGATAGTTTGGGACTTTATAAGTATCTCGAACAAAAAATGATTCTCTGGTGAGAGGCAAATTAAAATTATGTTCTGGTACTTTTTTTAAGTATGTTAATGGGTTTTCTCCAGCTTGAAGCGAAATTTTATTGATATAGCGCACTCCTAACCGATTAATTATGGTGGGTTCAGCGAGTTCTTGAAAAATTGCCCATAGACGTAAAGCTTCTTGGGAAAAAGTTTGCCATGATTCATACATTTCTATGTTACTGACAACAAGTCCTGTCTGTGTAAACTGTATTACAAAGTTATTATCGTGATTTTGGAGTCTAAAACCATTCCATTGTGTTTTATGTTCAACTTCTGATGTTCCATCCGAATATCCTGAAGCTTGTACTTTAAGATTGTAACTTGGCTGAATTGATGGATAGTCCGATAATCTTTGATTTAGTTGTGTTTTTAAGGTTTCAGGAACTAATTGTTTATTTGCATGAGTTTGCCAATCAATCGTCGCTTCGATAAAAGGCGATCGCGTTAAACACGGGAATTGTTCATTTACATCAATTGTTAGTGCTTGAGATTTGCTCATGGTTGATTGTAAGCTCCTTGATTTGAATTATAAGGGGAGTTTGGAATCGGAGCAATAAATGAAATCCTATTTTCCATTTTCGAGATTATTAACCTAAGTTTGATATAGTTAAAATTGCCCAAATTCTTGCATAAAACTCAGTTTATCACTCATTCTCAAGAGAGTTTTGGATAATTATTTGATTATTTTGTGAACTACCACAGGCTGACGCTTGCGTACAGCGTGGGCTTCCTATCCAACAGATAGCGGTGTAGTGGATTTCTTGCGTCCTCCTCTACCACGTCTTACATCTGGGCAATAGGCT
>JASJDD010000072.1 GCA_030065735.1 Crocosphaera sp.
CTGAGTATAAAAGGATACAAAGCTAAACCACTTAGAAGGGTATGGATTCCCAAACCTGGAAGAGATGAAAAACGCCCATTAGGTATTCCTACCATCCAAGACAGAGCCATGCAAGCGTTAATCAAATTAGCACTAGAACCCTACTGGGAAGCACAATTCGAGCCAAACAGCTTCGGATTTAGACCAGGAAGGTCAGCACATGATGCTATTAGTTCAATCTTCAATTACACAAGTAAGAAGGAGAAGTATGTTCTAGATGCGGATATTGCTAAGTGTTTTGATAAGATTAACCATCAATATCTATTGAATAATCTGGAATGTCCACACTTCAGAAACATAATCAAACAATGGTTAAAAGCTGGAGTATTGGATAATGGAGTATTCGATGAAACTGATACTGGCACTCCACAAGGAGGAGTCATATCACCTTTACTTGCTAACATCGCTTTACACGGTATGGAAACATACATAAAAGAATGGTTATGGAATGTTAAAAAATATCGCATTCAATACACCAGGAAAAGTGGAAAAAGAGATAACGCAGGTAAGAAAAGAACAACAGATGAAATCGCAATCGTAAGATATGCAGATGATTTTGTAATACTCCACGAAGATAAAGAGGTCATAATCGAAGCCAAGGAAGCAATCAATAACTGGTTAGCTAAAATTGGATTAGAAATCAAACCTAGTAAAACCAGAATATGCCACACTTTAAAAGAGGTAACAATAGATGGAGAAAAACAAAAAGCTGGCTTTAACTTCTTAGGATTTAATATAAAACAGTATCCCGTTGGAAAACATCATTCCAGTAGGGATACTCACGGTAGATTATTAAATCTCAAATTAATTATCACACCGAGTAGAGAATCAATCAAGAGTCACAAGGAAAACTTAAAGCAAAAACTCAAAGCTTTAAGAAAAGCTCCACAAGAAGGATTGATTAGTAAATTAAATCCAATAATAAGAGGATGGTCAAATTATTATGCCACCGTTTGCAGTGCAGAAACCTACGATAGTTTAGATAACTATATATGGGAACTCCTGAAAAAATGGGTACATGGCAGACATAAAAAGGGAATCAAAAAAGCGTTCAGAAAGTATTTCAGGAATGGCTTAATAGGCAAATGGACATTTCAAACCAACAACGGATTGGAATTAAGATACCATTCGCATTCTACCATTAAGAGAGATACCAAAGTTAAAGGTGAAGCATCTCCTTATGACGGGAACTGGATATACTGGAGTACAAGAATAGGTAACTACCCAGAAACACCAACAAGAGTTGCAAAACTATTGAAGAAACAAAAAGGTAAATGTAACCTATGTGGGCAATACTTTACACCTGAAGACCTTGTAGAAATTGACCATATTATCCCTAAGACCAAAGGCGGAAAGGATACATATAAAAATCTACAAGCTCTACATCGTCACTGTCATGATGTCAAAAGCAGAAATGATGGCTCCTACGATTGGTCAAGTAATGACTACGAGTGGAAAGATGATGTACTAACTGTACCAGTAACAACTGGCTAGTTAATGGGAGCCGTATGAGGTGAAAGTCTCACGTACGGTTCTGAAGAGAGTTGTGTCAGGCGACTGGCACTTCGACTCTAACCGTCGTTAAATGAGAAAAATTATCAGTATCCTTTGATCAATACTCGGTTAAACTCTGTTTTAATGGGGTATTCTGTCAACTATTCTCCTAAACTTTAATTAGATTGTAGGGTGGGCATTGCCCACCCTACTGTATTTATTGTAGGCCTTCTTTTAACTGCTGTTTAGCAGTTGATAAAGCTTCAGATAACTTGCTGGGGTCTCGTCCTCCTGCTTGGGCTAAGTTAGGACGACCTCCACCCCCACCGCCGCATATTTTAGCAATTTGACCGATAAATTTTCCGGCCTGGAGTTGCTTTTCTTTATTGACTTTTTTACTAAAAGCTGCTACCAAGCTAACCTTTCCTTCTGAGGGAATAGACCCCAAAATAACCGCCCCTTCTCCTAATTTTTGTTGTAATCTTTCTGCTGCAGTTTGTAAAGCTTTTACCTCCATTTCTCCCATATCTGAAACCAAAAGTTTAAACTCACCAATAGACTCAGCTTCGTTTAATAATTGGTCAGATTTTGCCACAGCTAAGTCTTGTTTAACTGTTTCTAATTCTTTTTGAGTGGTTTTTAGTTCAGACTGTAGGGAAGTGATACGATCGCTAATTTCTTCGGGTTTAATTTTAAAGCGATCGCAGAGATCCTTAACCACGGTTTCTCGGACTTTCAAATATTCTAAAACTGCAGGACCGGCAACGGCTTCAATACGTCTCACCCCTGAAGAAATACCGCTTTCTGACATAATTTTAAACAGGCCAATTTCTGCGGTATTGTTAACATGAGTTCCGCCACACAATTCCATAGAAACCCCAGGCACATCTATGACTCTAACTTCTGCCGAATATTTCTCACCAAACATGGCAATTGCTCCCTTTTCTTTGGCAGTTTCTAAGGGCATAACTGCAATTTCTGTATCGTGTGCTTCAGCAATCCAAGTATTAATTAAATCCTCAATTTCTTGTAATTCTTCTGGCGTTACTGCACGAGGACAATTAAAATCAAATCTGAGGCGGTCAAAAGCAACTAATGATCCCGCTTGAGAAATAGAATCATCAACCACTTTCTTCAAAGCTGCTTGTAACAAATGGGTCGCCGTATGATTTGCTTGTACCCGACGACGACAAGCTCTATCAATAGTTGCATTGACACTATCATTAACAGAAACTTGACCCCTTTCTACGCGACCAAAATGAACAAAAATACCTGATTCTTTTTGGACATCATCGATCCGAATAACTAAATTTTCTCCTGTTAAAAATCCACGATCGCCTATCTGTCCCCCTGATTCTCCGTAGAACGGAGTCCGATCTAAGACGATTTGAACATCGGTTCCTGCTGCTGCTGTCTCAACAGTTTTGCCTTCGATTAAAACCGCTTCAACGTTAACGTTTGATTGTAAGTTAGTATAGCCTAAAAATTCGGTAGGATGGATATGTTCAGCTAATTTATCTAAGCTTCCTTGTACCGTTAAATCAATGGTTTCATGGGCTGCTTTTGACCGTTCTTGTTGCTGTTTCATTTCCGCTTCAAACCCGACCATATCCACCGTCAAGTTACTTTCTTCTGCTATTTCTTGAGTCAGTTCTAACGGGAAGCCAAAGGTATCATATAATGTAAAAGCATCTACCCCAGAAATTTGTCCTTGTTTCTCCGTTTGACTAATGATTTCAGCGAGTAACTTTTCTCCCCGTTCTAACGTCTTTAAGAAGGTCGCTTCTTCTCGTTCTAATTCAGCTTTAATAAAGCTATCTCTTTCCCTAACTTGTGGGTAAGCAACTTCGGAAAGTTGGATAGCTGTTTCTGCCACTTGATTGATAAACGTTCCCTCAATTCCTATTAAGCGACCATGACGCACCACTCGACGAATTAAACGACGTAAAACATAACCTCTATCGGTATTTGATGCAGTAATACCATCACTAATCATGTGAACCACTGACCGCACATGATCCCCGATAACTTTTAAGGAAACTTTGTTTTTTTCTGTTACTTTTTGGTAGTCAATTTTAGCAATGTTAGCAGCCGTTTCAATAATAGGAAAAATTAGATCCGTCTCATAATTATTGGGGACTTTTTGTAATATCTGAGCCATCCGTTCTAACCCCATTCCTGTGTCAATATTTTTGTTTTGTAATGGCGTTAAATTTCCCTCAGTATCACGGTTATATTCCATAAAGACTAAGTTATAAAACTCGATAAAACGGGAATCATCTTCGAGATCAATAGTCTCGTCACCTAATTCGGGATGAAAATCATAATAAAGTTCTGAACAAGGACCACAAGGACCAGTCGGACCCGCTTTCCAAAAGTTATCTTTTTCTCCCATGCGTTTAATTTTTTGGGGAGGAATACCGATCATTTCTTGCCAAAGTTTAAAAGCTTCATCGTCATTTTCAAAAACACTAACGACAATATTTTCTGGGGGTAATTGATAAACTTTAGTAGACAGTTCCCAAGCCCATTTTATGGCCTGTTCTTTGAAATAGTCCCCAAAGCTAAAATTACCCAACATTTCAAAGAAAGTATGATGTCTAGCAGTGCGTCCCACATTTTCGATATCATTGGTTCTGATACACTTTTGAGAGGTGGTAGCGCGAGGGAAATCTGGCTGCTTTTGACCGAGGAAAATGGGTTTAAAAGGAAGCATCCCTGCAATGGTGAGGAGAACAGTCGGATCTTCAGGAACTAAGGATGCACTGGGCAAAATCTGGTGATTGTGTTGGGCATAAAATTGTAAAAAGCGATCGCGTATTTGACTTCCAGTCAGAAAAGGTGCAGTTTTGGTCATTATGGTTTTTCTCGTTTTAGTCCATCTTTCAGTGTAAAATTTATCGCCAACCTTTGACCACCAATACCCAGGAAAATTATCCTATGAATAATTATCAATAATTATCAAGAATTGTCACGATTCGACAATTTAAGCAAGCGAGAAGGAATGAGGTAAGTTAGGGTAAATTTAATAACTGATTAAGATTCTCTAAAATTAAGGATTACAGTGGGGAGGTTTCTCTGTTTCCTTAGTCCATAACTTGTTGTTGCTTGTTAGCCAATGTCGATGACTTGACCGAATTTTAAAATTCCTAAGGAGTTGATTATGGATTTAACAATTAGCGGACTGTATCATGATTCCGATCATAGAACTGATTTGAGGTTAGATGTAGACGGATAGTGTGATTCGTTAATCCAGAAAGTTTGTACTGTCATACAAGCGTGTGGATTGTTCAGAACCTAGAAATCTGAATAACTGTTGATTTGTTGGCTAAAGGAGCCACACTCGGAATCAAAGGAGAAATCCTGAGAGTGACGACAGAACCCTCCATTTTGGACTTAGTAAATCCAGGATGGAAGCAGGGTTAAAAATGGAGAACCCGTCATGAAACAGCATGATAAGAAGTTCTCAGAGTCAATCGGTCATGGTTAACGAAAGTGAATCATCGGCTTGAACCCTCAAAAACATCGTGTAGCTTAACTGTTTGACAAGCTGCGTTCAAAAGGACAAGGTGAAAAGTGGAGTGCTTGTTCAGACATCCACACCGATTCCTAAAAGTAGCCTGGGGGAAAGATGAAACCTAAAACCGATACACCCAAATCAACGGAACGAATTAAGTCCATGACTGCTCTTACCACTGGTCGAGTAGGTAAGTAGGGACAAACTGAACCGCATGGGTCATGGATGTGAGAAGTAGTAAGAAGCAAAAGCCGACCCGTAATAGGTATGGATAAGCAGACGTACTACTGGTTTATTAGTAAGAAATAGTCTCTATTAGAGGTCAATATGTCGAAAACGAGTTTAAAGACTACGGATGAATGGAACACCATCAATTGGGCAAAAGTCCAAAGAAAGGTGTTCAAGCTTCAAAAAAGAATATTTCAAGCTGTTAAGTCAGGTGATAAAGTCAAAGCCAAAAAGCTTCAAAAACTCCTGTTAAAGTCACATTTTGCAAAGCTCTTAGCAACACGCAAAGTGACCCAAGATAATCGTGGTAAGAAGACTGCTGGAGTCGATGGCAAGAAAGTTTTACACTATACCCAAAGATTCAAGCTAGTTAACGAACTTAATATCAAAGGTTACAAAGCAAAAGCACTCAGACGGATATGGATTCCCAAACCAGGACGTAATGAAGAACGACCACTGGGAATACCAACCATCAAAGATAGAGCAATGCAAGCCTTGGTTAAATCAGCCTTAGAACCGTACTGGGAAGCCCAATTTGAAGGCACATCATACGGATTTAGACCAGGCAGAAGCGCACATGATGCCATCGACAGAATATGGTCTGTTATCAAACAAAAAAGTAAATATGTCCTAGATGCCGACATCTCAAAGTGCTTCGACAAGATTAACCATGATTACCTACTGTCCAAAGTAGATTGTCCTACCTGCATAAAACACCTAATAAAACAATGGTTGAAATGTGGTGTAATAGACAATGGTGTATTTGAGGATACCGATTTCGGAACCCCCCAAGGCGGTGTAATTAGCCCACTACTGGCTAATATTGCACTGCACGGTATGATTAAGGAGATAAAAAGCCACTTTCCTGCTAATAAAAGAAGGAAAGACGGCACTTACAAAACAGGTTATCAACCAACAATCATCCGATATGCCGATGACTTCGTAATTATCCATGAGGATTATAAAGTCATTCTACAATGTAAGTCCTTAATAAACGAATGGTTGAATAAAGTTGGATTAGAACTGAAATCATCCAAAACCAGAATTTGTCATACATTAAATGACATAGAAATTGATGGAAGGATGGAAAAGGCGGGATTCGACTTTCTTGGATTCAATATAAGGTCTTACCCAATGGGGAAACACCATTCCAGTAAAAATGGACATGGCAAGACATTAGGATTCAAGACAATGATCAAACCAAGTAATAAGGCCATCAAAGCTCACCATGAGGAAATTAAAAAGGTCATTAAAAACCATAAAACAGCACCTCAATCAGCATTAATCCAGAAACTAAATCCAATCATCAGAGGATGGTGTAACTACTATAAAACTGTAAATAGTAAGGAAACATTCACAACTGAGGATATGGTAACTTGGAGAATGCTAAGAGCATGGGCAGTCTCAAGAGTGAAAAAGGGTAAGACAATTGATAAACTGTCCAAATATTTCTCAAACGGAAAACATGGAAAATGGACTTTCCAAACTAAGGAAGGATACCATTTAATAAGTCATGCCGATACAGGAATAAAAAGACACACATTGGTCAAACCTGAATCCTCCCCTTATGACGGAAACTGGACATACTGGAGTAAAAGAAGAGGAGATTACCCAGAAACACCAACAAGAGTGGCAAAACTCCTCATGAAACAAAAAGGTAAATGCTCACTATGTAGGCAAAACTTTACACCTGATGACTTGATAGAAGTTGACCATATTATCCCTAAATCGAAAGGTGGTAAGGATACATCTAAAAACTATCAAGCTCTACATCGCCACTGTCATGATGTTAAAAGCAGAAATGATGGTTCCTACGACTGGTCAGATAATGACCACGAATGGAAAGATGATGTATTAACAGTACCCATGACAAGGGACTAATTGCCGAGAGCCGTATGAAGTGAAAGTTTCATGTACGGTTCGGAATGGGAGTTGTAGGAGGTGACTCCTACTTCGACCCCTAATTGTTATCCCACTTGGTCGCAAAAACAAGAACAACAAAACCGTGAACAATTTGTTAAGGTGGTGGCTATGGTAGAAAAAGCGTTAGAAGACACCCCAAGTCCCTATTTTCTAGAGGAGTTTGGCACAGTGGATGTCATTTTTACCCCTTATGTGGAGCGCATGAACGCCAGTTTATACTACTATAAGGGTTATTCGCTACGAGAAGAAAATGAGCGTTTTGGTCAGTGGTTTGATGCAATGGAAACCCGTTGCACTTATCGGGGAACTCAAAGCGACTTTCATACCCATGTTCACGACTTACCCCCGCAAATGGGTGGGTGTTATAGTAATGGGGACCAACAAACGAAAATTAACCAAGATAGGGTAGATAATGGGCCTTGGTTTGGTTTACCGGATGTGATGTATCCCGAACCGGAAACCTCCCGTCAAGAAGCCTTGCAACGAGTCATCAAACACCGTCATAATATTATTCAGGTTAACCCTGCAAAAGATCAAGTATTCGATGAAGCGTTACGGTGTGCATTAACCAACCTGATGACAGGGAAACCTTGTCAACCCCCGAAAGGATCGGACGTTGCGTTACGGTATTTACGGGATAGAATTAATGTACCACGGGATATGTCTATCTATGCAGGAAAACGGCTACGAGACGCATTAGAAACCACTGCCAGTTTAGTCGGCGATCGCCAAGGAATACCTATTCCCGTTAAACATCGACGAGATCAAGATCCAGCTAATTTTGTTTAATTATAACTCAGCATGGGCTTAATATTATTAAGAGGTTTTATTGTCATGGATTATTTTGTATAATCAGGGGTAAAATTAAATGAAAAAGTTGCCAAAGCGTTCAAAATGAGAGACCATAAAGTATCTTTGTTGATTGGAATTAATTTAACTTATGTCTAAAGAAACACCCGCTTTATTTGGCAAGACAAAACTATTAGAAGGGCAAATTGATGAATTTCTCGATAAAGTAGCAGAAGGTGCAATTTATTTTGAAAGAGGAATTACTGCCTTTCTTGAAGAAGGAAATATCGCAGAAACTTGCGAAGAAAAATTATTACAAATTACTGGACTCAAAGAAAGATGTAGAGACTTACAACGTTCCATTGTGAATGTTCTCTATAGTGAAATGTTAATCCCTGATTTTCGGGCCGATGTTTTGAGATTACTGACGGATTTATTTTCTCTTCTGGATCTGATGGGGAAAAATTTTCAAGATTTAATGATTGAACGGGATCAAAACAAAGAAATAGAATCACAAATAGAAGAGACAGAGAATAAAATTGGGAAAAAAGAATTTTTAGACTTAGTGCAAGTCGTTGTTAAAAGTATAGAAACAGTAATCATTGCTGCTCGTAATTTTTTCCGTGATCCTAAATCCGTAAAAGATCATACTTATCAAGTTAGAGTTTATGAATCTGAGGCCGATAAAATTGCTATTAGTTTGAAGAAGAAAATTTTTGCTACTGACTATAAATTCTCTGAAAAAATCAACTTACGAGATATCGTTAATGCCATTGATTCCATTGCCGATCTCGCTGAAAGTGTAGCAGATGAGTTAGATATTTATGCAATTCAACGCACTTTATAGTTATCATAGCTTAACTTATCAGATGAGTTAGATTAAATTATGGACTTAATTAGCACGTTTATTTTTCTCTCTAGTGGCTTATTTTTAGGATGGTCCCTCGGTGCAAATGATGCTTCCAATGTCTTTGGAACTGCTGTGGGAAGTCGCATGGTGCGTTTTTCCACTGCTGCGGTTATCTGTAGTGTTTTTATTATTATTGGCTCAGTAACCGCAGGGGCCGGGGCCGCCGGAGGACTGGGAAAACTAGGGGCAGTCAATGCTTTAGCTGGTTCGTTTACCGTTGCTTTAGCGGCCGCACTAACCGTTTTGTGGATGACTAAGTTAGGACTGCCAGTATCCACTTCTCAAGCGGTTGTGGGGGCGATCGTGGGTTGGAACTGGTTTAGTGGTTCTGTCACCAATATTAATGATTTAATCAAAATTATGGGGACATGGGTCGCTTGTCCTATTTTGGCAGCTATATTTGCGGCGGTTATCTATAAATTAGTTGTACTCTTGATTGAAAATACTAAACCCCATCTTTTAAGTTTAGATAATAATATTCGTTGGGGTTTAATTTTGGTCGGTGCTTTTGGTTCTTATACTTTGGGAGCGAATAATATTGGTAATGTGATGGGGGTTTTTGTGCCTTCTTCTCCCTTTGAAAACCTGAAAATTGCTGGAATTTTTGATATATCCGCAGTAGAACAATTATTTTTATTAGGAGCGATCGCCATTGCTGTTGGGGTGTTTACCTATTCTAAGCAAGTGATGATGACGGTGGGTGGTAGTTTAATGACGTTATCTCCTGTGGGTGCATTAGTGGTGGTTTTGGCTAATTCTCTAGTATTATTTACTTTTTCGTCCCAAGAATTGTCAAATTTTGTGGTTGGTTTAGGTTTACCTCCTATTCCTCTCATTCCTGTATCGAGTTCGCAAGCAGTGGTGGGTGCAGTCATTGGTATTGCCCTCTTAAAAGGGATAAAAGGGGTTAGACAAGTTAAATGGGGGGTTTTAGGGGGTATTGCCTCTGGTTGGATCACAACTCCTGTTATTGCTGCTATTATTAGCTTTGTTTTGTTATTTATTGTGCAGAATGTTTTTAATCAAGAAGTTTATCAAACTGCCTCTGTGCCTGTTTCCACGCCAGTTATTGAAGTATTAGGAGACAAATCATAATGAATAAAAATCTACCAATTACTATTTGTCAACACACATTATCGGCTTTTTGTCAACAATATTATATTACTAAATTATCTTTATTTGGTTCGGTGTTGAGAGAAGATTTTACAGATAAGAGTGATGTTGATTTTTTAGTGGAGTTTGAAACAGGAAAAACTCCTAGTTTCTTGACTTTAGCAAGAATGGAAAGAGAGTTATCTGCTATAATTAATTGGCATAAAGTTGATTTAAGAACACCGTCAGAATTAAGTATTTATTTTCGGGATCGGGTAATGCAAGAAGCAAAGGTTTTGTATGAGTTATCCTGATGATTTGACTCGGTTATTTTACATGAGAGATGCAGCACAAGAAATCTTGAATTTTATGAGGGATAAAAATCGAGATGATTTAGAAAGGGATAGAATGCTATCGTTAGCAGTAGTTAAAGATTTAGAAATTATTGGTGAAGCAGCGAGTCGTGTGTCTTTAGATTGTCAAAAACGACATTTACAGTTACCTTGGAGTGATATGATTGGCATGAGAAATCGTTTAGTTCATGCCTATTATGGAATTGACTATGATATTGTTTGGCAAACGGTATCTGAGAATTTATTGCCTTTAATTATGTTACTAGATAAGGTAATTGAGAAGGAAAGTTAATAGTGATTATTTTTGATCTATAGATTGAATAATATCGGTTCTACAGTACATACTATAACTATTTTGTACATTTTATATAAATCGATACTCACTTCTTCTATCTGGTTCAAAATATCTTCTCCCCAAGACTTTAAATATTCTTGGATAGTTTTCGACTTTCTTTCTTCAACTAATCCGATTAGTTTTCCTGTATCTAAATCTACCAAAACAACAATAAATTTTCTCTGCCCTTTGACTAAACTTATCTCATCTATTCCTAATCTTTTTAAATTTTTTATACTGATAGGGAGAATTATTTGACTCATCTGGTTAATCATTGATTCTACTTCAGATTCAGTTAAATTATTTCTTTTTGCTACAGACCTTAAATCACTATTGACAACTTGTTCGGTAATATAGAGAAAGAAGTTTAGTTAACTGTCGTTTCATTTTTGTGATTCATGATAATATTGCCAACATTTTAGGATAATAAGTATTGTAGAACCGGAACTTCTGACTTCATTCAAGGTAGTAGTTGTTGTAAGCTGTAGGGACATTGATCAGGTAATTTTACGCCGTACTCTAAGACCACTAGACTCAGAGCATCTTGATAAATTTCTTCTAACTCTGCTTCAAGTTTTGGCTTCATACTAGGAGCAATTTTGCGCTTGATCCCAATTCTAAAAGCTTGTATCTCAACCTGCCATTTCCTATAGCACTCCTCTAAAGGGACATAATCGATTTTCAAACGATGTTCAATTTGTCTCATTATTAGACTAACCACTGCATTATATTCACTGCGTCCCAAGGCTTCGATCTCCTCAATTATATTCTCCCAATCCAATATTCCGAAATGCTTTAACTCCTGATGAGTATTGACAAACTCTCGTAACGCTTGAGCTTGTTCTATTGTCCATTGGTAGTAGTCTTTCTCGTAACTAAGATCAATAGCTGTCTCGCCCATAAGTACACTCCTAATAAATTGATTTTTAGATGTCCAGGAAAGTTTCTAACAATTTAAGCATTGTTTGTTTATAAACCAAGTATTTTTTTGAGTTTTCTGAATAGACTCGCAAAAGTTACTTTTTTTCTTTTCCCTTAATGCTTGATTACGATTATTAATATACAATTGTTCATCTGGTTTCCATTCTAACACATCAGAATTTAGAATTTAGAATTTAGAATTAAATTTAGTTTACATTCTATAGCACTACCTATTATGGTTAGGAGGTTAAGGAGATTCCTCGTTTCCTCGGAATGACAATTAAAAAGATAAAAAATGTCCTGCTATACATTCTACATTCTGCATTCTACATTTAAAACAAATATTCTATGACAGAATCAGGAAATTGCTGCATTAAAATAGGAAAAATAGGACAAGGAATTTTACTTTGTAAATTAATCGTTCCATCTGCTTTAAAAATACTCCAACGAAAGGGACCTTGTTTAGCTGAAGACATCCATAAAAGACGTTTTGCGCGAGTCATTGCTACATAAAGTAAGCGATATTCTTCTGCTTTTTTAAGTTGTTGTGCTTCTTCCCAAGCATCTTCTGGGTTAGGAATAATTAAGGTATTTTCTGGGTTAATATATTGATGATGAACCGCAGCACGAATTTGCGCGCGAGACACTTCTGCTAAAGTAAATTTGCCTAAAAATTGTGCAGCAGTGGGAACCCAAGGACTACCGGGTAAAACGTCTTCATGAAGGAAAGGAAGAAAAACATAATCCCAGTCTAACCCTTTTGATTTGTGCATGGTAATAATTGTTACTTGATTCTGTCTTGTATAACGTTCTTCGCTGTCTTCTTCTATCCCTTCAAACTGTTCTGAATTAATGATATCTCTGAGGACGCTTAAAACACTTTTTAAGGAAAATTTACCGATTAATTCTTGACTAATTCGCTCAGAAAGTTTTTGCACCGTTGCGAGTTCTGCACCGGTATATTTTAAGGTCATTCCTAAGAAGGGAATGAGTTGATAATCCGGTAATTCTAACTTTGCTTGTAGGAGATTACAACAATAATGACGTGCTTCTATGACTGGTTTTTTTTGTTCAGGAATTAAGGGACTGGGATAAAGGAAATTTTCGGGATAGGTAGATAAAAGATTAAGGTCTTGTGAGGGAATTAAACCTCGCTTTTCTAATATTTCTAAAGCATTTTTTAAATAGTCAGGAGAATGGGGTCGATCTATGAATTGTAATAGGGTTAAAATTTCATTAGGAATCTGGGAAAATCGTTCTGATTCTCCCACTTCATAGACCCTAATTTTGTATTTTTTAGGTAAGTCTTTGAGGTTTTCAGCTAAGAAACGGCCTTGACGATTTTCTCTGACTAAAATAGCTGCATTATGCTCAGGATTTTTAGTTAATAATTCAATAATTCTTTGACGAATTAAGTCAACCGTGTGATAAATATCGTCAGGACGATAAAGTTCTAATCCTTCTCCAACAGGTTCAGGGTTAGCATTTGGTTGGGGGTCGTTTTTGCTAACAGTTTCAATGGTTTGTAAGCGAAAGGGAATCACTTCTTTTTTGTCTTGCTGTGTATCAGAAAGAAAATGTTTTTCCTGTTGTTTTTTGGCTTCAATTTCCCACTGCTGATTAACCCATTTTAAAACAAAGTTAGCTGCGTCAATAATTATCTTACTACTGCGTCCAGCTTGAGTCATTTCTGCTAGTTTATCTTGGCTTTTGCACGTCTCACAAAACCAATTAAAATAGACAGGATCAGCAGGAGTAAAAGTAGAATTAATTGCTTGATTGGGATCACCCACTCGAATTAAATTACAGTCATTTTCATGGGTTGCTAAAGCAGAAATGAGTCGCTCTTGTAGGGGACTAGAATCTTGTGCTTCATCTTCAAATACAGCAAAGATTTGTTGTTGCCATAATTGTCTAATTTTCGGATTATCTAAAACATTTAATGCGCCTAAAATCATGTCGTCGTAATCAATAAAATCTAGCGATCGCATGACAGTTTGATATTGTTCGTATAATCCTGCACCAATGGCTAAAATATCGTAATTTTCCTGAGAATAATGACTTAATTCCCAGACCTTTTCTGGGGTTAATCCTGAACTTTTTGCTTCTCGGATAATGGTATGAGCAAGCTTAGGTAAAACTTCCGTTCTTAAGACAGATTGACGACGTAACTTTTCCGTTTCTTCTCCATCAAATTCAGCCCCTTCTAATAATAGTTGATAACGACGAGGATTGCGAGTAATCCACTTTTCAACAGAACTACGAATAACCCGATGACTAGGAGTAGGAATGATCACCGTTGATGTGTCTAAATTGAGTTGAGATAACTCAGGATGACGACTGGCAATATTCAACGCCAAACCGTGTAAAGTTTGTACCATAAATCCGTTTTGAGGTATCTTTAACTCTTTAAGACGTTCCTTGATTTTTGCTTTAATAGCCGCAGCAGCTGACCGAGTATAAGTAACAATAATTAACTGGTTTCTCGGATGGAGTTGATAACGAGCAATCATCATGGCAGCAGCTACCGCAAGACTGTGGGATTTACCCGCTCCAGGCACTGCTGAAATAGCCATTTTACCTCCTTTCCAACTCCCTAATTGTTGTTGTCCAGGACGTAAGCTATCTTGTAATTCGTTTAATTTTATTGAGAGGGTTGAAAGGGAAAAATTTGAAGTTAAATTAATATTATTTTCCAAGGGTAAATCCAGTCAATTAAACTAACTATTTATATTTTATATTATACTAAACAAGAGGCATAAATTCTCCTCTAAAAGCTTAATAATATTAAGCTCCTAAAAATGCTGAAAGATCAAACATAGCAATAGAACAACTAAGAAATGGAAAAAGAATAGAAAGAGAACTAATTGAAGAATGATTTCAAAGTAATTTTTTATTCTTGTTCAACTAACTCATAAAACCAACTTTCAAAGCGATCACCTAATGCTTTGAGAGAATAGTCTGTTTCAGCTTGTCGCCGACATTGCTTTCTATCAATCTTATCAATATAATTAATAGCATCAACTAACCCAGAAATACTATCAGGTTCCACCAAAAATCCTGTCCTTTGATCTTGTACAATTTCAGCCGGTCCACCCCGACGATAAGCAATAATAGGAACGCCACACGCTAACGCCTCAATAGCTACATTTCCAAACGCTTCTACCCATCGCGGAGTCATCAATAAAGCTTTACATTTGCCTAACTTTTTCTGCAATTCGATAGTATTAAAAAATCCTTCATATTGATAAGGTGCATGGGGATAATTTTGACGAATGGTTTGCCAGTATTCTTCATCTGTTACCTTACCAAAAATTTTTAAAGGAATATTAACCATTTCTGCTGCTTCTATGGCATCTTCTAACGCCTTTTCAGGGGCGATTCTTCCCACCCAAGCTAAATAATTATCGGGGGTATCACAATAATTATATAAAGATAAATCTAAGCCACTGCCTAAGATACGACAAATATTATTAAAAGGGAAAGTTTCAGCTTGTGAACGAGTATAAACCCCAATGGTATTGGGATAGTTTATAGCCACTCGGTTCATAATCTCATCAAAAGCATCCGTTATTGACCCCATACTGATAAAATGAGCAATGGGAGCATCAAGAAAAGGAGTTAGATAAAAAGGTAACCAATCAAACGCAAAATTAACAATTAAATCGTGGTCAATGTGTACTTTCCTTGCATAGTCCCACATATTACCTAAAACCGAATTTTCAGGCAAAATAATAGGCGTATCCCTATGATTATTTTGAATCATCTCTTGCCAAGTTCCTGAAATTTCCTGACAAGGAAGATCAGGTAATTTTGACCCTTGAGGGGCTACAATCGTTACTTTATGTCCCCGTTGACTCATTTCTTGGGCGAGGTTAAGCAGGGTTAACTCAACCCCTCCCCCGACACCTGATGCTAACGGTCCCACAGGGGTTGACAAAAATAACAACTTCAGCATTGTAATTTCAAAAAAACTTGACGACAACGGTTCCATAAATCAGGAGATAGATGTTATCCTGGGAGCTAATTTGTCTATCATCTATCCCTTTTTCCATTGTCCCATAATTGTCCTGCTCCATACAGATTTTTGCCCTGACTATGACTTCTGTAACTCCCCCCAGTGTCAACCAGCAAACCATTGAACTGGCCCCAAGCTATAAAATACCCATCATTTTGGTCCTCATTGCGATCGCCACTTTATTAATCCAGCCTTGGGTAAGCCTTCCCTTGGCATTATTTGGTCTGTTTTTGCTACTGCAAACCGTTACCATTCGCCTACAATTTACCCCAACCGCTTTAGATGTTTATCGTTCTAATCAGCGTATTCGTAGTTTCCCATACAGTGAGTGGCAAAATTGGAAAATTTTCTGGCATCCCGTACCAATTTTATTTTATTTTAAGGAAGTAAAAAGCATTCATTTTCTGCCCATAATCTTTGATCCCCAAGCACTTAACACTTGTTTGGAACAATTTTGTCCTCTTGATAGAATAGGAGTAGATGGGTTGAAATGAACACCGATTCAACGGTAGACTTTTTATAAGTTAACTCCCTTTCGTCGAAAAAATAGGCAACCGATAAAAGATAAAAATTAGATGACTCAAAAGGATACAAAATAAATTATGTGTATCCGATAGTAATTATCTATAGGAAAGGCAGATTAGATAAATCTGTAAACTATTATCTCCTAAGCCTCCTATTGACTCAATCACAATCTCAAATATTGAACCCTGTCCCTTAATCTAAATCCATGACCTCAGACGTTCCCCAATCTTCTAACCCTGGTCTCACCCCTAATACACCTCAAGAGAACCCCTACCCCTCTTTTGAGCAGAAACAAGGGTTGGAACCCTTAAACCTTCCTGAGACACAGGGGGAAAAAGAGCAAGTGGTTAACTCATCAGATAAGGACCTATCTGCTATTGATGAGCCGTCTAAATCTATGGATTTAGAAAAGACCATTGAAGAACTTAGCCAGGAGGTTGAAGCTTTAAAACAGCAGAAACAGGGACTAATTGCTGAAATAGAAGCCTTAGAAACTAGCAAAGCTCAAAAACTGTCAGAGAAAACTCAAACAGTAGAGCAAACTTTAGAGAAAATGGTCATTGAAGGACTCAGAGAACTTCAGCAAAAAAAACAAACCCTAGAACTATCTGTTGAACAATTAGAACGTCGTCGGGATAGGATTCGAGAGGAAATGAAAACCACTTTTGCAGGAATCTCCCAAGATTTGGCTATTCGTGTACAGGGGTTTAAAGATTATCTGGTAGGGAGTTTACAGGATCTTGCTGCGGCCGCTGAACAGTTGGATTTACCAACCCAACAGAGTTGGGAACAACCCTCAGAATCGGTGACATCCCCTCCAGTTAGTGGGGCGACAGTCCAATTTGCTCCTCAAGAATTTGCGGAACACACTCGTAAAATTGAGCAAATTCTTGAGCAGTACCGCAGAAATCCTGATTATTACGGACCTCCCTGGCAGTTACGCCGAACATTTGAACCCATCCACGCTGAAAGAGTCCAAAAATGGTTCTTTTCTCAAGGAGGAAGGGGGACAATTAAGTCGATGGGAAGTCGCTTACAAAACATTTTAGTCGCTTCTGCTGTCATTTCTGTCCTCAATGAACTGCATGGCGATCGCACTCGGTTTCTCATTTTGGCCAATACCCCAGAAAGACTGGGAGAATGGCGAAGGGGACTCCAAGACTGTCTAGGGATTTCTCGTGGTGATTTCGGACCAGAAAGGGGAGTCGTGTTATTTGAATCCCCAGATGCTTTAGTTCAAAAAGCAGAAAGATTAGTAGAGGATGAGTTTCTCCCTCTGGTCATTATCGATGAAGCGGAAGAACAAATTAGCCTCTCGTTGCTGCAATTTCCGTTGTGGTTGGCTTTTGCCCCAGATCCACAGCAAATGAGTAGTTATCTTTATTAAACAATCAAAAGTTTGACCACCTTCAATTTTACCCATGACTTATGGCTTTTTTCATTAGCGCATTACTGGTTTTTGTGGGCTATCTACTGGGTTCTATTCCCACAGGATACCTAACAGCTTTATCCCTCAAAGGGATTGATATCCGTGAACATGGTTCCGGTTCTACTGGTGCCACCAACATTTTGCGAACGGTTGGCAAACGAGCAGCTATATTTGTTTTAAGTGCAGATTTAGCTAAAGCCATGTTAGCTGTCGTTGTCGTTAAACTATGGTTTTTCTTCCAATCGACTGAGATCATTCCTCTAGAATGGAAATCTTGGTTAGTGGTTTTAGCGGCGATCGCTGCTGTCTTTGGTCACAGCAAATCTATTTTCCTCAATTTTACGGGAGGAAAATCCGTGGCCTCTAGTTTAGGAGTCTTATTGGTACTTAACCCCATTGTCGCTTTAGGTACGTTAGGCAGCTTTTTAGCTATGTTAAGCCTCTCTCGTATCGTCTCCTTAAGTTCGATTACTGGAGTCATTGCCGTTAATATTCTCATGTTTGGGTTGCATCAGCCTTTGCCTTATTGCTTATTTGGAATAATTGCCGGAGTGTATGTTACGTTCCGTCATCGCACTAATATTATGCGTCTGTTTGCAGGAACAGAACCCAGAATTGGACAAAAATTACAAGAAGAAGGAAGTTGATTATTTCTGACCTTGATTTTATCTCAACTACCAGGAGATAGTTATGATCCTTATCTAACTGTCTCCTAGTTTTTTGTATCTTTGATCACTATATCTAAAAAGTTGCTATATTATACTCACATCTTGCATCAGAACAAAAATACTTAATAATTAGAGGCAGAAGGCAGGGGGCAGGAGGCAGAAGGGAGGAAAAAAACT
>JASJDD010000073.1 GCA_030065735.1 Crocosphaera sp.
AACACAACTTTTGACCGGCGGAACGCGGGGTAAAGCCTATCGCCTGAACGTAAGGCTCGCTATACCTTCGGGTCATAGAGAGCAGTTTATTGGGTAGGAAGCCCACACCGTAATCTTTGATTCGGTGTTGGTAGTTCACTTGGAACGGCTAGTTATGATGAAAGAAATAGCAAGTAGAGGACTGGGATGGTTTCCTCCGACACAAGGGATCGCCCTTTGATCTATAATGGTTTGACTTCTGAACAAGTCCAATTGAGTCGTCATCATTATGGTAGCAATGTTTTAACCCCTCCTCAACAAAAGTCTTGGTGGTTCCTTTATTTGGATAAGTTCAGTGACCCTGTCATTCGAGTTTTAATTATTGCAGCGATTATTGCTTTGCTGATTGGCATCATTGAAGACGAATATGCGGAAGCTTTGGGCATTTTAATGGCTATTTTCTTGGCGACAACCCTTGCTTTTCTTAATGAATATCGAGCCAGTAAAGCGTTTGATTTACTGAATAATGTTTATGATCAAACCCCTATTAAGGTAATTCGTGATCATAAATTTACTCAAATTTCTCGTCAAGATTTAGTCGTAGGAGATTTGGTTTATATTGAGCAAGGGGATGAGGTTCCGGCTGATGGAGAATTATTAGAAGCGTTGAGTTTGTTGGTCGATCAAGCTAAAATTACGGGGGAATCTAAGGGGGTTAAAAAGATGCCAAAATCTCTCTTTGAATCCGATGATTATCCTCAGAAAACTTACGCTCCTTTTCAAGTTTATCGTAGCACCATTGTGGCTCAAGGTCATGGGGTTTTTCGGGTGACGGCTGTGGGGGATCGCAGTGAAATTGGACAACTGGCTCAAGCGGTTATTTCTATTGAAGAGGGTCAATTAACTCCTTTAAATCTTCAGTTAGAAAAGTTAAGTCAATTAATCGGTATTATTGGTTTATTGATGGCGGTATTAACTTTTTTAGCTCTGTTATTCCAAGGATTTCTAACTGAGCAAATCCTGCTTACGGTTGCTCAAACTTATTGTTTAAGTTTAAGTATTATTAGCAGTTTGATTGTTTTAATTCCTGTTTGGTTTCCCCTGATTCAAGAAGGGTTAAATGCTCTCAATTTATTTTTTAATTGGCCTCAATTTTTTGTTTCTCATTTTCTTGAGTCATGGAAAATGAGTTTAGCAAGTGGATTGTTGGTTTTTTTAGGAGGTATTTCTTGTCTTTATTATCAGGGATGGATAGATGATTTTAATGATATTTTCTTGTCCCCATCGGTGGGAATTCTTATCTTAAATTATTTTATGGTTGCTGTTACAATCATCGTGGTTGCTGTCCCTGAAGGGTTGGCCATGAGTGTCACCTTATCCCTTGCTTATAGTATGGGAAAAATGGCAGCTATGAATAATTTAGTCAGACGAATGCACGCTTGTGAAACCATTGGGGCTGCTACGGTAATTTGTTCTGATAAAACAGGAACCCTAACCCAAAATAAAATGCAGGTTGAAGTGGCTAATTTTCCTTGTTTAAAGGTTTCAGAACACGCCCAAAAAGAAGTGTACCAAAATTTAATTTATGAAGCCATTTCTGCTAATAGTACTGCAGATTTAGAAAGGACATCTCAAGGGAATTGTTCTCCCATTGGCAATGTTACAGAAACCGCTTTATTATTATGGTTAGACCGTCAAAATATTGATTATCTGACCTATCGTCATCATTTTCAAATACTGACTCAATTGCCTTTTTCGACTGAGCAAAAATATATGGCGACCGCAGGTGAATCTAGTGTTATTTCAGGGGATATTCTTTACTTAAAAGGCGCACCAGAAATCATTTTATCTCGCTGTTCTCAACAATTAACATCAGAAGGAATTAGGGATTTAGATGATAAAAATCAATGGTTACAAACTTTACATAAATATCAAGAAAGAGGAATGAGAGTTTTGGGATTGGCGTATCATTGTTTAGAGAATCAGGTGACAGCAGAGACTATTAATCAGTTGGGTAATAACTTAATTTGGTTAGGATTTTTTGCTATTACTGATCCGTTGCGTCCAGATGTCAAAGAAGCTATTCAAAATTGTTTTAATTCAGGAATTGAGATTAAAATTGTCACAGGAGACAGTCAAAAAACTGCCGAACAAATTGCCCAAGAAATCAACTTATATACCTCAGATAATCAAAATAACAGTCCTTATTATCATCTAACGGGTAAAGAATTCAATCAACTTAATGATCCCGAAGCAAAAGAAGTTATAAAAACCTTAAAAGTCCTATCAAGAGCGACCCCATTAGATAAACTAAGATTAGTTAAACTATTACAAGAAAACGGGGAAGTTGTGGCAGTTACAGGGGATGGAACCAATGACGCTGCTGCTTTAAAACAAGCCCAAGTCGGTTTATCTATGGGGAGTGGAACAGCCATTGCTAAAGAAGCTAGTGATATCATTTTATTAGATGATTCCTTTAATACTATTGTCACTGCCGTCATGTGGGGGCGGTCATTATATGAGAATATTCAACGATTTTTGATCTTTCAATTAACCATTAATATTGTAGCTTTAGGAATTGCTTTTTTTGGTTTATTGATTGGCATTTCTTTACCCTTAACTGTGACACAAATGTTATGGATCAATTTAATTATGGATACCTTTGCAGCCTTAGCATTAGCCACAGAACCCCCCCGTGAAACAGTGATGAATAAGCCGCCTCGCCAGCCTCAAGATTTTATTATTTCTCCTAAAATGTTAAAAATTATTAGTGGTACAGGCTTGATGTTTCTACTGTTTTTAATGGGGTTTTTGGCTTATTTAGAGAGGGATGGAACCATTAATAATTATGAACTTTCTATCTTTTTTGCCGTTTTTGTCTTCTTACAATTTTGGAACTTATTTAATACCCGTTGTTTTGGTTTACAACAATGGTTCTGGGGAGGGTTAGGAGAAAATAAAGCTTTTTTAGCGATTGCTACTGTGATCTTTTGGGGACAAATTCTGATTGTTCAATGGGGAGGTAAAATATTTAGAACGGTTCCCCTTTCTTGGGGAGATTGGTTATGGATTATTTTGGGAACTTCGATGGTATTATGGATAGGAGAATTCGGGCGATTTTTCCGAAGAAAAAGAACAGACAAACCACTTTATAGTTAAGAAAAATAATAGCTGTCGTCTGTTCTGGGTTGACTTTTTCCTAGAGAATTAGTGATGAATTAGCCATTAGAATCACCACTATAGGGTTGGACCCCGATAGAAGGAGGAACATTGTCATGATCAGGGCTAAAGGCTTCAGCGATCGCTTCGGCTAATTTACCAAAAAAACCAGGTTTTTGTTTTAACTCATCTAAAGCTTCATCGACGTGTTCAGGGTCAAATTCAAACCCTTCTTCTTTCGCTAATGAGGTTAATTCATCTTGATTTTTGACGGTTTGCAACTTATCCTTGAGGTCTTGATTTTTAGCAGCCTCACCTAAAAATTGAATAACTTTCTCTTTGGCCATAATCATTCCTTAAATAGTTAACAAATTGAAAAAACTCATCAATCACCTTGAGTTTCCATTTTCATTATAACTTTAAGGGGATTCAGCCCATGTTTCTACTCGAAAAACTTTAGTTTAAGATTTTTTTGCTTTACTGACCACCCATTAGGGGCTTGTCCCCTACACAAGCTTTGTCTCATTGTTTAAGTGAGTTGTTATAATGACAGTTGTTATAATGAGAGTTGTCACAATGAATTGAGTGTAGTAAATTGTGAAAGATTAAAGAAAGATGTCTACAATACCTGTAATTTCAGAACACATTTGTATGACTCCAGAGGTTTGTGGGGGAAAGCCTCGTATTGCTGGTCATCGAATAAAAGTACAAGATATTGTTATTTGGTATGAAGAGATGGGACTTTCTCCTGATGAAATTGTTTCTCGACATCCAACCATTACTCTAGCGGATGTTTATGCAGCGTTAACTTATTATCATGATAACTTTCAAGAAATTCGACATTTGCTTTGACTCAAAAGCGGGTTATTTTTACCCATGATGTCAGTTAAACACAAAAAATATCGTTGATATTGATGTTAATATCAGGGAAAGCTAAAGGGGAAATCTTTTGTGCTGATCTCCATTCTGTTGTTTGTTCATAGGTGTTTAAACCAGGGGAACGATAAACAATTAATTTTCTATTGTTAACATCTACAACCCAGTATTCAGGGATATTCTCTTTTGCATAAATTTTCTTTTTGATGGAAGTATCATAATCTAAAGTCGACTTAGAAATTTCTACCAATAATAAGATGTTTTCAGCATAGGGATGATGTTCAATATATTGCGATCGCGGTAATTTTACGACAGCAATATCCGGTTCTGGTTCAGAGTTAGATAAGGTAATGGGTTTATTCTCTCTAACATAAGCCCGTTTTTCTAGTAATTTTTCCAGTTTTTTGCCTAAGTTTTCTGAAAAGTAAGTATGTTCTGTTCCTTCGGGAGACATTTCTAAAATTAACCCATCAATTAGTTCGACACGACGATTAACCAATAGTCCATTTTCTATCATTTGATGATAGTTTTCTAAGGAAAAATGGGCAAGGGATAAGTGAGTTACCATCAATATAAACCTAGATTAACTAAGATTGTTTTGCTTCTAAATTAGCGATACGACTTTGTAATTCTTGATTTTCTTGTTTCAGTTTTTCCAGTTCATCTCGTAAAGATTGAATTCCTTTATCTGATCCTAACTTTTTCTGAACTTTCTTGATAGCTTCTTCTGCTTTTCTTTTCACTCGTCCATCAGGAGTTCTATCGGCTAAACTTTGTAAAATCGTAATGGCTTTTGGGGTTTCCATTTGTCCTAAAGCTGTGGTAACAGCTACCTGGGTTAAGAAGAAACTTTCTTGAGAAATAGCGTCTAAAATATCCAATATTTCTTCTAATTTATTGGGGGTTTGTCCTGTAGAAATAGTCCCTAATGCACGAATGGCTGCTAATCTTAATGCTTGAGGAATTCCTAATTTTGTATATTCTACAATAACATCTACAGCATCGCCATTGGTTTTCAGTTTACTTAACCCATTAATTGCCCCTGATCTTACCACTTCATTCCAACCTGAACGGGTTTCTAAAACTTGTTTTAACAATTCAATCACTTCTGGGGTTTTCTCTTTTAAATTACCTGATAATATTGACCCTAAACTACTGGCGATCGCTGCTTCACAATAGTAGCTTTTATCTTCAGTTTTCAGACAAGCTTTTAGGGTTTCATAGCAGTGGTCATTTTTTATGTTTCCTAAGCTTTCAATGACGGCACGACGAACTTTTTGATGTTCATCATCTAACCCTTTAATTAATGCTTCTCCTGCTTGATCTAAGGCGATTTTTCCTAACTGTTTAGCTGCTTCTAATCTGACTCCCCAAAAAGGATCTTTTGTCAAGACTTCTTCTAAACTTTTAACTGCTTCTAAGTTGCCTTTTTTGCCAATAGCAATGACTGCATAGATACGAGAAATGGGCTCAGGATCATATTTTAATTGGGCGTTTAATTCAGCAACAGGATAATCTAAGTCTACGGTTTTTAGGAAGTAATTATTAACATCAAAGCTGATGTAGTCTGGTTTCGTTTCTAACGGAAAGTAAAAGGTTTGTTGTTTCTCATTAATACGCAGTGAAAAAGTTTTCATGGGGGACTTTTTATAACCAAAACCAATGGAAATTTTTAGATCAAAAATATCTTTAGGATTGCCATTTTCTTCTTTAACTTGAGTTTGAATAATAGTTAATTTAGCCAAATTATTATCATTATCCCAACTATAATTTATCTTGTAGTCAGGGTGTCCTCCTCGGAACACATATTGATCAAAAAGGAATAATAAATTATAACCTGTTGCGGTTTCTATTGCCCTTAATAAGTCGATGGTTTCTACGGTTTTATGGGCATTTTCATTAACAAAAGTATGAATAGCTTTATCAAATAATTCTTCTCCTAAAATCCCTCGAATCATGTGATAAACACAAGCTCCTTTTTCGTACAAATGGCGATCATACAGTTCAATTGCCTCTCGATAAACGTTAGTAACAATGGGGCGACGATAACGAGAAGAATCTTCATCTAAATAACTTCTTGCTTCGTTTAATAAATAGTAAGCTGCCTCATCTTTTCCATATTCATTTTCTGTCCATAAAACTTCTGAATAAGAGGCCATTCCTTCCTTGATCCAAGCGTGAGACCAATGTTTGATGACGACCAGATCACCAAACCATTGATGTGCCAATTCATGGGCAACTAAACTTTCTGTAAAGGGTTTATCTTTGACTGCTTTTTCATTTAATAAACAGCGATCAGTTAAGAGGGTAGTTGAGGTGTTTTCCATTCCCCCAAAGATAAAGTTACTGACACAAACTTGAGCATATTTAGGATAAGGATATTTATAGCCAAATTTTGAAGAAAAATAATCAATCATTTGGGGGGTTTTTCCCATACTGATTTTTCCTTGTTCTTCTTTTCCTTTTTCTACATAGTAAGTAACAGGAATACCTTGCCATTCATCTTTAATTTCACTAAATTCTCCCACTGCTAAGGTCATTAAATAAGTCGGATGAATCTGCTTTTGTAACCAATGATAAATGGTTTCTTCTCCAACAGTTTCTTGGTTAATTAGTTCACCGTTAGAAATCGCTATAAAATTGTTGGGAACTTTTACTTTAATTTCTGAGGTTGCTAACTGTCCTGGATAGTCAAAACAGGGGAACCAAAAGCGAGAGTCTTCATCTTCTCCTTGAGTCCAAACTTGAGTGGATTGATCGGGATAATGTGCATCTGGTGCAATAAAATAGAGTCCCCTTTGAGGATTTTCTACTCCATAGTTTATAATGATTTTAAGAGGATTTTCTTGGGTAGGTTGAAGAAGATTAATGGTTAACTTTTCTTGCTCATAATCGAAAGGTTGACTCACTTCATTGATGAAAACAGAATTGATGTTTAAATCAACAGCATCGAGAATTAATTGCTTGATTCCAGAACGTACGGGGGTTAAAGTAATGCTACAAGTTCCAGTAAAGCTTTGATGAGGAATATCTAGGGTTAAATCAAGAGAAATATGATTAACTTGTCCGTAGTGATCGGGGTTATAATGGGGTTTAGCTCCAGGTAATTCAAATTTACGGTTATTATCTTCGCTATCAAAGTTTTTTAGATTCATAAGACTGGTAAAAATAGAGGATGTATGGATGTTATTATTTTAGATCCACTAATATTATATAATAAAAGAGAAAAGATTAAAATAGTTATTAAAGATAATAATTATTAGTAAGCAGATGGAAACTATTACTATTCCTAAAGGATTCAAAGTGACTCCAGAACAATTTAATCAGCTTGTAAATGCTGAACAATTAGCACGAATGGAGTTAACCAAAGAAGGAGAATTAATTATTATGAGTCCTACGGGTGGTGAAGCAGGGAGAAAAAATCGTCGTCTAACACAACAGATAGGAATTTGGACAGATCAAGAGGGGACAGGAGAAGCTTTTGATTCTTCTACCGTATTTATCTTACCCAATGGTGCTAGAAGAAGTCCTGATGTTAGCTGGATTAAATTAGAACGCTGGAATGCTTTAACGCTTAAAGAAAAACAAGGTTTTCCTCCTCTTGCTCCTGATTTTGTTATTGAATTAGTCAGTCCTAGTGATCTGAAAAATCAAAGATATTCTGACTTACAATTAAAGATGCAAGAATATTTAGATAATGGAGTTAAATTGGGTTGGTTAATCTCCCCGTTAACAAAAACAGTAGAAATATATAGATTGGGTTATAAAGTAGAGATTTTAAACCAACCTCAAACCCTATCAGGAGAAGATATTTTACCTGGGTTGATTTTAGATTTAAGTGATATTTTATGGTAAAGTTTTATTAAACTTGATAATCCCAAAAATCAATATTTTAATTGTATGTTTGCTGTTCTAGTTAATAATAAAATTCAATTCTTATCATCTTACTACTTAGCGAATAAAACCTAATCTTATGGAAAAATCAACCTACTTTACTTCAGATAATACTAAAATTAGAGGAACATTAACCTTACCTGATGGTATCAATAAACCCCCTGTTTGTTTATTTGTTGGGGGATCTTTTCCTCAAACTCGTAACGGCAACTTAGATAATTCAAAAAAAGACTGGTTTCCTGTTACTTTACCTGAAAGAAATTTGTTTAAAGATGAAGCAAAACTGTTTCAAGAATTAGGTTATGCTACCTTTAGATATGATAAAAGAGGTTGTGGTGAAAGTGAAGGAACTTTTGATACAGTTGATTTATTTGTGTTAGTTGATGATGCCAGAGAAGCCATAAAATGGTTAAAAAATTTATCTGATATTGATCATAGTAAAATTGGTATTTTAGGGCAAAGTGAAGGGGCAGTTATTGCTTTAATGTTAGCTGCTGAAAACTTAGATTTAGATTTTTATATTTGGCAAGGTGGAGTTTATAATAATCTAGAAACTATTTTAAAATGGCAACGGGATAATTTTTGGAAATTAGAACAAGATGCCATTGAAAATTTTAAGAATACGTTTCCTTTAATGTATTGGGTTTATGTTAAAACTGATGAATTATGCGAGAAAATTAAACAAGGAGAAACCTATTTTCAATTAGGTGATGAAACTTGGTCAAAAGATTTTTATCTTCCTGTTTGGAAACAACACTTTGATTATCCTCCTTCTAAGTTTATTTCTCAGATAAACTGTCCTGTTTTATTATTACATGGAGAATTAGATCATAATACGTCTCCTCAAGAAGCGTTATTAGCAGCAGAAGCGTTAAAACAAGCAGGAAATACTCAAGTAACAACTCATATTTTTCCAGGGTTAGATCATAGTTTTAGACGACTAGGAACCCCCGATGAAGATTTTGTTACCGCTATGAAACGTCCCCTCGATGGTGAAGTAACTAAAGCGATAAGACAATGGATCAAGTCGGATTTAGAATTGAGAAGTTATGATTTATGATAGTAAGGTGGGCAAAGTAAAACTCTATTTTAAACTCTTTGAAAATCTTTCTATTTTTTGCCTACCCTACAGTGACTTACTTAGCTTAGTCGTTAATAATTAATAATTATGACTGAAGAAAAACTTAATGAATTACGTCAAAAGGTTCAAGATTTAGCCTTAGCGTATCAGAAAAAAGACGATTTTACGGGATGGTTTGAGGTTATTTATACCGACGCATTAGGAAACGCTGAACAAGTTCCTTGGGCAAAAATGCAGCCTCATCCTTGTTTAGAAATTTGGTTAAAAACTACAGATATAACTAAAAAAAAAGCGTTAGTTATCGGTTGCGGGTTAGGAGATGATAGTGAATTTTTAGCCCAAAACAGAGCTAATGTAACAGCTTTTGATATTGCTCCTGCTTCTATTGAATGGTGTAAAAAACGGTTTAACAATAGTCCTGTTAATTACTTAGTGGCTGATTTATTAAACTTAGAGGATAGCTGGAAAAATAGCTTTGATCTTATCTTTGAATCAAGAACTATTCAAGCATTACCCCTGAGTATTAGAAGAGACGTTATAGAAGCGATCGCAACTTTATTAAAACCGCAAGGAACCCTTTTAGTTGTAACTCGTCTTCGAGATATAGAAGACACTCCAGACGGACCCCCTTGGGCTGTTTCTGAAGGAGAATTATCACAATTTTATGAGTATGGTTACGAAGAAATTGCTCGTATTCCTTACAGTGATCCCAATAATCCTTCTATTAAACAAGCACTAATTGAATATCAAAGAAAAAGACTATGAAATGTTGATTGAATTTCACTTTTACGGGTTAAGCTAAGGGATAAGCTCATGAAAATTACGATACAATACAATAATCGGGAAGTCCCACCCATAATCTGTGATTTGGGTGGGGAGTATGTCAAAAGCTAAGGGAGTTTAGCCAAGTTAAAATCAATTCATTGACTTGTTGGGGTTTTTCGTCATGGGGACAGTGGCCAGCTTTTTCAATGGGATAAAAGGTTGTGTTCTGTCCATTTTTTGCCCGTTCTTGGTACATTTGTGACCCTGCGATGGGAGTCCAAGGATCATCCGTTCCCCATAAGACTAAGAGGGGTTGGTTGATCTGGGGTAATAAACTATGAGGGTGAGGTCCAGGAGGGGCCGTTAACACGGACGCAAACACTTTCTGGGCCCCAGGATCACAAGAGGGTTGATAGAGGATGTCGATAAGTTCATCGGTGACTGCATGGCGATCGCAGTAAACTTGATAGAGGGTGCGACGAATACGGTGTTTTTGACGAATACGGTTAAAAATAAAGGTTCCCGTCAGAGAAGAATTGACTAATTTAGTAAAGGTTCCCATAATCAATCGTAGGGGAAAATTCAACTCATCGGGACGATGATTTAATCCTCCTGCACAATTAATTAACACACCCCCTTTACTAATCTGGGGATAGTCGGCTAAGATCATCAACGTTAATAAACCACCGATAGAGTTGCCGACAAAAATGGCTGGTTCATTGATATGATCTTGACAAAAATCTTTAATTAAATCTCGCCATAATTCTACGGTGTAGTTTAATTGGGGTTTATCGGAACCGCCAAACCCTAATAAATCTAGGGCATAAATGCGATAATTTTCTTGGGCTAAAGGGGGAATATTTTTGCGCCAATGGCCAAGGGATGCACCAAACCCATGAATGAGTAATAGGGGTTTTCCTCGTCCTTTTACAGTATATTTAATGCGATGGCCTTGCCAATACCAATAATAGGTTTCTAAAGGTTTGGGGGATAGGGTTTTTGTGGTGACCATGGTCAAATTATTAAAAGGTTATGAAAGTTTATATTTTTATCTATAATATAACTCATTCTGCCCAAAATGGTATTAAAAGAGCCATAAATTTTTTAAATGGTTAACCAAGCTGATAAATCTCTATTAATTAGGTCTTGAAGTTTGAGAATATCATCATGATATAGATTTAAAAGTAGTTGTTTTTCTTCATCCAAAGAATCCATTTCGTCTTTTGATTGGGAGTTCATCCCTATCAACAAAGAACGAAGTTTTTGTCTTTTTTCCTCTGATAAAAGGGGTTTGAGCAAGGTAGCAGATAAGGAACGGAGCGGATTTTGTCTAACTAAAAGCTGATTAATCGCGTCATTTTTGGGAATTTTAGCTACTTGAGATTTTTGAGAGGTATCGGCTTCAAAATTAGGATTAACTCCAATGGTTTTATAGATTTCTTGTAGAAATTTATTGGAATCTTTGCGAAGATCATCGTACAAGAAGATAGAGACTTGTTCCCGACCAAATTCTTCAAAATAATGTTTAACGGCTTGATAATAATAACCTTTCAAAATCACAAAAGATTTATGAGCCTTGTATTCTATTTGTTCTTTTAATGATGTATTAGATTGAGCTTCCCTAACGTGCATTAAGTAGTCGGAAATAGCTCGATCAACTGGACTTCTTAAGATAGCAATTAATTTAGCATTGGGAACATAACGCTTAATTTGTCCTATGGAAGTTTTATGATGAAAAAGATAATTAGGAGAAACTTCTCCAATGGCTATCTCATTCGTTACCCCTTCAAATAGGTTCTTATATTGTTCAAATGTGACAATTTGTTTAGGCTTAAATTGATGACCTTCCGCAGCGAGTTTATCCCAGTCTTTTTCAAAAAAATTAGGTTCTTTAACGGGACTTAAATAAACTTCAGGATGTTGTTTTAAGTAGTTATAAACTGATGTGGTTCCTGCTTTTTGAACCCCGAAAATTAAAAAGTTAGGCAGTTTAATCGTTGAAGAATTCATTGTTTAAATAATCTAGAAAATTTTATAAATAAAATGACTAAGAAACTTTTATTTAAAGGGAAATCACGAATTACTTTTGCAAGGTGGGCAATGGTTTAAGATATCATAATAACTTTAGATAAGTTTCTAATTTGCCCACCCTACCATCTAATTTTTGCCACTGGACAACTAGACTTTATTCAAGTTAATTCCTGCTTCTTTAGCCATAGCATTTAACCCTTTCTTTTCTAAGGTTTTAATGGCTTTGGTGGATAAACGTAATTTAACCCAACGGTTTCCTTCTGCCCACCATACCCGTTTCCATTGTAAATTAGCTTCTTGTAATTTTTTGGTGCGACGGTGAGAGTGGGAGACAGCAAAAGCGTTGTTGGCTTTTTTTCCAGTGAGTTGACATTTACGAGACATTTCCAACCTCCTATAAGTACAATCGAGTCCGATCTTCAATCCTAGCAAACTCTGGAAAGGTTTTCTGTTATCAGAAATCATATCAGACAATATAGGGGTCAACAAACGTTGACCCCGACAAGATAAGAAAACACAAATAATTCTATTTATTGGGTTGAGGGGTCATGCGTAAATAGGGTTTAACTTCTGTGACTCCTTTGGGAAACTTCTGTTTTGCTTCTTCTGTGGGAATAGAGGGAACCACCACACAATCGTCTCCATCTTTCCAGTTAGCAGGAGTAGCGACTTGATGGTAATCGGTTAATTGTAAAGAGTCAATCACCCGTAAGATTTCATCAAAATTACGTCCGGTACTCGCAGGATAGGTTAAGGTAAGGCGTAATTTCTTGTTGGGGTCGATAATAAAGACAGAACGAACAGTCAAATTGTTGAGAGAGTTAGGATGAATCATCCCGTATAAGTCTGCTACCTTGCGATCGGGATCTGCAATAATAGGATAGTTAACGGTAGTGTTTTGGGTTTCGTTAATGTCGTTAATCCAGCCTTTATGGGAGTCAACACTATCCACACTTAACGCGAGAACTTTAACGTTACGCTTGTCAAATTCTGATTTAAGACTGGCAACTGTTCCTAATTCTGTGGTACAAACGGGTGTATAATCAGCAGGATGGGAGAAAAGAACAACCCAACTATCTCCAGCCCATTGATGGAAAGAGATGCTTCCTTCGCTGGTATCTTGGGTAAAATCGGGTACAGTATCACCGAGTTGAAGAGCCATATTCGTAACTTCCTATACAATTTCAAAGGAGTATTTTTATTACTATCATAGGAATTTAAGAAGCTACGGTAATTTTATATATTTATAATAATTGTCTATAGTCACTCATCAGTTATCAGTCATCAGTTCTCAATTATCATTCATCAGTTATTATTTAATACGACAGAGATAATAAAGCCACATCTCACTGCAACCGATCAGATCATGGTTGGTGGTTAATTCTAAGCCTGTTTTCCAAGAATAGACTTGAATGTTATCAAAATTAGATTGTAACTGTTTAATTTGTTCTGAGGCACGAATATAATAAGTTCGTAGGCGAAAATTATGGGATTCATCCCGAAGAATTGCATAATTCTTTTGTTTGATGATTTGATAAGTGATAGAAGGATTAAACCCACGTAAAAAAGCAAACATGATCAAATCAACGTAGGTTTTAAAGGGATTTAAACTAAGATGATGTTGCCAATTAAATGCTTTTTCTATGGCTTGAAGATTATGACTAGAAAAAAATAAATAACCACCGGATTTACCGACGCGACTAATTTCTTGTAAAGTAGTTAATCTATGCTCATGGGAGATATAATCAATGCCATTGAAACTAAATAAAATAAAATCAAAAGAATTATCAGCAAATTGACTTAAATCCCTAGCATCTCCTACCATCAACTTAATAGGTTGATTAGAATGAATAAATCTTTGTTGACAAGCTTCAATCATAGCAACAGAATAATCAAGACCAATATAGTCTTGAACCAAAGGAAAAAAATGTTTTGTGGTTCGTCCTCCTCCCACCCCTAAATCAAGCATTTTCATCGTTGGTAATTGATGTCTCAGACGCTTAATCAGGGTTTCTTCTGCCGGTTGTAATTGTTCCAAATATTGATAATAGTTAACTACATCTGAAGTTAAATAAGTCTTAAGATTTTTATCGTTAATCATGATTAATTGAGTTGGTGAACTGTTCAAGACAACAGGATTCTAACCTTAACCTGCTACAATCATGATGTCACTCAAGAATAAGTGATTAAAGGTGGCAAAAGACCAAGAAAGTGGGGTGAGGATGGAAAAATGAAGCTACTGAAAAGCCTTTTATGGGGACTGCTTGCTTCTCAAACCGTAGGACTAGCTGTTGATGCTAATGATCTCGAATATTGGGACTTTGATGTTCGACAAAATCGCGTCGAAATCGTTACAGAAGAAGGCGTTCGCCCCAAAGCTTCCATGATTGCTAACCCTACCCGTCTCATTATTGATTTACCTGGGGTTAATTTAGGAAAACCAAGCATTTCACAAGACAAGATTAGTGGTTACGTTAAAGAGGTTAGGGTTGGCCAGTTTAATCCTTATACCACTCGTATTGTAGTGGAATTGGGACAAGAATATTCTATGCGTCCCTGGGAAGTGAAGGTGCGAAGTTTAACGGACAACCGTTGGTATGTACAGTTATCGGACTTTCAACCCCATTCCGTCTATTCTTTGCCGGCAGAAGAAGAACCCGTCGCTATTATTGTCCCGTTACCCAACCCTAGCACTCCCGTGTATCGGAGAGGGGGTCGTTATACGGTGGTAATTGATCCAGGCCACGGAGGGCGAGATCCTGGGGCTGTAGGGTTGAGAGGATTACAGGAAAAACGGGTGGTTTTGTCCATTTCGGCTGAAGTTGCCAGAATTTTGAGACAACGGGGGTTTAACGTGGTTATGACCCGTTCTGGGGATTCTTTTGTGTCCTTAAGGGGACGAGTACAACGGGCTGAAAATAGTAACGCCAATGTGTTTGTTAGCATCCATGCTAATGCGGTAGGGGGCAATAAAACTCAGGTGAATGGGTTAGAAACGTTTTATTTTTCTTCTGGTTATCGTTTAGCATTGAGTATTCATCGTAATATTGTGCGAGAGGTAAGTATAGCCAAAAATCGTGGGGTGAAAAAAGCACGGTTTTATGTGTTAAGAAAAACCTCTATGCCGGCAGCTTTGGTGGAAGTGGGGTTTGTTACAGGCAGTGTTGATAATCGTAATTTAAACAGTGCTAGTTATCGTAAGAAAATGGCTGAGGCGATCGCTGATGGGATTACGGAATATTTAAGATAAAGTATCGGGAAAAAGTATTAAGTTTTCTCACAAAATGCTATCATTTCAGTTAAATTATACTAATGTACTATTGATAAAGGAGAAGCTATTTTAATTAGTTATGTTTGCTATCTTAATCAACAGAAAAATACCAAGTACAAGGTATCAGTTATGATTCATTCAACTACAATACACCATTCATGTAATTCATAGTCAACACAATTATTGACAATTAAGGGATCTTTTTTCACAATCGCTTCTGCTTCTTCTAAAGAAGCTGCTTTAAATAACAACATTCCTCCTCCATAATCTCCCCAATATCCTGTTTTTGCTTCATGTCCTTGATTAATTAATTCTTGGACATATTTTTTGTGATCAGGAACATATTGATCAAAGATTTTTTTATTAACGATTCCTGCTTCAATTTTAACAAACCAAGGCATAGTAGAAAATAAAAATGATTAGGTGCTTAGACTTATTATTTATATTATATCATACTAATTGAATAAGTAAAAAAGTAACATCATAAGTCACCTCTATTTGATTGGGATAACATTTATTATTCCAGTAATTAATTAATTGTTTCATCTCAGGAATTGATACTTTTTCTTGCTTCAAATTAAGTCCAGCACCAATAACCTTAAGACTCTTAAAAAAATCGGCTGCATTTTTATAATTTAGGATAACTCTTTCTTCAGATATATAAATTTTATGGGGTGGAATTGAGAGTTTTTGTATTAATTCTATGGTGTTGGGTAATTGATTTCTAGTAAAAGGTAAATTTAACTCTTTACAGATCTTTTTCCATTCAGGGAAAGTTTGATCATTGGGAAAAGCAAGTAATAATAATCCTTGGGGTTGTAAGCTATTAATCAGACGGTTTAAACTGTTGACAATATCTTGAAACCATTGCACGGTAAAGCTACTAATAATAGCAGCATAAGTATTTTTATCTGCTTTTATTCTTTCTCCGTCCATTGTTCTAAAGCGAATAAACTTTTTTTGTGCATCAGAAATTTGCAGATTCTCTACACAATAATTAAGCATTTCTGTTGAGATGTCAATAATATCTAAAAAATGGTCAGGAAACTGCTTAATAAGTCCTTGCGTAACGAAACCAGTCCCACACCCAATTTCTAAAATTGACCCTTTAGGAAGAGAATCAGTATAATTTTGTGCTATTTTTAATAACTTTTCAGCACATTGTTTTTGAACTTGGGAATAATATAAATAGTTGGCAACTCCTTTATTAAAATTCTTGGCTATTTTCTCTTTTTGAGCAAACTTAGTTAATTCAATCAGTACCATAATTGTCTATTTCTCCTAATGCTTGATTGACAATCGATAAGCAAGATTTTATATTAGTAAAAGGTAAGGTATGTCCGGCTTCCTTAATCTCATAATATTGACTGTTTTGGCTGAGCTTTTTATAAAATTCTTGAGCATGAGACGCAATCATAATTCTATCTTTTAAGCCATGAATTATATAAATTTTAGACAGTTTTTTGAGAATATTGATATCCAATTTTGATATATTTAGTCGGTTTAAATCTTGTTCTAATCTTTCCCAGTTGAAATTCTTATAATTGGGTTCAATAGAAGGAAAAGGATAATAACATTTTTGATAAAAAGATGCTAAAACAGTTTTAGGTTTGTTCTTAAACTCATCTATCATCAATTTTAGCCCATATTTTGATCGTTTTCTTTGTTTTTCATTCTCAGGATGAAATTCAGAAAAACTATTAAATAAGATGAGTAAAGTGGCTTTTTTTAGGGTTTCTACAGGACAAAAATGTAAGCCATAAGAATGAGCAAAAATAATTTTTATTTTTTGAGAAATGTTATTAAACTGTGGTGAATTATCATCTCCGAAATATCCTCTATCATAGGTTTTAAACTGAAAATTATTTGATAAGATTTCTTGCCATTTTTTCCAGCAGTTTCTATCAAAACCCCAGCCATGATAAGCGATAATTTCTCCTTTAAGATTCATGATACTGTTTCAGTAAATGGATAAGATAATTGATGTGTTCGGGTTGATGTTGACTGGATAAAACAAAACGAATTCTCGCAGTATTTCTCGGAACAGTTGGCGGTCTTATTGCAGTAGCTATAATACCATTCTTTTCTAAGTATTGTGATAATTCTAAGGTTTTTTTATCATTACCAATAATTACAGGAATAATCGGAGATTTTGAACTGGCAACCTTATAACCTAAATTTATAAGCTTATTTTGTACATAATCTACCTGTTGCAATAAATACTTTCTTTCTTTATCTAAACTAGGAATGGTATCAAAAGCAGCATCAATAGAACCAATAACAGCAGGTGGTAAAGCAGTGGTGTAAATGAACCCTGGACAACAATTAATCAGATAATCACGCATTAGTTTGGACGTGGTAATAAACGCCCCAAAACTTCCTAATGCTTTGCCAAAAGTACCTAAACTAATATCGATTCCTGACTTGTTCGCTATCAGTCCCATGCCCTTCTCTCCCATGATACCTAAAGCATGGGCATCATCGAGGTAAAGAAGTGTATTATATTGTTGAGAAAGTTGAATCAAAGTATCAACATCACTTTGATCCCCTTCCATGCTGAATACTGTCTCAGTGACAATTAAAATGCGATTGTAGTCCTGAGAAACTGCTTTTTTGAGTAATGTTTCCAAATGTCCTAAATCATTGTGTTGATAGCGTTTCCATTGCGCTTTACTCAGAAGAATACCTTGCAGAATACTATTATGAACCAGGCGATCGCATAAGACCAAGGATTTTTTATTGACTAAACTAGGGATAATGGTGGTATTAGCTTGAAATCCTGTGTTAAATAGCAACGCAGCCTCTTTATTACATAATTTTGCTATTTTTTCCTCTAATTTTTCATGAATATCATAAGTTCCTGTAACTAAACGGGATGCGGTTGCTCCGGTTCCATATTGGTTAAGATAGTCTTGAGAAGCTGCAATAATCTTAGGATGTTTTGAGAGTCCTAAATAATCATTAGAACTAAAATTAATTAAAGTTTTGCCATTTTTAACAATAGTAATGGCATCTTTAGGATAAATGGGATTTAATTGTCTAAGATAATTATTTTTTTCTCTTTCTTGTAATTCCCTTTCAACAAATTCTAATTTATTATTTTGATTAATATCAGAATTCATACAATTTTCCAAAGATTTAAAAAAGGATTAATTTGTTATAAAGACCCTCAAAATAATTAAACTATCCCCAAATGCGACCTTCCAAGTCAAGTTCTGCCTCCACCTCTTCAAGAGTCCACTGTCTGCTGGAACTTGCTAGAATTTTTTTGGCATCTCTTATGTCTTTTAGGTCTTCCATTAGATCCTCTATTCCTCTAACGATGGCTTCTTGCACAAGATCGTCTTTCTCCCGTCCGGTTTCTCTGGCAAGAAAGGCAAGGTTTTGTTCAATGTCCTGGGGTAAATTCAAGGGCCGCATCTCTATCACATTTCCTTATTTCTCCACTATATTACCCATATTACATTTAAGTGACATCCTCCCCAACTAAATCACAGATTATAGTTGGGGCTTCCCGACTCACGACGGGATATTTCTGCCCACAGAGGCTTTATACCTCTACGCCAGTTATCTAGACTCATCGCCCCCGACACCTCGAC